>JAQWIP010000127.1 GCA_029248825.1 Alphaproteobacteria bacterium | reverse complement strand
TGCTTATTTGCGCCTCATCGCACAGCCCGATGATGACCTCGCCTTTGAACGCATTTGCAATAAACCGCGCCGTGGCTTGGGCAAAGTGGCGCTGCAGACGCTTCGCCAAGCCGCGCGCCAGCAAAACCGCTCGATGTTTCGAACGGCCGAAGACATTATCGATACCGAAGACTTAAAGCCTGCGGCGCGACGCGCCTTGTCTGGTTTTGTGCGCGCCGTCACCCATTGGCGTTCGCTGGTCGATACGATGACGCATACGGAATTATCGGAATTGATACTCGACGAAAGCGGTTATACCGCCATGTGGCAGGCCGATAAATCGCCCGACGCCCCTGGCAAATTGGAAAACCTGAAAGAATTAGTGCGCTCCATGGAGGAGTTTGAAACGCTGACCGGCTATCTCGAGCATATCTCGCTGGTGATGGAAGCCGCCACCAATGACAATGAGGACAAAGTCTCGATTATGACTTTGCACGCCGCCAAAGGCTTGGAATTCGAAACCGTGTTTCTGCCCGGCTGGGAAGAAGGTCTGTTTCCCCATCAACGCAGCTTGGATGAAAGCGGCGATAAGGGATTGGAAGAAGAACGCCGCCTTGCCTATGTGGGCATTACGCGCGCCAAAATTCGCGCGACGATTTCGTTTGCTGGCAATCGGCGCACCCATGGGCAATGGAACTCTGCCCTGTCCTCGCGCTTTATCGATGAGCTGCCGATGGACAATGTCGAAGTAGCCGAGAACAGCCATGAGGGCGCCGCTTTGGCGACCCAAAGCCGTTTCGCCAATGATTTTTCTGGCTCCAGCTACACCAGCCCGGGCTGGCAACGCGCCCAAGCCAATAAGCAAAAATATGGCGGCAATAGCTCCACGATAAATGGCCGCGCAGAAACCGCCCCCTCCACTTTATCGGATAGCGACTATGAGCGCGGCGAGCGGATTTTCCATCAGAAGTTCGGCTATGGGCGCATTCAAGGCATCGAAGGCAATAAGCTGACTGTGGTGTTTGAAAAAGCGGGAACCAAGAAAGTTCTCGACAGTTACGTCGAGAAGCCCTAGCGCTACGGGCATGACCAAAGTCTGGAAACTGGATTTCATTACCGCCCATATGCTGCAAGCCGAAGCCGCCTTGGAGCTGTTTGGCGCAACCATTTGGGCGTCAGAGAAAATCGACAATCCGTTAGAGACCCAACACGACATAGAGGGCGATTGGCGCTTCGGGGTTTATTTCGAAGACAAGACCGATTTGACGCTTTTGCAATTGCCCGAAGATGCCGTGGCCACGCTAGAGCTTGTGCCAGAGCGCGATTGGGTGTCGCAAAATCAACAAAATCTGCCGCCCATTGCGATCGCGCCTTTATATTTACACGGCAGCCACGATAGCGCGCGCGCTGGCAGCTGGCGCAATGTTGAGATGCAGGCGGGGCAAGCTTTTGGCTCTGGCCACCATGGCACCACGCAAGGCTGCTTGCATTTATTCGTCGATTTGGTGAAACACTACACGCCCGCAACCATTGCCGACATTGGTTGCGGCTCTGGCACGCTGGCCATTGCGGCGGCGAAATTACTCGGCTCGACCGCGGAAATTCTGGCCAGCGATTACGACCCCGTGGCCGTGCAAGTGACAAAAAGCAATATGGCGCGCAATGGCGTTACCCCGCGCATTCAGGCCTTTACCGCTTTGGGCATGCAGCAAGCGGCCTATCGCGGGCGCCGTTTTGATGTGATTTTTGCCAATATTATGGCCGCGCCTTTGGTGGATTTGGCGGTTGATTTTAAAGCCCATGTCAGCGACACCGGGCGGGTTATTCTGTCGGGATTGCTGAACGAACAAGCGCGGCGTGTGAGCGCGCGGTATCGGGACGAGGGTTTTGTGATAGAGCGGCAAAAGATAATTGGTGCATGGACGAGCCTGTGCCTGAAGCGTTAGAGTATGAGCATGTTTCAAAGTTTTGACGATGATGGTTTTGGCGGAAGCCCCCAAACGCTGAAAGAGCTGCGCGCGCAATTAACCGCGCGCAAACTCGACGGCTTTATTGTGCCGCGCGAGGATGAATTTCAAGGCGAATATGTGCCGCCAGCCAATGAGCGTTTGAAATATCTAACCGGCTTTGATGGCTCGGCTGGCTCGGCCGTTGTGCTGGCCAAAAAGGCCGCCGTGTTTGTCGATGGGCGCTATATTTTGCAAGCGCCCCAGCAAGTCGATAGCAAACGCTTTGAGATTATCAACCTCATGCAAACCCCGCCCAGCCAATGGTTGGCCGCGCAAGCCAAGTCGGGTTTTGAAATTGGCATCGACCCGAAATTGCATAGCGAAGCGGTGGTGCAAGCCTATCGCGACAGGCTGGCCGCCAAGGGCGCGCGTTTGGTATTTGTCGAGACAAATCCGTTGGATGCGATTTGGCACGACCGCCCAGCTTTGCCGCAGACGCCTGTGACGGCGCATCCCGATACATTGGCCGGCGTGACGTCCCTCGAAAAACGCCAGGCTTTGGCGCGAGATATGAAAGCGGCTAGCCAAGATAAGCTGCTCATCGCGCAGCCAGAAAACCTCGCTTGGCTGCTCAATTGCCGCGCCACGGATGTGCCGCATACGCCATTTGCTTTGTCATTTGGTATATTGAACCAAAACGCCAGCTTCGATTGGTTCATCGATAGCGCGCGGGTGAGCCAAAGCGTGCGCCGCCATATTGGCAAAGGATTGCGCCTCGCCGCGCCCGATAGTTTGGCCAAAAGCCTACGCGCCATCCAAGCCGAGACCCTCGCCTATGACCCCAGCAGCACGCCCGCTTGGTTTGGCGCGCAATTGCTCAACGCCAATATTCAGCGCATCCCAGACCCTTGCGCTTTGCCCAAGGCCAATAAAACCAAGGCCGAAATAAAAGCCACCACCCAAGCCCATGTCATCGATGGCACGGCCTTGTGTAATTTTCTGGCTTGGCTCGATAAAAACAGCCGCTCAGGCAAGTTGAGCGAAATAGACGCCGCCAAACACGCCGAAGCCTGCCGCGCCGCCACAGGTAAACTGCTGGATTTGAGCTTTGACACCATCGCTGGCGCCGGGCCGCATGGCGCCATTGTGCATTATCGCGTGACACAAAAAACCAATCGGCTTTTGAAACCCGGTGATTTATTTTTAATCGATAGCGGCGGGCAGTATCAAAAAGGCACCACAGATGTCACCCGCACGGTTTTGATTGAGGCCGCCAAAGGCGCCAAGACGACCCCCTCCAAAGGCGCCATTGAAGCCTTTACCCGCGTGTTGCGCGGCCATATTGCTCTGGCCGCCGTGCGGTTTCCCCATGGCACCAATGGTATGCAGCTCGACACCGTGGCGCGCGCGCCGCTTTGGGAAGTTGGGCAAGATTTTGACCACGGAACTGGCCATGGCGTTGGCAGTTATTTGTCGGTGCATGAGGGCCCGCAACGTATCTCCAAAGGCGGTTTGGTGCCTTTGCAAGAGGGCATGATTGTCTCCAATGAGCCGGGCTATTATGCGGCCGGAAAATTCGGCATTCGGATTGAGAACCTGCAATATGTGCGGCCTGCCAAAACCGCAAAGACGCAACGCGCCATGTTGGAATTTGAAACCCTAACGCTGGCTCCCATCGACCGCCGTCTCATCGATAAGACCCTGTTGAGCCATCACGAAGTGGCTTGGTTGGATGCCTATCATGCGCGCGTCGAGACGACGCTTTTGCCAAAAGTCGATAAGGCCACGCAAAGCTGGTTGAAGAAGAATTGTAAACCGCTTTAGAGGCGCTGGTTAAAGGCTGGCGAGGGCTACCCATTCGTCTTCGCTCAATATTGTGACCCCCAAGCCTTGGGCTTTTGTGAGCTTCGAGCCTGCCTCGGCGCCTGCCACCAGAAAATCCGTTTTGGCCGATATCGAGCCGACCACTTTGGCGCCCATGGTTTCGGCGCGCGCTTTCGCTTCGGCGCGGGTCATTTGCACCAAAGTGCCTGTGAAAACAATGGTTTTACCCGCAACTGGCGTGTCTTGCGCCACCGCCTCCAGAGGGGTTGGCCGCACGCCTGCTGTGAGAAGGGCTTGCACGCTTTCGCAGTTTTTCTCTTCGCCAAAAAACGCGACCAGCGAGTCTAACAGCGTTTCGCCAAAGCCATCGACGGCTTCTAAATCAGCCCGCAACGCCCCATCCCCACGACCCATGTCGCGAACATCCTGCATCATTTTTTCGAGCGAGCCGAAATGACGCGCCAAGCCCCGCGCCGTCGTCTCGCCGACATGACGAATGCCGAGGCCAAAAATCAGTCGGTCGAGGTCGACGGTTTTGCGCGCCTCAATCGCTTTGAATAATTTCTTCACACTCTCTTTCAGCGTGCCGAGCTTGTCTTTGGGGCCATTGGCATAGAGCCATTTGGGCGGTGGATTATCTTCAAAGCGCGTCTGCAAGGTGAAAATATCCTGCGGCGCTTGCACCATATTGGCCTGCCAGAACTCGTCGATTTGCTTTTGTCCCAAACCATCAATATCCAACGCCGCGCGCGAGACGAAATGCTTCAGGCGTTCGCGCGCTTGCGCCGGACACGTCAGCCCGCCGGTGCAACGCGTCACCACATCGGCTTTGCCATCTTCATCGACATCGCGCACCGCCGCACTGCCGCATTCTGGGCAATGGGTTGGGAAGACAAATTCGAGACTGTTTTCAGGGCGCGCTTGCAACACAGGCTTCACCACTTGCGGGATAACATCGCCCGCGCGTTGCACCACCACGTTGTCTCCGATGCGAAGATCTTTACGGGCAATCTCATCGCCATTGTGCAAAGTCGCATTGGACACCACGACCCCGCCAACGGTGACCGGCTCGAGCTTGGCAACGGGCGTTAAAGCCCCCGTGCGACCGACTTGAATTTCAATCGCATTCAGCTGGGTACTCGCCTGCTCGGCAGGGAACTTATGCGCAATCGCCCAACGCGGCGCGCGCGATACAAAGCCGAGCCGCGCCTGATAATCGAGACGGTCGACCTTATAGACCATACCGTCGATATCATAGCCGAGGCTCGCACGTTGCGCCTCGATATCCGCCCAATGCGCCAGCAAACCATCCGGATGCGTGACGCCGATAAAGGCCGGATTGACGCGAAAGCCCCAAGCCTCGAAACACGCCATCATGCCGCGTTGGGTGTCGGCAGGCAGATAGCTCATCTCGCCCCATGTATAGGCGAAAAAGCTCAACGGGCGTGCCGCCGTAATTTTCGTATCGAGCTGGCGCAAACTACCCGCCGCCGCATTGCGCGGATTGGCAAAAGGCTTGGCTTTGGCGGCTATTTGGCGCGCGTTCAAAGCGGCAAAATTAGCCCCACTCATATAGACCTCGCCGCGTATTTCCACCACGTCCGGCACGCCCTCGGGCAGCCTATGGGGGATGTCTGGCAGGGTTTTTAGATTGGCCGTAATATCCTCGCCCACACGCCCATCACCGCGCGTCGCGCCGCGCACCAGCACGCCTTTTTCATACCGCAAACTGGCGGATAGGCCGTCGATTTTCGGCTCCGAGGTGAGGGCTAATTCGGCGTCTGGCTCGAGGTTTAAAAAGCGGCGAACGCGTGTGTCGAACTCTTGCACATCCTCGGGCGTAAACGCATTGCCCAAAGACAACATAGCCACGCTATGCTCGACTTTGCCAAAGGCGCCACTGGGGGTCGCGCCGACTTTATCGCTGGGACTATCGGCGCGCTTGAGGTTGGGAAAACGATTTTCAATCTGCTCATTGCGCTGGCGCAGCGCGTCATACTCTCCATCCGAAAGGGTGGGGGCATCGTCTTGATAATAGGCCGCGTCATGGGCGGCCATATCTTTGGCCAAGCGCTGTAATTCGGCCTGCGCTTGCTGTTCTGTCAGGGTTTCGACCGGCGTCTCGGCGCTCATTAGCCAGCCTCAAGCAGTCGCTTGGCGGCACCGCGCGCTTCGTCGGTAATATCTGCGCCCGACAACATGCGCGCCACTTCTTCGAGCCGCGCAGCTTCGGCCAGTGGCACAACTTTGGTCGAGAAGCCTGTGCCCGTATCGCCCTTGCGCACCAACCAATGATGGTTGCCCCGCGCCGCCACTTGCGGGCTATGGGTGACCACTAAAACTTGTCCGCCTTGCGCCAAACGGAATAGGCGCGAGCCGACCGCCTCGGCCACCGCGCCGCCAACGCCCGCATCGACTTCATCAAAAATCATCGTGCCGCTATTGCCTTCCGCCGCCAGCGAGACTTTCAGCGCCAACATGAAGCGCGCCAATTCGCCGCCCGAAGCAATTTTCGCAATCGGGCCCGGCGCCGTACCGGGGTTGGTGGAGGCAACGAAACTGACTTTATCCAGACCATGCGCCGCGCCATCTTCCAGCTCGCCTTGCACCACTTGCGTGGTGAAGCGTCCGCCGTCGAGTTTCAATGGCCCCAGCTCGGCATTGACCATGTCATCCAAGCGCAAAGCCGCCTTTTGGCGCGAGTTCGATACGGCCAAAGCTTTCTCGGCATAATCGGCCTCGGCCGCTTTCACCGCCTCTTCCAATTCAGCCATCCGGTCATTGCCGCGATGAATGGCGCTTAATTTCGCATCTAATTCGGTCAAGACGCTAGGCAGCGCGTCACAAGTGGTTTCATGTTTGCGCGCTAGGCTACGCAGCGTGAAAAGGCGCTCCTCGACTTGTTCTTGGCGTGCCGGATCATTGATGACACTCGACACGGCGCTGGAAACCGCAACCCGCGCTTCGCCAGCCTCGATTAGGGCGCGGTCGATGGCGGCGACCGCCTCATCCAATTGTCCGCCCGCTTCGGGTGCCGATTTCTCGAGCCGACGCAAAGCCCCGTTTAACGCTTTTTCAATGCCGCCGTCACCGTGCAGTAATTTATCGGCTGCGCGTAAATCATCTGAGATTTTTTCCGTATTCATCAGCACGCCGCGCTCATCCGATAACAACAGCTCTTCGCCCACTTTCGGGTTCAGCTCCTGCAATTCGGCGATGGCGTGGGTTAAATATTCCGTATCGGCGCTGGCCTGCGCCAGCTCGGCGCGATAAGACGCCAAAGCTTCGCGAGCCGATTGGCGCGCCACAAACAGCTTGCCAACGCTGGCCACCGCCTCGGTAAGGCCGGCAAAACTATCCAATAGGCCGCGCTGCGTGGCCGCATCGGTAAGGGCTTGGCTTTCGTTTTGGCCGTGGATTTCAATCAACTGACTGCCAATTTCCGATAGCATTCCAATGCCCACGGGTTGGTCGTTGCAAAAAGCACGGCTGCGGCCATCGGCGGATTGCACGCGGCGTAAAATTAACTCGCCCGTGACTTCCAATCCATTATCGCTCAAGGTTTTGCGCACGCGGTGGTCGGGGTCTATTTGAAACACTGCCGTCACGCTGCCCTGCTCGCAACCTTGGCGAACCAATCCGGCATCGCCGCGCGCGCCCGTGGCGAGGCCGAGCGAGTCGAGCAATATCGATTTCCCCGCGCCCGTCTCGCCCGTCAAAGTGCACAGGTTGGCTTGCCAGTCGAGGTCTAGCTGGTCGATTAAAACAATGTTTCGAATGGACAGCGATATCAGCATGCTTGCCCCTAAAATACGGCGCTCAGCGCCCGACTTATCCACGAGGTCTCGTCCTGAACGGGCTCTAAGTCGCGCTGGCGTAAAATACGATAGCTGTATTTATACCAAGGGCTCGAGGGGTAATTATAGCCCAGCACGGCAGCCGAGTTTTGCGCCTCGTGCGGCACGCCCAAGAGCAAAAACGTCTCGGTCAACCGATGCAAAGCCTCTGGCACATGGCTGGTGCGGCTATAGACTTCAATGACATTGCGAAACCGCGTGGCCGCCGCAATGTAATCGCCTCGGTTTTGATAAAACCGGCCGACATCCATTTCCTTACCCGCCAGATTATCGCGCGTTAAATCGAGCTTTAAAACCGCATCGCGCGCGAAATCTGTGCCGGGGTAGCGGCGAATAACCTCGCCCAAAGCATATTGCGCCAGCTCTGTTGTGCGTTGGTCTAATTTCACATCCGAGATGCGCTCATATTGGCAAATGGCCATCAGATAATACGCATAGGCGGCTTGCTTATTGCCAGGATAAAGCGCCAAGAAGCGCTGTGCCGTGCCAATCGCTTCGTCATATTTATTTTGCAGATAATACGTGTAGGCAGACATCACCAAAGCGCGCCGCGCCCACAAAGAATAGGGGTGTTGGCGCTCTACTTCGTCAAACTCTTGGGTCGCCAGAATATAATTGCCACGCGCCAATTCGGCATGCGCGTTATTATAGATAACCTCAACCGGACGCTCGACATAAAGAGCCTCAATATCCTTCACCCCGCCGCAAGCGGACAGAACAGTGGCGGCCAAAGCAAAAACAAATATATGTGTTAAGCGCATCGAGCGATTCCTAAGTTGAGCTTTATATTTACTGCATTGCGCAAGCACAAGCCAGCGTCAAAGAGCCAGATTAGGGTTAAAATATCGGAATAAAAGCGCTTATTCAGCCGCCAGAATAGTTTCGCCATCGGCCAGATTTACCAACTCAAAGGCGTCGGTTTCTTGGAACAAAGCGTTCAGCAAATCATTGTGCAGCGCATGGCCAGACTTATAGCCACGATAGCGGCCAATGAGGTGCAGACCCATAAGGTATAAATCGCCAATCGCATCCAGCAATTTGTGCTGAACAAACTCACGCTCCGAGCGCAGGCCTTCTTCGTTCATCACCGTATCGCCATCCACAACAATCGCGTTTTCAACAGAACCGCCCAGCGCCAAGCCAGCTTTATGCATGGCTTCGACTTGTTGCAACATGCAAAACGTGCGGGCGCTCACAACATCTGTGTCGAAATTGCCATCGTCTAGTTTCAGCGCATAGGACTGACGGCCAATGGCGCCGCTTTCAAAATCAATCTCGGCTTCAAACACGCTTTCGTCGTCTGGCACTAATTCGCAATAGCTGTCGCCATTGCCAACCCGAACGGGTTTTTTAATCCGAACCACACGGCGCGATACGCCCAACTCGCGCAGACCCGCTTTTTGGATCATCGCGACAAAAGGTTTCGCGCTGCCGTCCATGATAGGCACTTCCGGCGCGTCAATTTCAATGATGGCATTATCCACCCGCAAGCCAGCCAAAGCCGCCATTAGATGTTCTACCGTGCCGACAACATGGCCGAAGCGATTGCCGATTTTAGAAGATAAAGTGACTTCGCAAACACTGGCGCAAAGCGCGGGGATAACCGCTTCTTCGGGCGTCTCAATGTCGGTGCGCATAAACACGATGCCCGTATCGGCAGCGGCTGGGCGAAGGCGCAAGGTAACGGTTTTGCCAGAATGCAGACCAATGCCAGACAAAGTGGCGTCGGCTTTCAACGTGGTCTGCCAAACCCCCATGCGCGCCGCAACTGGCAAGGCAGCCGGAGACACAGCACTAAATTGTGCGTTCATCTCAGCTATGCTAGCGGGTGCGACCATCAGGGTTCCTCATTGCTGTCTCAAACAGTTGAGACTTCTATGAGTGTTTTCTACCTATCCCCCCGATGCACCTCAATTAACAGATTATTGCCTTTTGTTACATCGCTGTAACCTTTTGAAACATGGTTAGAACATAGTTAGAACGCCGGAAATCCGCTAAAAATGCCATTCTGCGTTTTTGTGAGGCTCTGCCTACGATTGCCGCACTCCAGACACGAGACATGCAACCAGCCCGCGTTCACGTCCTCGGGCTGTGGATATTCCAAAATAAGTTGATCAAAAACCAGATTCGCCTCTATCCAATGCGCCAAATCGAGGTGACTCACGCCAGCGATTTCAAAATCGACCGCCGCGCCTTGGCAATGTTGGCTGCTCGGGGCGCCACCAATGGCGGCATTGAGCGGTAAACAGCGATAGCCACTGGAAGGGAGAATCGGCACGCGAAACTGCACCCGCACGGGTTCTAATATCGTCGTGCAAAGATGGCGCAGGGCTTGCAGGTCTCGGCTCGACGGCTGATTGGCAATCCCGAGCCGCGCGGCGGTTTGCGATTTGGTCAATTCGCGTAAGCTGAAATGGGGCGATAGCTTCAGGCCCTAATATAAGGCTTGGCGCGTACCCGAGGATAAGAAAGAAAACGGCTCGAGTTGCCCCGAGCCGTTTCCCAATCTTTAACGTGGCTGGATATTAGCGGCGCAAGAAAGCCGGAATATCAAGCTGGTCTGCATCCAACGACGAGGTTGCCGACATCGTCGGGCCGGTCTGCATGCTGGTCTGGAAAATCGGCTCGGAGCTTACCGCATCCACGCTCGGCGCAGACACGCTCGGTGCCGAAAGACTAGGCGATGCTTTGGCAGGCGCCTCTGCTTTAGGCTCTGTTTTAGGCTCTGTTTTAGCCTCTGCTTTAGGCTCTGTTTTAGCCTCTGCTTTTGCTGGCTCACTAGCGGCACTGTCTTGGTTCGCCAAATCGAGGGTTGGCGCTTGTGCCACTTCCGCCACTTGGGTTTCCATCACCGGCTCGGGAGCCTGCACTTCAGCTGCCGTTGCTGGCAGGTCTGGGGTGCCATCTAGCTCGTTTTGAAACGCGGCAGGCTGTGCCATCGGCGCCGCTTCTGGCGTGCCAACCGCCGGCAGAGGCGCTTCGGTAACCTCTAGCGGTGCGGCGGGCGAATCGCTGACAGGCGCTTGTGGTGCCTCATCCATGGCAACCCGTGGGCTGGGCATGGTTTGAGCCGAGGTCGTGTCTTTCTTGGCACCAAACACGCGGTCGATGAACGAGCGTTTGCGCTTCGAAATTGGCTGATGCGCCGGCTGTTCTGCCCGCCCTCCAGCTAGGAAGCTTGGCAGTTCACCTTCGCCTGTCGCAGGCGCGGCTTCTGGCATCGTGGGGTCGAGCGAAGGCAGGGGCGCAGTTGGCGCTTCTGGCGCGGTAGCCTCACCCGTTTCTCCCATTGCCGTCATCTCCCCGAGATCGCCAGCTTCATTTGGCGTCATTTGGATAATCCGTCCGCCCTCTAAAGCTGTCAGTCTAGCCGCTTCGGCATCAATGCCCGTGGCCACAACCGAAACCCGCATCATGCCGTTCAAGGCTTCATCGAAAGTCGAGCCGATGATGATATTGGCTTCTGGGTCGACTTCTTGCTTGATGCGGCTGGCCGCTTCGTCCAACTCATAAAGCGTCATGTCATTGCCGCCGGTGATGTTAATCAGCACACCGCGCGCCCCTTGCATCGACACATCGTCGAGCAAGGGGTTGGCAATGGCGGCTTCGGCGGCTTCGACGGCGCGTTTGTCGCCTTCCGCTTCGCCCGTGCCCATCATGGCTTTGCCCATCTCGTTCATCACCGTGCGAACATCGGCGAAATCGAGATTGATAAGACCTGGCTTAATCATCAAATCGGTGATGCCTGCGACGCCCGAATGCAAGACTTCATCGGCCATGGCGAAAGCCTCGGCAAAGGTTGTCTGCGCATTGGCAATGCGGAACAGGTTTTGGTTCGGAATGATAATCAGCGTATCGACTTCTTTGGCCAGCTCTTCAATGCCTGCCTTGGCCGAGCGCATGCGCCGACCGCCTTCGAAATCAAATGGCGTGGTAACCACACCGACCGTTAAAATACCTTGCTCGCGCGCCGCCCGGGCAATCACGGGGGCAGCCCCTGTGCCGGTGCCGCCGCCCATGCCAGCCGTGACAAACGCCATATGCGAGCCTTGCAGCATGTCGACAATCTCGGCCATGGTTTCTTCTGCTGCGGCTTTGCCAATCTCTGGATTGGAACCCGCGCCGAGGCCTTCGGTGATTTTCGAGCCGATTTGGATGCGTCGGTCGGCACTTGAGTTGCTCAGGGCTTGCGCGTCTGTATTGGCGACCACAAAGTCGACGCCTTCGAGACCGGCGGCGACCATA
>JAQWIP010000073.1 GCA_029248825.1 Alphaproteobacteria bacterium | reverse complement strand
CTATAGATAGAGACGGAACTGCCCGACGCGATACATGCTTATAACGCTCGGGACCTTACGATCCTTCAGGGAGCTGTCCCTGAGGCGGGCCGTGGCCTGCTTCATACGGTGCCCACCTACTTATGTAGGTCTCCGGGGATTACGCATAAACCGGTTGTGGCGGTTCCGCTTTGAAAGTGCCGATGACAATATCGATGACAGATAAACAGACCCTGCGAAAAACTTTGCTGGCGGCGCGAAAAATCCGCCACGCCCAAGCCCCCGAGCGCGCAGCGCAAAATTTGGCCGAGCAAGCCATGGCGCTCCCCCTTCCACACTCGCAAATCATCGCCGCCTATCACCCGATGGGCGCCGAGATAGACGCGCGCCCCCTGATGCACGCTTTGGCCGCCCAAGGCCATAGGCTTTGCCTGCCGTTTTGCGAAAGCCGCGACGCGGGCATGGTGTTTCGCCGCTTTGCTTTTGGCGACGCGCTGGCCGCCGATGGCGTGGGCATGCGCGCGCCTTTGCCCGAGGCGGAAAACCTGCGACCGGATATAATTTTACTGCCGCTTTTGGGCTTTGACCGCCAAGGCAATCGCTTGGGGCGCGGCGCGGGGCATTATGATAAGGCGCTGGATGGGCTGCGCCAAACCGGGTCGATTGCGACTTATGGGCTGGCTTATGACATGCAAATGGTTGACAAATGCCCAAGCGAGCCGCATGACCAAGCCATTGATGGGGTCGTCACCGAAGCGGCTCTATATTTGGTTTGAAAGTGAAGCGGATCTATATTTGGTTTGAAAGTAGAGACCTATGCGAATTCTTTTTCTAGGCGATATCGTAGGCCGTGGCGCGCGCGAGGCGGTAATCCGCCAAGTGCCCGTTTGGCGCGCGCAATATGCGTTGGATTTTGTCATCGTCAATGGCGAGAATAGCGCTGGCGGCTTTGGCATTACGCCCGATATCTCCGATGATTTTTTCGAGGCGGGCGTCGATGTGGTTTCCACCGGAAATCATGTTTGGGATCAGCAATCGATTAGCGGCTATATCGCCAATGAACCGCGTCTCTTGCGGCCGGTTAATTTTCCGCCTGGCACGCCAGGTCGCGGTGTCGGCCTGTTTGAGGCGGGCGATAAGCGCGTGTTGGTAATTAATGTCATGGGGCAATTATTCATGGAATCGCTCGACGAGCCTTTCGCCGCCATTGAGCGTGAACTGGCGGCGTGTCCGCTCGGCGAAGTGGTCGATGCGATTATTGTAGATATTCATGCCGAAGCGACGTCGGAGAAAATGGCCATGGGTCATTTTTGCGATGGCCGCGCCTCGCTCGTGGTTGGCACGCATACGCATATTCCCACCGCAGACGCGCAAATTTTGCCCATGGGCACCGCCTATCAAACCGATGCGGGCATGTGCGGCGATTACGATAGCGTCATCGGCATGGAAAAAGACGAGCCAGTCAATCGTTTCGTGACCAAATTGCGCGGGCCGCGCTTTGGCCCCGCCAAAGGCACGCCGAGCCTGTGCGGGGTGATTATCGAAACCGATGACAAAACCGGATTGGCCACGGCCATTCACCCCATTCGCTCGGGCGGTCGATTGTCTTCGGCGGCGCCGAGCTTTTAATCGCCCCGCTTGCCGAAGACTTAATTATTGGAGCTGTGGGCTTTCCTCGGCGCGAGCAACCTTGTAACCTCACCCCATGATTCTTTTTCGGAGCGGATAAATGGCAGGCCATTCAAAATTTAAAAACATTCAACACCGCAAAGGCGCGCAAGATAAAAAACGCGCTAAAATTTTCGCGCGCCTGACCAAAGAAGTCATGGTGGCTGCCAAAATGGGCATGCCCGACCCGGATGCCAATCCGCGTTTGCGCACCGCTATTTTGGCCGCGCGCGCCCAAAACATGCCGAAAGATAATATCGAACGCGCCATTAAAAAGAGTGCCGATGATGCCGATACAAATTACGACGAAGTGCGCTACGAGGGCTTTGGCCCCGCCGGCATTGGCATTATCGTCGAGACGCTGACCGATAATCGCAACCGCACGGCGGGCGATGTGCGCTCTACTTTTTCCAAAAACGGCGGCAATCTTGGCGAGACTGGCTCGGTTTCTTTCATGTTCGATAAAGTCGGCGCGATTGAATTTGACGCCGATGTCGCCGATGCCGAAGCGGTGTTTGAGGCGGCCATTGAAGCGGGTGCAGAGGATGTGGATAGCTCGGGCGATGGCCATGAGATTATTTGCGCGGCCGATGAATTACACGCCGTGATGACCGCCTTGCAAGACGCCTTGGGCGAGCCGCGCGGCGCGACGATTATTTGGCGCGCGCAGAATGACATTGCGGTAGAGGGCGAAGCAGCGGAAAAAGTATTAAAGCTAATCGACGCGCTCGACGATGTAGATGATGTGCAAAATGTATATGCCAATTTCGATATTTCCGAAGATTTATTGGAACAATTATCGTCTGACTAGTGCCGCCCATTTTTGAAGGATATAATGTGAGCTCCTCAACACGACGCCTTATCGGTCTGGATCCGGGTCTTCGATTTCTCGGCTGGGGCGTGGTGGATATGAGCGGCACGAAATTAAAACATATCGCCAATGGCTCGGTGCGCTCCGATGCCAAATTGAGCCTCGCCGAACGCTTGCTGCAATTAGAGCAGGGGCTGAGCAAAGTCTTCGACCACTATCAGCCAGACTTCGCGGCCGTCGAGCAGACCTTTGTGAACCTCGATGGGGCGGCAACCTTAAAGCTCGGCCAAGCGCGTGCCGTGTGTTTGCTGGAGCCAGCCCGCCGCGGCCTTTCGGTGGCCGAATATGCGCCCAATTTCATCAAGCGCAGTGTCACAGGCGCCGGCCACGCCGATAAAAACCAAATTAACGCCATGGTCAGTATGCTTTTGCCGCAAGCCGAAATTCACGATGAACACGCCGCCGATGCTTTGGCAATTGCTATTACGCTGGCGCATGCAGGCGATTTTGGCGGCAAAATGCAGGCCGCGATTGCGCGCGCCGATGCCAAAGGAGCGGCTTTATGATTGGGCGATTGCGCGGACGCGTCGATGGACATGGCGACAATTGGGTGCTGATTGATGTCGGCGGCGTTGGCTATATGGTCGAAGGCTCGCCGCGCATGATGGATAATTTACCCGCCGATGGCGAAGCCGTGAGCTTGGCCATTGAAACCTATGTGCGCGAAGACCAATTGCGCCTGTTCGGGTTTTTAAACGAAGAAGATAGAAGCTGGTTCCGCTTGCTGATGAGCGTGCAAGGCGTGGGTGCTAAAGTGGCGCTGGCCATTCAGGGCGTGCTGTCGGGTGCGGAATTATCGCAAGCCGTGGCCGCCGAAGACAAAGCCATGGTGGCGCGCGCGCCAGGTGTGGGCCCCAAAGTGGCGCAGCGCATTGTCACCGAGTTGAAAGATAAAGTGCCAGAAGCACAATTCGCCGTGGCCACGCCGCAAGGCGATGTCAGCGAAGTCAGCAAAGCTTTAGGCGAGGCTTTATCGGCTTTGACCAATCTCGGCTATCCGCGCGCGCAAGCCAATGCTGGGCTGATGGCCGCACGGGCGAAATTGGACGATGAGGAAAGCAGCGTCGAAGCGCTCATCAAACAAGCCCTGAAGGAGCTGGTATAATGTCAAAGCGCCTTATCGACCAAAATGAAATCGAGGCCGATAGCCAATCTGGCGGCGATACCGACCACGCCATGCGCCCCAAAACGCTGGCCAATTTTGTTGGCCAAAAAAAGGGGCGTGAAAATCTGGCGGTATTTATCGAGGCGGCTAAAAAACGCGGCGATGCGCTCGACCATGTTTTATTGGCGGGCCCGCCTGGCTTGGGCAAAACCACTTTGGCGCAAATCGTGTCGCGCGAATTAGGCACGGGCTTTCGCTCGACCTCGGGGCCGGTGATTTCCAAAGCGGGAGATTTGGCGGCGCTGCTGACCAATTTGGAGGCGCATGATGTTTTGTTTATCGATGAAATTCACCGCCTCAGCCCCGCCGTGGAAGAGGTTCTTTATCCGGCGATGGAAGATTTTGAGCTGGATTTAATCATCGGCGAAGGCCCCGCTGCGCGTTCGGTGAAAATCGATTTGCCGCCGTTTACTTTGGTCGGTGCCACCACGCGCTCGGGGCTTCTGACGACCCCTTTGCGCGACCGTTTCGGCATTCCTATTTACCTCGGCTTTTACACGCATGAGGAATTAGAGTTCATCGTGCGCCGCAACGCCGAGCTGATGGGGCTGGAGATGAGCGATGATGGCGCCAGAGAAATCGCCTCGCGCGCGCGCGGCACGCCGCGTGTGGCGGGTCGGCTTTTGCGCCGCGTCCGCGATTTTGCCAATGTCGAAAATGCTTCCATTATTGACGCCAAATTGGCCGATGCGGCGCTCACTCGATTGGAAGTCGATGGGCGTGGGCTGGATAATCTCGACCGCCGTTATTTGGTGGTTATGGCCGAAAAATTCATGGGCGGGCCGGTCGGCATTGATACTTTGGCGGCCGCTCTTGGCGAGCCGCGCGATGCTTTGGAAGATATCGTGGAGCCGTTTCTCATCCAGCTTGGTTTCGTCAATCGCACGCCGCGCGGGCGCGTGTTAATGCCCGCCGCCTTTGCCCATTTGGGGCTGGATGTGCCAAAGACGGCGCAAGATGCGGCGGCCGATTTATTTGATACTTCGACAAATTAGGAGGCGATATGGAGAGGCTTTTATCTCGCAAAACCGTGCTGGAACAACTCGGCTCATCGGGCGCGCTGATGGGCGCCTTTTGCCAGAGCGATACGGGGCCAAGCCACGTGATGCAAATTGTTATGCAATATGAAGACACGGATTTTTCGGGCTTTGTGTATCACGCCAATTATTTAAAATTTGCCGAGCGCGGGCGTTCGAATTTTCTGCGTCTGGCGGGGGTTGAGCATTCGGCTTTATTAGAAATGGAGCCGCCTTTGGCTTTTGTGGTGGGGCGCATGGAAATGGATTTTCTCGCGCCCGCGCGCATTGACGACCAACTGCTGGTGGAAACAGTGTTCACCCAATTTCGCGGCGCCCGATTGGTGGCCGAGCAGAGCATCACGCGGGTGGCGGATAATCAGCCGATTTGGCAGTCGCATGTTTTGGCGGCTTGCGTCGATTTGCAAGGCCGCGCCAAACGCATGCCCAAATCTATGTTGGCCGATTTAGCGCCATATCAGGGCGGGGCGATTTTGCCGCCGCCGAATTAGGCTGGCAACTGGGACAAACTTTGGTCACATTTCGTCCCTATGCCTTGGCCATAGGCTTTCAATCTCGAAACAGGTCATCAAAAAAGGGTATTTATGGATCCGGTTCTTGTGCAACAGGCGACGCATCTTGCAGCGTCGGATTTTTCTCTTTGGTCGCTGTTTTTACGCGCCGATATTGTCGTGCAATCGGTGATGTTGGGGTTGCTATTGGCCTCGGTTTGGTGCTGGTCGATTATCTTGGAAAAAGCCACCACGCTGCGGCGCGTGCGCCATCAGGCGGATGAGTTTGAAGCGCTGTTTTGGTCGGGCGCTTCTTTGCAAAAAATTTACACGCAAGTGTCGAGCTATGACGGCGGCCCGTCGACGAAAGTTTTCAATGCCGCCATGAGCGAATATATCCGCTTCGAGAAAAGCAAGAAAACCGCGCAAGGTTTCTCCGGCGTGCAATTTGTCGAGCGCGCCCTAAACGCTTCGGTGGCGCGCGAGATGGAATATTTGGAACAGCGGCTTTTGGTACTGGCCACGGTCGGCGCGGTGGCGCCTTTCATCGGTTTATTCGGCACCGTATGGGGCATTATGAATTCCTTCCAAGCGATTGCGCTGAGCCAAGACACGAATTTGGCGGTCGTGGCGCCAGGCATTGCCGAGGCTTTATTTGCCACGGGTTTAGGGCTTTTGGCGGCGATTCCGGCGGTGATTGCTTACAATAAAATCTCCAGTGATTTGGGTCGTTTCGGCGCGCGGCTAGACCGCTTTGCCGATGATTTTGTGGCTCTGGTGGCGCGCCAAACGCCTAGCGAGAAAAAGGCCTAGCCGATGCAGCCGCCAAGCCGAGAGAAGCGCAAACGCTATCAACCGATGGCCGAGATTAATGTCACCCCCATGGTCGACATTATGTTGGTTTTGCTGATTGTCTTTATGGTGGCCGCGCCTTTGCTCACGGTTGGCGTGCCGGTTAATTTACCCAAAGCGGGCGCCAAACCTTTGCGCGGCGATGAAGAGCCGCTGGCGATTAGCGTCAATGCGCAGGGGCAGATATTTTTGCAAGACACGCAGATTGCGCTCGATGCTTTAGTGCCGCGCTTAAAGGCGATTGTTGGCACGGGCTATGAGCAGCGCATTTACGTGCGCGGCGATGAGGCGGTGTCTTATGGCCGCATGGCCAATGTGGTGGCGCGCATTAACGCTGCCGGATTTGCCCGCGTGGCCTTGGTGACCGACACGCCCAAAGGCCAAAAAAAATGAGCTTTCGCGCCGATGTTCTAGGGTCTTTGGCCTTGCACCTCGGGCTGGCTTTGCTGGTGACCCTATGGTCGCCCATGTTGCGCGATATGGATAGTCTAGACCCAGTTCTGCCGATTGATATCATCACGCTGGATGAGTTTACCCAATTGATTGAAAACACCGCCAAGCCGATAGACGTGGCCAAGCCTGTCACCGCCGCCGTGCCAGAGCGCGCCGCGCCGGAACCTGTGGTGGCGCCCCAAGATGCTGTGCCTTTATTGGACGCCGAAAAACCTGCCGAAGCGGCACCAAAAGAAGCTCCGGTGGAGAAACCCTCGCGCTTTAAAGTGGCCAAGCCGACACCTTTCGCCCGGCCTGACATCAAGCCCAAGCCTTTGCTCGACATTGGCCAGACGCGGGCTTTGCTGAATAAAATTCCCGATGCCCCAAACGTGCAAGACGAAGTCCAAGCCGATGACAATCAGGCTTTGGGCGAGCGGTTGACGTTTAGCGAAGTCGATGGCTTTCGCGCCCAAATGCGCCGCTGTTGGTCGCCGCCCTCAGGCGCGCGCGAAGCGGCCAATCTTGTGGTGAGCATTCGCCTGTCGTTAACGCCGACGGGGATGATTTCGGCAGGCCCTGTGGTGGTTAATCGTAGCCAATTGGGCGACCCGTTTTTTAGGGCTGCGGCGGAAAGTGTGCTACGTGCCATTCGTCGATGCCAACCGTTTAACATGCCAGTTGAGAAATATAAAAGCTGGCGCGATATTGAATTGACCTTTGACCCGCGTAAGATGCTCGGAAGCTAGGAGACCCAGACGATGAGATATGTGAGATATGTAAGCCAAGTCGTTCGCCAAATACGCCAGCCCCTTTTGGGCTTGGTGGTTTTTGCCCTGTTGCCGTTTTATGCGCAAGGCGCCCTGAAGATTGATATCACGCAAGGCAATGTCGAGCCGCTGCCGATTGCCGTTCTCGATTTCGTCAGCGAAGACGGCGTGGGGCAAGATTTGGCCAAAGTCGTGGTCGCGGATTTGGAACGCTCTGGGCTTTTTCGTCCGGTTGACCGCGAGGCTTTTATCGAGACGCAAGTGGGCGTCAACACGCGGCCAAGGTTTGCCGACTGGCGCGTGGTCAATGCGCTGGCTTTGGTGACGGGGCGCGCGGTCTTGCAAGGCGATGGCCGTTTGCGGGTAGAGTTTCGCCTTTGGGATGTGGTGGCAGGCCAGCAGATGACGGGCTTGCAGTTTTTCACCAAACCCGAAAACTGGCGCCGCATTAGCCATTTGGTGGCCGATGCGATTTACGAACGCCTGACCGGAGAAACCGGATATTTTGATACGCGCATCGTTTATGTGTCGGAATCGGGGCCGAAAAACCAACGGGTGAAAAAACTCGCGGTGATGGATCAAGACGGGTTTTCGCAAAGCGAATTAACCAGCGGTCGCGCTTTGGCGCTGACGCCGCGCTTCTCGCCCACCGCGCAAGAGATTACCTATCTCTCGTTCGCCAATAATAAGCCACGGGTGTATTTGCTCAACATTGAGACGGGTCAACAAGAGGTGGTCGGCGATTTTCCGGGCATGACTTTCGCGCCACGGTTTTCGCCCGATGGCCAAAAGATTATTCTGAGCCTCGAGCGCAATGGCAATTCCAATATTTATACGATGGATTTGCGCACCCGCGAGACGCGGCGGTTAACCTCGTCTTTGGCCATTGATACAGCCCCTTGCTTTGCCCCTGATGGCAGCCGCATTGTGTTTGAAAGCGACCGAATGGGCACGCAGCAGCTTTATGTGATGGAAGCCGATGGCTCGAATGTGCGCCGTATTTCGTATGGCGAAGGCCGCTATGCCACGCCGGTTTGGTCGCCGCGCGGCGATTTAATCGCCTTTACCAAGACGCTGAAGGGTCGGTTTTTAATCGGCGTGATGAAAGCCGATGGCTCTGGCGAGCGTATTTTGACCGAAGGGTTTCACAATGAAGGCCCCGCTTGGTCGCCAAATGGACGCGTAATTGCGTTTTTTCGCGAAGGAAAGGGAGCCGATGAAGGTTCTACCTTGTGGACGGTGGATGTTACGGGCTATAATGAGAGACCGATTGCGACACCCGGTTGGGCTTCGGACCCGGCATGGTCGCCGCTTATTCGTTAAGAAATTTTAAAGTTATTTTGAGTAATTATGTCATTCAGTTCAGCAAATGATTGCAATTGAGCTGTTTTTGGGTATTTTAATCTGATAATTCGGGCAAAATGTCTGATGGAAGTCTTGAGGAGCATTCAATGGGACCGTCTTCAAAATCAAAAATCATCTTATCCATGGCGTTGTTAGGCCTGGTTATCTCTGGCTGCGCCTCGACTACGGACAGCCGTGTAAATAGTTCATCTTCGGTAAATCGTGCGTCTAGCTCGCTAAATGCGGACGCTCAAGAGCTCGTTGCCAATGTTTCTGACCGCATTTTCTTTGCGACAGACCAATCCAATCTAGACGGCTCTTCGCGCGCCACTTTGCGCGACCAAGCTTCTTGGTTGAACCAAAACGCCTCCGTGCGCTTGACCATCGAAGGTCATGCGGATGAGCGTGGCACACGTGAATATAACTTGGCTTTGGGCGCGCGTCGCGCCAATGCCGTTCGGGACTTCCTCATCAGTGAGGGCGTGTCTGGCGATCGCTTGCAGACCATTTCTTATGGTAAAGAGCGTCCCGTATCGCTTTGCTCTGAGGAAAGCTGCTGGTCGAAAAACCGCCGCGCCGTTGCGAATATTCGCTAGGTAAAGCAGATTTGATTTGAGATTAGGGCGCCTTCGGGCGCCCTTTTTTCTTGCCGGCAAGCGGGCTATTTTTTGACGCCAAGCCTGCCCTAATTTTGACGCGATTCAAGGCCATATCCCTCTTATGCAGTTGTTTTCAAAATTTTGTGTTGCCACCAGCCTATTTGGTTTTTCGATGATGATGTCGATGATGTCGATGATGCCTGGGGTGGCGCAAGCGCAATATGTTTCCTCGCCCACAACCCAAGCGGCGCGCTCGGCGCCGACGGGGCTTTTGACGCCGCAAAACTCGGGCGCCGATGGGCTGTTGGAAGCCAATGGCCAAGAACGTTTGGAAATGCTCGAGTTGAAATTGCTGCAAATCGAGCAATTGCTCACCGCCCAAAGCAATTTGCGCGCGCGCAGCCAATCCAATGAAGTGATGAAATTGCGCCAGCGCATCGAATTTCTCGAAGCCCAAGGCGGCGCGAGACCTGCCGCATCTGCGACGCCGCCCGCCAAGGCTTTTAACGCGCCCCTCGATGGCGCGGCTCCTCAAGGCGCGGCTGAGCTACGTATGCGGTTCAACGATATGGCCGAGAGCTTACGCACCCTGCAAGCCCATACCGACCGCTTGCTGCTGCAGATGCAAGCCCTGACCCAGCGCGTGGAAAGTGGCAAAGCCGATAATGAATTTCGCTTCCAAGCGCTCGAAAGCGGCGTTCGTCGTGCCAATGCAGGCATTTCATCGACTTCCAGCGAGCCAGAAGTCATCGGCTTTGTGCGCCGAGCGGCGCCGGTGGAAGGGTTGGAGACACCTGTCTCTACCTCTGCCTCTTCTTCTGCGTCTGCGTCTGCGGCGGCGCCTTTGGTTGGCGAGGGGGATTTGTCGACTTTGCAAAACTTTGGCCGCCAACCGCGCGCGCCCCTAAAAGACCCCAAGGCTTTATACAATCGGGCGCTGAAAGATTTACAAGCCGGAAAATATGGCGGCGCCGAGGCTGATTTTGCCTCGCTGGTCGAGGCCTATCCATCGCATAAATTAGCGGGCAATTCGCAATATTGGTTGGGCGAAACATTTTACGTGCGCCGCCAATATAAGCAGGCCGCCGAAGCTTTTTTGGCAGGCTATACGACCTATGCGCGAAGCCAAAAAGCGCCCGACAGTCTGTTGAAACTCGGCATGACATTGAACGCTTTGGGCGAGAAAAAAACTGGCTGTGATGCTCTGGCCGAACTGGGCGCGAAGTTTCCAGATGCCTCCAGCTCTATTCGCAAGCGAGCGCAAATCGAGCGCAAACGAGCTGGTTGTGGTCGCTAAAACGCCAGCGGCTTTTTTAAAAACGATAAACCGCTTGCACGCAGGCGCCCATGTGGCGCTGGCGGTGTCGGGCGGTGGCGACAGTCTGGGGCTTTTGGCTCTGGCGGCCAAAGCCAAAAGCCTAAAAAACGCGCCGAAGTTTAGCGTCCTCACCGTCGACCATGGGCTGCGCCCCGAGGCGCGAAGGGAGGCCAAAGCCGTGGCCAATGCCTGCAAGATGTTTGGCCTGAAACAGGTGACTTTGCGGGCGAAAGAAAAACTCGCGCCGCGCGATATCCAGCAGCAAGCCCGCGTTTTGCGGTATGGCCTGATGGCCGCTTGGTGCGCGCGCCACAAAGCCGAGGCTTTGGTTTTGGCGCATCATCAAGATGACCAAGCCGAGACCGTGTTGATGCGTTTGGCGCGCGGCAGCGGCGTCAATGGACTGTCGGGCATGGCGGAAAAACAGCTTTTGACCACGCCAAGCGGCGAGCTGGTTTTGCTACGACCGTTTTTGGCATGGCGCGGCGCGGAGCTGAAAAACATCGCAAAAAAAGCAGGCCTGCAAGCGGGCGAAGACCGGAGCAATGGAGACCGCGCCTATGAGCGCGTGCGCTGGCGCCAAGCCTTGCCGCAATTGGCCGAGGCGGGGCTGAGCGTCGAGGCGCTATCGGCTTTGGCCGATACGATGCGCGACGTGCGCACCAGCCTAGATGCGCAGCTTGTCACTTGGTTGGAAACCCATGCGAGGTGGCATGACTATGGCGTTTTATGTCTTTCGCGCGAGGCCTATAAGGCGCTTGAGGCGCCGGCGCGCGCGCGTCTTGTGGCGGCTTTTGTGCGCTATTTTGGCGCCCATACGCATCCGTTAAAGCGGGCGCAAATGCACGCCTTTGCGGCGCGTCCACTGCAGGCGTCTAGCGGCGGCGCGACTTTGGGCGGGGCGCAAATGCGCTGGCGTCGTGAGGTTGTTTTTCTGGGTCGCGAGTTGGCCGCCTGTCCGCCGCGCGCGCCTGTGGGAGCCAAAGCGATGGTTTGGGACAATCGGATGCGGGTTAAAACAACACAAAAAGGTCTTTTTGTCGCGCCATTGGGGCAGGCGGGGATGCAAGCCTTGCGCGAGGCCGGCGCAACAACCGCGCAGAAAGGGAAATTCGATACATCCCTTCCAGCCTGCTATATCGCGGCTTTGCCAGCGTTTTTTAAAGGCAAACGACTGGTGGCTTGCGCCAATATCGAGCCGAAGACAGGATTTTGGGCGCGCTCGGTTTATTCACAAGACCTCTATTTGCAGATTTTGCGGGGTGGGCAGCACTGGTAATGTGGCCTCGTCGTGCCTATATTAAATTCATAACGACGCGCCCTACAAGATTTGTCGTCGGTAAGTCAGAAAACGAAAAGGTGATGCCGTGAATGGTATGAGAAACATAGCTGTTTGGTTGGTCGTTGGTCTAATGCTGATTACTCTGTTTAACGTGTTCCAAAATCCGGGCACGCAAAACGCAGGGCGAAGCATTAATTTTTCTCAATTCGTTGCAGAAGTCGACGCAGGCTCCATCGCTGATGTCACCATCGAGGGCGATGCGATTACGGGCCATTATTCCGATGGCGGCGCGTTTTCCACCTATTCCCCGCCCAATGACCCCAACCTCGTGCAGCGCTTACAAGAGCGCGGCGTGTCGATTACCGCCAAACCCGATAGCTCCAATTCGCCAACTTTCCTCGGCGTGTTAATCTCATGGTTCCCCATGTTGCTGCTCATCGGTGTCTGGGTGTTTTTCATGCGCCAAATGCAAGGCGGCGGCAAGGGCGCGATGGGCTTTGGCAAATCCAAAGCCAAACTGTTGAACGAAACGCATGGCCGCGTAACTTTTGACGATGTCGCCGGCATTGATGAAGCCAAAGATGATTTGCAAGAGATTGTCGATTTCCTGCAAGACCCAACCAAGTTTCAACGCCTCGGCGGACGCATTCCCAAAGGCGCTTTGCTGGTGGGGCCTCCTGGCACGGGTAAAACCCTTTTGGCGCGCGCCATTGCGGGAGAGGCTAATGTGCCGTTCTTCTCGATTTCAGGGTCTGACTTTGTTGAGATGTTTGTCGGCGTAGGCGCCAGCCGCGTGCGCGACATGTTCGAGCAAGCCAAAACCAATGCGCCGTGCATTATCTTTATCGATGAGATTGACGCAGTCGGTCGCCATCGTGGCGCCGGTCTCGGCGGCGGCAATGATGAGCGCGAGCAGACGCTGAACCAATTGCTGGTCGAGATGGATGGCTTTGAAGCCAATGAAAGCATTATTCTGATTGCCGCGACCAACCGTCCAGACGTGTTGGATCCTGCTCTCTTGCGCCCAGGTCGGTTTGACCGCCAGGTGGTGGTGCCAAATCCAGATATCATTGGCCGCGAGAAAATTCTCAAAGTCCACATGAAGAAAACGCCTTTGGCGGCCGATGTCGATGCGCGCACGATTGCGCGCGGCACGCCTGGTTTCTCGGGCGCGGATTTGGCCAATTTGGTCAATGAAGCGGCCTTGCTGGCGGCACGCCGCGCCAAACGTTTGGTGGCGATGCAAGAGTTTGAAGACGCCAAAGACAAAGTGATGATGGGCGCCGAGCGCCGCTCGATGGTGATGACCGAAGACGAGAAAAGTCTGACCGCCTATCACGAAGGTGGCCACGCTTTGGTGGCGATGAATATGGAATCCTCTGACCCGGTTCACAAGGCGACGATTATTCCGCGCGGTCGCGCATTGGGCATGGTGATGCGCCTGCCAGAACGCGATCAACTGTCGGTTTCGCGCGGCAAAATGAAAGCCGATTTGGCCGTGGCCATGGGCGGACGCATTGCCGAAGAGCTGATTTTCGGCCATGAAAATGTCACCTCGGGCGCTTCCTCGGATATTCAAATGGCGACCAGTATGGCCAAAGCCATGGTTACCGAATATGGCATGAGCGAAGAAATGGGGCCGCTGTCCTATAGCGAAAACGAGCAAGAAGTTTTCCTCGGTCGCAGTGTGGCGCGCACGCAAAATATGTCGGAAGACACGCAGCGCCGCATCGATGCGGAAGTTCGTAAATTGGTGGAAGAAGGCTATGATATGGCCAAGAAAATCTGCCAAGACAAAATGGACGACCTGCATAAAATTGCCAAAGGCTTGTTGGAATATGAAACCTTGAGCGGGGATGAAATTGCTGGCTTGCTGAAAGGCGAGCTGCCGCATCGTCCCGACGATGATAATAAGCCGCAAACCGGTGGCCCTTCGTCGCCATTCCCAACCACGGGCAGCGCTGGCGTGGGCGGGGCAGAACCCCAAGGCACGTAAAATAGGCTATGGCGTCTGTTTCGACGCAGATTTTTGGCATCGTCAATATCACCGCCGATAGTTTTTCGGATGGGGGCAAATATCTCGACCCCCAAGCGGCGATATCGCACGCGCAAGATTTGCTATCGCAAGGCGCGCATGTTTTGGATGTCGGGCCCGCCTCCAGCCATCCCGATGCAGGCGATGTTTCGGCGGCTACTGAAATCGCCAGATTGGAAAGCGTTTGGGCGGGGTTAAAAGCCTTGGGCGCGCCGATAAGCGTCGATAGTTTTCAACCCGCCACACAACGCTGGGCGATGGCGCAAGGCGCCGATTGGTTAAATGATATCAATGGCTTCGCTGAAGCCAGCCTGTATGACGAATTGGCTGATTACAACGGCAAACTGGTGGTGATGCACGCCATTCAAGCCAAGGGCATTGCCACGCGCGAAGCGCCGCCCGAAGGCGATATTTGGCCGATTATTTTCCGATTTTTCGAACAAAGAATCGAGGCTTTTGAACGCGCAGGGATTGCCCGCGACAAGCTGGTGCTAGACCCTGGCATGGGTTTTTTCCTCGGCAATCGGCCTGAAACCTCGCTCGAGGTTTTGGCGGGGCTGAACCGCTTGAAGCGCGCGTTTGATGTGCCGGTTTTGGTTTGCGTCTCGCGCAAAAGTTTTTTGCGCGCGCTGGCCTCGCCCAATGAGACGCCGATTGGCGTTGAACAATCGGGCTCGATTTCGCTGGCTGGCGAAATGCTGGCATTAGAGCAACAGGTCGATTTTATTCGCACACATGCGCCCGAGCCTTTGGCGCAAGCCGTTGGTTTACGTAGGGCGCTGCTGGAAAAGTAATATATTGCAACAGCATGTGATTTGGGTGCGCCTGCAAAATTGGCGATAAAAAGACATGACTAGAAAATATTTTGGAACGGATGGCATTCGCGGTCGCGTGAATGGCGAAAAGATGAACGCCGAAACGGCTTTGCGTTTGGGCATGGCGGCGGGGCAGTATTTCCGCCGTGGCGAGCATCGCCATCGTGTGGTGATTGGCAAAGACACGCGTCTTTCGGGCTATATGATTGAGCCTGCCTTGGTGGCGGGGTTTACGTCTATGGGCATGGATGTGTTTTTGTTTGGGCCCATCCCGACGCCAGCCGTGGCCTTTTTAGCGCGCTCCTTGCGCGCCGATTTGGGCGTGATGATTTCCGCCTCGCATAATGCGTTTGAGGACAATGGCATTAAATTATTCGGCCCCGATGGGTTTAAATTATCGGATGCGATTGAGCAGAAAATCGAGCAATTGATGGATGCGCCCGCCGATGACCTGGTGCCGTCTGCCGAGCTGGGTCGGGCCAAGCGGATTGACGACAGCCAAGCGCGTTACATTGAGTTTGCCAAGCGCACCTTCCCGAAACATTTGACGCTGGAAGGCATTAAATTGGTAATCGATTGCGCCAATGGGGCGGCCTATAAAGTGGCACCGACGGCGCTTTGGGAGCTGGGCGCGGACGTGATTTCCATGGGCGTCTCGCCCGATGGGGTGAACATTAACAAAGGCTGCGGCTCGACCGATACGGCTGTTTTGGCCGAGCGCGTGCGCGAAACCCGCGCCGACATTGGCATTGCGCTAGATGGCGATGCCGACCGCCTGATTATTGTCGACGAGAACGGCACGGTTATCGATGGCGACCAAATTATGGGTCTGGTGGCGCGCGATTGGCAGAGCCGCGATTTACTCTCCGCCCCGGGCATTGTCACCACGGTGATGTCGAACCTCGGCCTTGAGCGGCATTTGCAAGACAACGGCCTATCGATGGCGCGCACGCAAGTGGGCGACCGCTATGTGGTGGAGCATATGCGCCAACATGGGTTTAACCTTGGCGGCGAGCAATCGGGCCATATGGTGATGTCTGATTTCTCAACCACGGGCGATGGCCTCATCGCGGCCTTGCAGGTTTTGGCGGTGATGAAGAAAACCGACAAGCCGGTGTCTGATTTATGCCGCGTGTTCACGCCGGTGCCGCAAATTCTAGAGAATGTGCGTTTCAGCTCTGGCGCGCCGCTAGAGCATGACGATGTGAAAGCCATTATTGCGGCTTGCGAAGTGAAGCTTGGCAATCAGGGGCGTCTGCTTATTCGCAAAAGCGGCACCGAGCCGCTTATCCGCGTGATGGCCGAGGGCGATGACGCGGCCTTGGTGCAGCAGCTTGTGTCTGAGATTGTCGACACCATTCAAACGGTTGCTGCGTGAGCGAAGCTAAATTTGTGCCGGGTAAAGTTATGGTCGTGGCGGGGTCTGACAGCGGCGGCGGGGCTGGCATTCAGGCTGATATAAAGGCGATTATGGCGCAAGGCGCTTATGCCACCACGGCGGTTTCGGCATTGACGGCGCAAAACACCCAAGGCGTGCAAGATATATTCGACGTGCCGCCGGCTTTTGTGGTCAGCCAAATGACCTCTATTTTGGCAGACATAGGTGCCGATATTTTAAAAACCGGCATGTTGGCCACGCGCGCCACCATCGAGGCGGTGGCCGAGGCGCGCGATCGGTTGAAGCCCGATTTGGCGATGATTGTCGACCCCGTGATGGTGGCTACCTCGGGCGACCCGCTTTTGGCCGAAGACGCGATTGCGGCGTTGGCCTCTCTGCTGGTGCGCCATGCGCTCATCGTGACGCCAAATTTGCCCGAAGCCAGCCTGCTGGTAGGGCGCGACACTGACACTTTGGACGACATGAAACGCGCCGCCGACAAATTAATGGAGGGCGGCGCGCATGCCGCGCTCATCAAGGGCGGCCATGCCAGTGCCTCGGGCAACTCGGTAAGTGATTTATTGGCTTTGCAGTCGGGCATGCATGTGTTCGAGCAAGCCCGCCTAGAGACGACAAACACGCATGGCACGGGCTGCACTTTGGCGAGTGCGTTGTCGGGTCAATTGGCCAATGCGATGGGGCGAGCGGATGGGGAGGTGGACAGCAAAGGCCATCCACCAGACGCCACGCTGCTGCACGCCACCGAGACGGCGGTTGCTTACGTCCACCGAGCCATAAAAGCCGCGCCAGACATCGGCCAAGGCCATGGGCCGGTTTGGCATGGGGTTTAGGGTTTTCACAAACGGATATTTTTAAAATAAAAATCTTCCAATTTATTCAACTTCACCAACAATGCGCTTAGCCTTCATCACATCGATTTTTCCAGGTATCTTGTAGTTAAAGCCAGTGAGCGTATCGATTAATTCGTCCATTGGTGAGCCAAAAGCATAATACACTTTGTTGATGCCCAAAATGGAACCAGCTTTGATTTTTGCATTCGCATCATTTGCGTCTTTCTCACTCGCAGAAGTTTCATGCAGGTTTCATATGAGTTTTCATGGCTTCGCCCTTTTTATTCTTGTTAACAGAGAGTTAAAACCGGTTCCGGTCTGCCGGCAAGCCGCTAACTTGACGACTCTCACCATCCCCCCTATATCGATAAGTGGGACACCTCTCCCCAACGAGAGGCAACGATCTGAAAGGGTTGCGATATGACAACTTTGACCAAACCGGACCTGCGTCCGGCAAACCCCAATTTTTCTTCTGGGCCATGTGCAAAACGCCCAGGGTTTTCCTTACAAGCTTTAGATGACGCCGTGCTTGGCCGTTCGCATCGCTCGAAACCGGGCAAGGCGAAACTGGCCGAAGCCATCGACCGCACGCGAGCCGTTTTGGGCGTGCCAGCTGATTATCACATCGGCATCGTCCCCGCTTCCGACACCGGCGCCTATGAAATGGCCATGTGGTCGATGCTCGGCCAACGCGGCCTCGATATTCTGGCATGGGAAAGCTTCGGCTCCGGCTGGGTCACCGATGTGGTGAAACAATTAAAACTCGACGATGTGCGCGTCATGGAAGCCGACTATGGCCATCTGCCAGATTTAAGCACCGTCGATTTCTTCCGCGATGTCGCCTTCACGTGGAACGGCACAACGGCGGGCGTTCGGGTGCCAAATGGCGACTGGATTAGCGATACCCGCGAAGGCCTGACGCTGTGCGATGCCACCTCCGCCGCCTTCGCGATGCAGCTGCCTTGGGACAAACTCGATGTCACCACCTATAGCTGGCAAAAAGTGCTGGGCGGAGAAGCCGCCCACGGCATGCTGATTTTAAGCCCGCGCGCCGTGGCGCGCCTCGAAAGCTATACGCCCGCTTGGCCGCTGCCAAAAGTGTTCCGCCTCACCAAAAGCGGCAAGCTCATTGAGGGCATCTTCAAAGGCGAGACCATCAACACGCCGTCTATGTTGGCCGTGGAAGATTATCTCGACACCCTGAAATGGGCCGAAAGCCTCGGCGGTCTGTCTGGCCTTCTGGCTCGCGTGGCCGACAATAACCAAGCCCTGAACGACTGGGTGGCCAAAACCGATTGGGTGGCCAACCTGTGCCAAGACGAAGCCAATCAGTCGACCACCTCGGTCTGCTTGCAAATCGTCGATGCCGAAGTGCTCGCCATGGCGCCCGAGGTACAAAGCGCTTTGGCCAAAAAAATCGCCAGCCTTCTGGATGCAGAAGCCGTGGCCTATGACATCGGCGCCTATCGCGATGCCCCTGCGGGCTTGCGCATTTGGGCCGGCGCGACGGTGGAAGCATCCGACCTCGCAAACCTAACTCCGTGGCTCGATTGGGCCTTCGAAACAGCCAAAATGGAGGCACAAAATGCCTAAAGTACTAATTGCCGATAAAATGAGCCCTGCCGCCGAGCAGATTTTTAAAGACCGTGGCGTCGAAGTCGACGTGATTACGGGGTTGGAACGCGATGAGTTGATGAAAATCATCGACCAATATGACGGCCTCGCCGTGCGCTCCTCCACCAAAGCCACCCCGCCCGTGCTAGAAGCCGCCACCAATATGAAAGTCATTGGTCGCGCTGGCATTGGCGTCGATAACATCGACCTGCCCACCGCCACCGCCAATGGCATCGTGGTGATGAACACGCCGTTCGGCAATTCCATCACCACCGCAGAACACGCCATCGCAATGATGTTCGCCTTGGCGCGCCAAATTCCTGAAGCCAATGCCTCCACGCATGCGGGCAAATGGGAAAAGTCGCGCTTCATGGGCGTCGAGCTGACGGGCAAAACTTTGGGCATCATCGGCTGTGGCAACATTGGTTCCATCGCCGCCAGTCGGGCTTTGGGCTTGAAAATGAAAGTGGTCGCTTTTGACCCGTTCCTCACGCCAGACCGCGCGTTGGAAATGGGCGTCGAAAAAGCCGAGTTGAACGAGCTACTGGCGCGCGCCGATTTCATCACTTTGCACACGCCGCTGACCGATAAAACCCGCAATATTTTAAACGCCGACGCTTTGGCCAAATGTAAAAAAGGGGTGCGGATTATCAATTGCGCCCGTGGCGGTCTCATCGATGAGGCGGCTCTCAAAGCGGCGCTCGAAAGCGGCCAAGTCGCAGGCGCGGCGCTCGACGTGTTCGAAGAAGAACCAGCCAAAGCCAACCCATTGTTCAACATGGAAAACGTTGTCTGCACCCCGCATTTGGGCGCCTCGACCGCCGAAGCGCAAGAAAACGTGGCGCTGCAAGTGGCCGAACAAATGGCTGATTTTCTGATGACTGGCGCGGTCAATAACGCCATCAACGTGCCGTCCATTTCGGCCGAAGATGCGCCGCGTTTGCGCCCCTTCGTGGCCTTGGCCGAACAGCTCGGCCTGTTCGCGGGTCAATTGACCGAGAGCGGCATTGAAGGCGCAGAAATTGAATATGTCGGCGATGTCGCCGGCCTCAATGTGGCACCGCTGACCTCGGCCATTATGGCCGGCCTGTTGCGCCCGCTCTTGGCCGATGTGAACATGGTCTCGGCTCCCGCCATCGCCAAGGAGCGCGGCATTACCGTGTCGGAATCGAAACAAGACAGCAAAGGCGCGTTTGATAGTTACATTCGCCTGACCTTGAAAACCGAACGCCAGCAGCGCTCGGTGGCTGGCACCGTGTTCTCGGATGGCAAGCCGCGCGTCATTCAGGTGAAGGGCATTAACATTCACGCCGAGCTGGCGCCGAATGTGCTTTACGTCACCAATACCGATGAGCCAGGTTTCATCGGCGCTTTGGGAAGTGCTTTGGGCAAACATGGCATTAATATTGCCAGCTTCCAATTGGGCCGTGAAAAGCCAGGTGGCGATGCTATCTCGCTGGTCAATATCGATAATCAAGCCAGCCCAGAAGTGCTAAAAGAACTAGAGACTTTGGAGCAAGTGGTTCAAATTCAACAGCTCAGCTTCTAAGGCTGCGAAATATCAGGCCCATTAGGGGCGAGAGGAAAACTCATGGCCAATGTAGTGGTTGTCGGCTCTCAATGGGGCGACGAAGGTAAAGGCAAGATTGTAGACTGGCTTTCGGTGCGAGCCGATGTCGTGGCGCGCTTTCAAGGCGGCCATAACGCGGGCCATACGCTGGTTATCAATGGCGAGGTTTACAAACTTTCCCTGCTGCCCTCGGGCATTGTGCGCGAAGGCAAATTGTCGGTCATCGGCAATGGGGTCGTCGTCGACCCATGGGCGCTGTTGCATGAAATTAAAACTTTGCGCGACCAAGGCGTGACCATTGAGCCGGATAATTTGAAGATTGCCGAAAACGCCACGCTGATTTTGCCCTTGCATCAGGAATTAGATGCGGTGCGCGAAAACGCCAATGGCGGCGTAAAAATTGGCACGACCAAACGCGGCATTGGCCCAGCTTACGAAGACAAAGTGGGACGCCGCGCCCTGCGTATCGCCGATTTGGCTGACCCCGATACGCTGGATGGGAAGATTGAACACCTTTTGGTGCATCACAATATGCTGCGCCGTGGGCTGAACCTGCCAGAATTTGATGCCGGCGAATTGAAAGCCAAATTGGTCGAAGTCGCGCCGCACATCACGCCTTATGCGGCGCCTGTATGGCACTTGCTGGATGAGGCACGGCGCGAGCGCAAGCGGATTTTGTTTGAAGGCGCGCAAGGTATTTTGCTGGATGTCGACCATGGCACGTATCCGTATGTGACTTCCTCCAACACGATTGCGGGTCAAGCCGCGATTGGGTCGGGCGTGGGGCCTTCGGCGCTCAACCATGTTTTGGGCATCACCAAAGCCTATACCACGCGCGTGGGCGAGGGGCCGTTCCCGACCGAGCAAGACAATGCAGACGGCCAAAAGCTGGGCGAACGCGGCCATGAATTTGGCACGGTTACCGGGCGCAAGCGGCGTTGCGGTTGGTTTGATGCGGTTCTGGTGCGCCAAGTGGTTCGCACCGCCGGCATCCATGGCATCGCGCTGACCAAGCTGGATGTGTTGGATGGGTTTGACGAAATTAAAATCTGCACGGGCTATAAATTAGACGGCAAAGAGATTGATTATCTGCCGACCAATGCCGCCGAACAGGCACGCATTGAGCCGACCTATGAAACCATGCAGGGCTGGAGCGAAACCAGTTATGGCGCGCGCTCATGGGCAGATTTGCCGGCCGAGGCTGTGCGTTATGTGCGCTATATCGAAGAGCTTATCGGCGCGCCGGTGACGCTTCTCTCGACCAGCCCCGAGCGCGATGACACGATTTTGGTGAAGGATCCGTTCGAGGATTGATCTGCCACGCCCTAAGGCTTGGCGGTTTCGCCTTCAATGGTGACACCGTCTTCTGCGGCCACGGCATACGACATGGCCGCTTTTAATTTTTCAAACGCGCGCGCCTCGATTTGGCGAATGCGCTCGCGGCTGACGTCATGGCGTTGGCTCAAGACCTCGAGGGTTTCGGGCGGGTCGGTGAGACGCCGCGCCATGAGAATTTCGCGTTCGCGCTCGTTCAAGCCCGACATGGCTTGCATTAAAATGGCGCGCCGCGAGTTGGTTTCATCGTCTTGCACCACTTGCGCTTCGGGGGTGGGGCTTTCGTCTTCCAGCCAATCTTGCCATTCGCCGCCGCCCTCATCGCCCATATCGCCGCCCCGCAAGGGCGCGTTCAGCGATTGGTCGCCGCTCAAGCGGCCTTCCATAGAGGACACCTCATCTTCGCGAACGCCCAGCCGTTCGGCAATGTCAGAGACTTGGTCAGGGTTCAAGGAGCCGCCATCGATGGCGTTGATTTCGCCTTTGAGGCGGCGCAAATTGAAGAATAGTTTTTTCTGCGCGGCCGTTGTGCCGATTTTCACCAACGACCAGCTGCGCAAAACATATTCTTGTATCGAGGCGCGGATCCACCACATGGCATAGGTCGCCAAGCGGAAGCC
>JAQWIP010000065.1 GCA_029248825.1 Alphaproteobacteria bacterium | reverse complement strand
GAACGTGGCGAAAACACATGGGCCCCTATGGTGAAAGGGCTTCAATGGTTGTCCGCCCACGGCTTTGCCATCGATGTTGCAGGCCGCACGCGCTGGAACGATAAAGAAGACGATTTGCGCCATGGTTTTGCCCGGCTTTTTAAATCCTTAGACGTGAGCGTAGATGCCCAAAACCCAAAAGAACTCATGCTGTTTCCCGAGATGGATGAAGGCGCGGAAGTGCCCGAAATCACAACCGAATGCTGGGGCTTTTTGGACGTAGACCCGAACGATATGATGTGCGCCACCTCGCGCATGGTGGTGAAGCGGAAAGGGGCCGAAAAACCCACTGTGCTGGCCTGCACCTTACTGCCGTATGAAGAAGAATTTGAAATCGGCACCACGCTGAAGCAAGCTAGTGCGCGGGTGAAACTGAACCATGCGCATTGTGCAAAGTTTTGCGTTTTAGGTGGCGGTAGCTGTTCGGCTTAACCAGTCTAGCAATTGTTTTTGAGCCGAGAGTAAGTTCGCCTTAGCGGCCAGGCTTTTTCGCAGCCGAAACAAATCTGCCACCACATCTACATCTTGCTGCTCGGGTAGATAGTGAATTTCCAGGTTCAGTTGACCCAGCTGGCCAACCAATTGCTGGAGCGTCGTGCTCTCGCTGTAAGTTACGTTGGTCCAGCAAGATTGCGGAATGTCTACCCCACCAGCAAATAGATAAAATCCACCATCGGAACAAGGGCCAAGCACGATGGCGTTGGGGTTTTGCACGAGATGCTTTTGCGCTGCCTCGAGCAGGCTAGGTGTCAATTGTGGGCTGTCGGTTCCCATCAACATGGAGGCGCCATGGCTTTGGCGTAATTTGCTATGGACCTGATGCAAGCGAGCGCCCAAATCGCCATCCCCAGTCCAAAAGTGAGGCAGGTTTTGCCATTGCGCGTGGTCCAACCCATCGGCTTCCGCGATGGCCCAATGCGGGCAGATGGCGGGGGGTAAAGCCAACGCTAATTGCTCAATTGCCAGAACACTCAACTGATAAAACTGCTCTGCCTCTGGTGTGCCGATGCTGGCGGCCAAACGTGTTTTCACGGGAGACAGCGCCGCTGTTTTGGCAAAAATCCCCAAGCCAATCTGCTCCACGCGGCGTGTCTCTCGCACTATTGCCATTTCACGCGCACCACTTGCTTTAGCCATAAAAATTGATGCAACAGGGTGGTTTTGAGCCAGCCGTTTTGCTGATATTTGCGCGCACTGGTGGTCAGCCTTGTCGGCACTCGGTTGAGTTTGACGCCAGCCCCATGCGCCTGCCATACAAACAAATGGTCTTCCCCATAAGGCGCCGTTTCAGGGTAGGCTCCGAGGGCGTCAAACAGCTGTTTTTCGAGGCAAAACCCCTGGTCGCCAAAAGGGCAGCCAAAAAACCGCGAGCGCAGGTTGGCCCCCCAGCTATTTATCTTCATACGCCAGCCGCCTCCGGCAAAGGCCAGGTCGAAATAATGCAAAGCCTGTGGCTGGTCGGCAATGGCTTTTTGCAGTTTATGCCAAGCATCCTCGGGCAGGCCGGAATCGGCATGCAGAAACCATAAATAAGCGCCCGTAGCTTTCGCAGCCCCCGCGTTGAGGCTCGCCGCACGGCCTGCCTCTTGCGACAGGATGACTTCTATTTCAGCCGGCAGCGCGTCGAGGAGGGCGGACGGTTTTGGCTCGTGCGGCGCCAAAGGAATGATAACCGACAGGGGCACAGCTACGCGCATAGCACTTCCATCAACGCGCGCTTTTCGTCTGGGATGCCTTCGGGCGGCGTCAGCAGAGCCGTTGCAAGGGTCTCGCGGTAACTTGCTTCCGCCTCGGGCAGCGGCGTTTCTAGCAAGGACAGCAATAAGTCTTTCGCTTGGGCTAGGCTGTCGCCAAAGCGTGAAATAACATCCGCGACGCTGACGTGCTGACTTGGGTCATCCATCCAGCAATCGTAATCTGTGGCAATGCCAATGGTCGCATAGCAAAGCTGGGCTTCGCGGGCCAAGAAGACCTCTGGCACATTTGTCATGCCCACAAGGTCACACCCTGCGCCACGTAAAAAATGGCTTTCCGCTTTGGTGCCAAGGCGTGGGCCGTCCACCCCGGCATAGGTTTTATCTAAATGGAGGGGCAGGTTCATTTGTTTGGCTTTGCCGGCCACCCAGGCGGTTAGGTTTGGGCAGACGGGCTCGGCGGTGGAGACATGGGCGGCGACCCCCTCGCCAAAAAAAGTGCGCTCGCGGTTGCCTTTAACAAAGTCAAAATACTGCGAGGGAATGGCAAATTCACCTGGGCGAATTTCCTCCCGCAGGCTACCGACTGCTGAAAAGCCAAGCACTTGTCGAGCGCCTAGCTTTTTGAGCGCAAAAATATTGGCGCGGTAATTCACTTCATGCGGCAAAAGTTCGTGGCTTCGGCCGTGGCGCGGTAAAAACAGCACCTCGCGATCGTCATACTCGGCTTTCATCACAGGGGCCGAAGCAGGCCCAAAAGGCGTACTTACGGTGAGCTCTTCTTTTACCTTAAGCCCCTCAATTTGATAAAGTCCTGTTCCACCTATAATCGCTAACATTTGGCCATGGCTCCGTTGCTTGTGGCCAGCACCGGCGAGCCATCGCCTGCATCGTAATGCAGGTTTGGCCTCACTTCCAACCACAATTATAGGTGGTTCGCCGGGTTTTTGTCTACCTGTCGGTGGCGGCCATGGACATAGCGGGCTTTGCTTTGCTGGGTGAATCGGTCTGACCTTGTTACTCATAGTCAGACGGGGATGCGTCGGCTGAAATTTTGGAGTATACGATGAGCCTTACTTTTTACGATTACACCATAGCCCCAAGCCCGCGTCGGGCGCGAATTTTTTTGCATGAAAAAGGCATTGAGCTGGAGACCGTGCAAATTGATATGGCGGCGGGCGAACAATTGGGCGAGGCGTTTCGCGCCATCAGCCCCACGTGCACTTTGCCAGCTCTGCGTTTGGAAGACGATACTGTGTTGACCGAAAACGCTGGCATCGCCGCATGGGCCGAAGCCTACCAGCCCAATCCGCCGCTCTTGGGCACGACGCCAACCGAAAAAGGTTTGGTTGCGACTTGGAATGCGCGAAGTGAATTCGAAGGGCTTTTCGCGATTGCCGAAACCTTGCGCAATTCTTCCAAAGGCATGAAGGACCGCGCCACCACGGGGCCGGTTAATTATGCGCAAATTCCACAATTGGCCGAGCGTGGACGCATGCGCCTTGGGCATTATTTCGACACGCTGAACGCGCGCCTAGAAGGGCGCGATTTCGTGGCGCTGGACGATTTCTCCTTGGCCGACATCACCGCGCTGGTAGCGGTAGATTTTGCCAAATGGGTGCGCGTGGAACCGAGCGAGGCGCATGCCAATATTAAACGCTGGTTCGCCACTGTGTCCGCACGCCCAAGCGCGAAAGCATAAACCGTCCAAGCTTTATTAGCCGGTTCGCGCCGGTCGCAAAATTTGTGAAAACGGGCTTGGTTCCTATCCTAATTGTGCCTAGGCTATCGATAGTACTTTAGGAGCGAAATATGACCCATATTCAACCAACGATTGTCGCCGGTGTTGGCATGGTGGCCTTTGGCAAGCCAGGCGCCTCCGACACATATGACATTATGGGCGAGGCGGCCATTCGCGAGGCTTTGGCCGACAGCGGGCTGGATTTCTCCCATATTGAGCAAGCCTATGCGGGCTATGTCTATGGCGATAGCACCTGCGGGCAAAAAGTTATTTATAAAGTCGGCATGACGGGCATTCCCGTATTCAACGTGAATAATAATTGTTCCACGGGGTCGTCGGCTTTGTTTATGGCGCGCCAAGCGGTCGAAAGCGGCCTTGTCGACTGCGCGCTGGCGGTGGGTTTTGAGCAAATGCAACCGGGCGCTTTGGGCAATATTTGGCAAGATCGGCCCAGCCCCTTTGATGCGTTCGATAGCGAATGTGCCGACCTTTTCAACAGCGAGGCGCCTTTGGCCTTGCGCTATTTCGGCGGCGCCGGAAAAAGCCATATGGATAAATATGGCACGGAGCTGTCCGACTTCGCACAAATTCGTGCCAAGGCCAGCCGCCATGCGAAAAACAATCCGAAAGCTTTGTTCCGCACCGAGTTAAGCGCGGGGGATGTCTTGCAGTCGCCGGAAATGATTCCGGGCGTGATGACCCGCCTGATGGCTTGCCCGCCAACGTGTGGCGCGGCGGCAGCGATTTTGGTCTCCGAGGCTTTTGCCAAAAAACACGGCCTATCGACAGGGGTGAAAATTATCGCCCAATCGATGACCACCGATACGCCAAGCACGTTCGAGGCGCATGATATGATGCAGCTCGTCGGCTATGACATGACGGGCGAGGCGGCGCGTCAGGTTTATGAGAAAGCGGGTCTTGGCCCCAAAGATATTGATGTCGTCGAATTGCACGACTGTTTTGCCCATAATGAATTGATTACCTATGAGGGCTTGGGGCTATGTGGCGAAGGCCAAGCGCAAAAGTTTATTGCCGATGGCGACAATACATATGGCGGCCAAGTGGTGACCAATCCATCGGGCGGCTTGTTGTCGAAAGGCCATCCTTTGGGCGCGACGGGTTTGGCGCAATGCTATGAGCTGACGCATCAATTGCGCGGCACGGCGCAGGCGCGCCAAGTGGAAGGTGCCAAGACGGCGCTGCAGCATAATTTGGGACTGGGTGGAGCGTGTGTTGTCACGCTTTATCAGGCCGGATAGGGAGAGACAAATGAATGAGAAACTGGATAAATTGGCACTGAATGTTGGGCGCAGTCTGCTAGGGATTTATTTCGTTTTGCCCGGCGTAGCCAAATTTGCCGATTGGCAACGCCATGTCGATTTAATGGTGAAGCACGATATTGGGCTGGCCGAGCCGCTTTTGTTTATCGCAGGCGTTGCCAATATCGTTCTTGGGGGGCTGTTGTTGGCAAATAAGCAAGTCTGGTTGGCCGCCTATGCTTGCGTGGCTTATATTCTCGTGATCAATGTTTGCCTGCATGATTTTTGGAATTACACGGGCGTTGAAGGCGCGCATGAGCTGCAAAATTTCGTGAAAAACCTTGGCATTCTGGCAGGCTGCCTGATGTTGGCGAGTTACGCGCGGACGTCGAAAAACTAGACCGTCTGCTGCGTCGAAAGATATCGTCGAGCCATTGCACAGCCGAGGCGTAGGGAAATTATCTCTGGGGCGGAATAAGGCGGGGTTGAGGCAATTTGGCTACTGCATCTTTTGAGCAAACGGGCTATACACACCGCATGAAAAAGATATCTTTAGCTTTAATAGCTTTGCTGCTGCTGTCGCCCATGGCCACAGAGGCACAGAATAAAAATAACAATTCCGCGGATGCTGGCTGGCGCCCGACAAAAACCATGTATTGCTCCGATGGCGAGTTTGACTGGGATAGTGGGCAGTCGCTTTATGATTTCGTCATTCTAACGCGCGCACCGGGCGATTTTTTAATCAGCTATCAAGGTATTCCGCATCCGAGTTTCGAGCGGCGTCACTATTCACATTTGTGGATTAAGCTGATTGGGCATTTTTCTTCGAGCTTCGAGGCGCGCGGCGACGAGCGGGTTTATCGGCTAAAGCTAGAGTTGGATAAAGAGCCTGTGCGGATTGGTGAGCTGGTGATTGCTGCCAATGATAAATATACATTCACCATGACCCCGCCGCTTAAAAAACCTGTAACAAGTGCTGGACTGTGCTGGGACTCTTTGAAACCCGAGCCGAGGGGCTTGCAAAAAAGACGTCGTTAGCGGTTCAGCCACGACTTATTATTTCCAGCGATTGTGCGCCCATAGCCACTCTTGCGGGCTGGTTTCAATCCAATCTTCAATCGCATCATAGACTTCGCGCATGGCCGCATCGACATCGGCTTTGGCGTCTTCGGTTTTTGCGACGTGGATGGCGGGGAAGAAATGCTGCACAAAATGGGATTTATCGGGCCCATCATGGCGGCGGCGAACCACCGTCAGGATAACCGGAATATCGAAACGCCGCGCCACTTTTACCGCCGCCGAAGGGGCTTTGGTTTCGCGACCCATAAAAGTGATCGGGTCGCCTCGGCCAAGCTTTCGGTCGACCAGCAAAACCATCGAAGTGCCTTTTTTAATCTCATCAATCATCGTCCGCGCGCCCTT
>JAQWIP010000042.1 GCA_029248825.1 Alphaproteobacteria bacterium | reverse complement strand
TTGCCATGCAGGGGCAAACCATTTCATATGAGTTACTTACGGCGCTTGGAAATCGCTATAAAAGAATATACAGCGATTAGCCGAAGAAAACGGAGAGCATTTTGGCAGCACTGGCAACCATCGGACGGTTTTTCCTTGGGTTTTTTGCCCAAACAGGACAGCTTGCTTTATTCATCGGGCAGACGCTCGCCGCCCTCACCCGACCGCCGTTTTACTTTCGGATGATTGGCCAGCAAATGCTGCGCATCGGCTATTTTTCATTGCCTGTGGTGGCGCTCACGTCTTTTTTCACGGGCGGCGCTTTGGCCATTCAAATCTATTATGGCGGCAATCAATTCAACTCAGAGGCCATCGTCTCGAGCATTGTGGCGCTGGGCATCACCCGCGAGTTAGGCCCCGTCTTGGGTGGCCTGATGGTGGCAGGGCGCGTATCGGCCGCCATTGCCGCCGAGATTGGCACCATGCGCGTCACCGAACAAATCGATGCGCTGACCACCCTATCGACCAATCCGTATAAATATCTCGTCGCGCCGCGCGTCATTGCCGCTACGCTTTGCATGCCTTTGCTGGCTTTGGTGGCTGATATTTTAGGTATTTTTGGCGGCTTCGTAGTCGGCACGCAGAGCTTTGATTTCAACGCCGCGATTTACGTGCAGCGCACCTTCAGCTTTTTACAATTCGACGATGTCGCCTCTGGCCTCATCAAAGCGGCCGTGTTTGGTTTCATCATAGCCATTATGGGCTGCTATAATGGCTATCACTCCAAAGGCGGCGCGCAAGGCGTGGGACGCGCCACCACCAATGCCGTGGTTAGCGCCAGCATTCTTATTCTGGCCGCCAATTATCTGATGACAGCGCTCCTGTTCTCCGCATGACCCAAAAAATATCGCTGGCTCACGTGCATAAAACTTTTGGCACCAAACAAGTGTTGCGCGGGCTTACCTTGGATATCGAAAAAGGTCAGTCGATGGTTGTCATCGGCAGTTCGGGTAGCGGCAAATCGGTGATGTTGAAATCTATCCTTGGCCTGCTGACGCCCGATAGCGGCTCGATTGTTATCGATGGGCAAGAAACCGTTGGGCTGGCGCGCGAGAAACGCACCGCCATTGACGCGCAAATTGGCATGTTGTTTCAAAATGGCGCTTTGTTTGACAGCCTCCCCGTATGGAAAAATGTTGCCTTTCGCGGCATTCAAAACGAAGGCATGAGCGAAGACGAAGCCCGCCAAATCGGCAAGCAAGCCTTGCGCCGTGTGGGGCTTGGCGACGAGCTGCTGGATTTATTTCCCGGCGCCTTATCGGGCGGCATGCATAAGCGCGTTGGGCTGGCGCGCGCCATTGCCTCTAGCCCCGAGATTATTTTCTTCGATGAGCCAACCACCGGCCTCGACCCGATAATGACCGATGTCATCAATCACCTCATTGAAGATTGTGTGCAAGATTTGGGCGCCACCACTTTGACCATCACCCACGATATGACCAGCGTGCGCGCCATCGCCGATAAAACCGCGCTTCTTTATAAAGGCGAGATTATCTGGCACGGCGACCAAGCCGCGCTCGACGCTTCCGAAGACCCGTTTCTGCATCAATTTATTCATGGCCTCGCCCATGGCCCCATTGAGGTGGAAGGCCAGCAACTCGAAGCCGCCTTGGCGGGGTTGGATAGCTAGATGGCTCGCACCAGCGCCGAATATGTCTGCAATAAATGCGGCAATGTCACCAGCAAATGGTCGGGCAAATGCGAGGCCTGCAACGAGTGGAATTGCATCGTCGAAGGCTCAGGCTCCAGCGCGCCGCCCATTGGGCGCGGCGCCAAAAAAACTAAAGGCCAATCCATCACCTTGTCGTCGTTGGCCGGACAAGAAGACCAGCCCGAGCGCAGCACGTCTGGCATTGCCGAGCTGGACCGCGTTTTAGGCGGCGGTCTAGTGCCAGGCTCGGCCACGCTTATCGGCGGCGACCCGGGCATTGGCAAATCGACTTTATTGCTGCAAGCCGCCGCCGCCATCGGCAAGCAGAGCGCCCAAAAAGACGCCAAAGTGGTTTACATCTCGGGCGAGGAAGCCTTGGCGCAATTGCGGATGCGCGCCGCCCGTCTGGGGCTGTCGGATGCGCCCGTCGAGCTGGCCTCGGAAACCAATGTGGCGGACATCTGCAAGACGCTGGAAAAAGAAGGTAAATTGGCGCTCGTGGTTATCGATTCCATTCAGACCATGTGGTCGCCCGCCATTGAGGCCGCGCCCGGCACGGTCAGCCAAGTGCGCGTGGCAGGCCAAGAGCTTATCCATTTTGCCAAACGCACCGATACGCCGGTTATTCTGGTAGGCCATGTCACCAAAGACGGGCAAATCGCGGGGCCTCGCGTGTTGGAGCATATGGTCGATACGGTAGTTTATTTCGAGGGCGATCGCGGCGACCAATATCGCATTTTGCGCTCCATCAAAAACCGCTTCGGCCCCGCCCATGAAATGGGCGTATTTGAAATGCAAGGCGCCGGCCTGATGGAAGTGCAAAACCCATCGGCGTTATTTCTAGAAGGGCGCGATGAAGACGTGCCAGGCGCAGCCGTGTTTGCTGGCCTTGAAGGCACGCGTCCGCTGTTGGTGGAAATTCAGGCTTTGGCCGCGCCGTCTTCTTTGGCGACGCCGCGTCGTGCCGTGGTGGGCTGGGACAACAACCGCCTATCGATGGTGCTGGCGGTTTTGGAAGCGCGCTGCGGCATGTCTTTTGCCGGACGCGATGTGTTTTTAAATGTCGCAGGCGGTATGCGAATTAACGAACCTGCCGCCGATTTAGCGGTGGCGGCGGCGCTCATTTCGTCGCTGAGCGGCAAGCCGATTGCCAAAGACAGTGTGGTATTTGGCGAGATAAGCCTATCGGGGGCTGTGCGGCCTGTGTCGCAAAGCGGCGTGCGGCTGAAGGAAGCCGAAAAACTGGGCTTTAAATTGGCCTATGCGCCCAAGACCGGAAATGCCGAATTGCCCAAGGGCGTAAAAATAAAACAAATCGACGACTTGGGCGCGCTGATTGCCGCCTTCGGCGTCACCCCGAACGAAGCGTAAGCGCCATCGGGGCGCCAAACCCGACTCATGATAGGAATTTGCTATGGACTTATTAGCTCTCGATTACCTGATCATTGGCGTGCTGCTCATCTCGGCATCGCTGTCTTTGATGCGCGGGTTTACCAAAGAGGTTTTGTCTATCTTGGGCTGGGCGACGGCGGGCTATGCGGCGATTTTCTTCGGCCCCTCGCTAAAACCGGTTTTGGCCAATTACATTAAAATCGATTGGGTGGTCAACGGCGGCGCCATGTTGGTGACCTTTCTCGCCACTTTGATTGTGTTTTCATTCGCCAGCTCGATGATTGCCAAACAAATGAAGGGCAGCTCGCTCGGCCCCCTCGACCGCTCGATGGGCGTGTTATTTGGTGCCGCACGCGGCGGCTTTATTATTTGCATGGCCTATCTGGGCATTAGCGCGGTGTTTCCCGAAGACGAACACCCCGATTTCATCACCCAAGCCAAATTGCGCCCGATGTTGCAAACCGGCAGTAAAGCCTTTGTGACACTGGTGCCGCTGGAGCGCTTGCCGCTAAACCTGATAAATATTGGCGCCAGCTCCTCGTCCAATGGCGTCGAAGCTTTGCAAGAATTTGGCCAAGACGTGCTGCTAGATGCGGCAAAAGAACAGGTCGATAAAATTGTTGAGGAAACGCAAGACAGCTTCCAAGACACGGGCTATAAACAAGGCCAGAGATCGAATATTGAGCGGCTTATCCGGAACACGGAAGGGGTCAAGTAATGACGCTCCCACACGCATATCACTATGACGAGACAACCGATAAATTACGCGACGAATGCGGTGTTTTTGGAATTTTTGGCCACCCCGATGCCGCCGCTCTGACCACTCTGGGACTGCACGCCTTGCAACATCGCGGCCAAGAGGCGGCGGGTATTGTCAGCTTCGATGGCAAAAATTTCTTCGCCGAACGCCGCATGGGACTGGTCTCTGACCATTTCACCAAGCCGCGCGTTTTGGACACTCTTTTGGGCCCTTCGGCAGTTGGCCATGTGCGCTATTCGACCACGGGCGAGACGATTTTACGCAATGTGCAGCCGCTCTTCGCCGACCTGACGGGCGGTGGCTTTGCTATTGCCCATAATGGCAATCTCACCAATGCGCTGACTTTGCGCGAGGAATTGGTCAAAAACGGCTCGATTTTCCAGTCTACATCGGACACGGAAACCATTTTGCAATTGGTGGCGCGCTCCAAGCGGGTCAACACGCTGTCGCGCTTTACCGATGCGCTATTTCAAATTGAGGGCGCTTATGCGCTGGTGGTGCTGACCAATAAAAAACTCATCGGCGCGCGCGACCCCTTGGGCATTCGCCCCTTGGTGATTGGCAAGCTGGATGACGCCTATATTTTGGCCTCCGAGACTTGCGCGCTGGATATCATTGGCGCCAGCTTTGTGCGCGAAGTCGAGAACGGCGAGATTGTGGTTATCACCGATAGCGGCATTGAGAGCATTAAGCCTTTCCCGCCCATCGAGCCGCGCCCGTGCATTTTCGAATATATTTATTTCTCGCGCCCCGACAGCCTGATTAACGGCAAAAGCGTTTACGATTGCCGCAAAGCTTTCGGGCGGAAGCTGGCCGAGGAAAGCGGCGTCGAGGCCGATGTGGTTATTCCCGTGCCAGACAGCGGCGTGCCGTCGGCGATTGGCTATGGCGAAGCGTCCAAAATTCCGTTTGAGCTGGGCATCATCCGCAATCATTACGTTGGCCGCACCTTCATTGAGCCGACGCAATCCATTCGCGCCTTTTCGGTGAAGCTGAAACATAATGCCAATCGCGCGCAAGTCGATGGCAAGCGCGTCATCCTCATCGACGACAGCATTGTGCGCGGCACGACTTCGGTGAAAATCGTACAAATGATGCGCGAAGCCGGCGCCACAGAAGTGCATATGCGCATCGCCTCGCCGCCCATCACGCACCCCGATTTTTACGGCATTGATACGCCGAGCCAAGAGCATCTGCTGGCCGCTAATCATTCGCTGGATGCCATGTGCAAATATATCGGCGCCGACAGTCTGGCCTTCCTAAGCGTCGACGGCCTGTATCAAGCCATGGGCTATCCCGATGGCCGCAACGCCGAGCGCCCGCAATTTACCGACCATTGCTTCACTGGCGAATATCCGACCGGCCTTGCCGACCAAAACGGCGGCGACCATTTGCACCAGCTTTCTCTTCTTTCTGAACAAGGTTAACCATGACCGACACAATGGCGCCCGCCTCCGCGCATGGGCATGATTTCGCAGGTAAATTAGCCCTCGTGACGGGCGCAGGGCGTGGCATTGGCTGGGCGGTAGCGCAAAGTCTGGCGGCGGCTGGCGCGCATGTTTTGCTGCTGTCGCGCACACAAGGCGCGCTGGAAGAGCTATATGACACGATTTCCAAAAGCGGCGGCGAAGCCACCGGCGTGCCGATGGATGTGACCGATGGCGACGCGCTCGACCGATTGGGCGCCAGCTTAAACGAGCGCTTTGGCAAATTAGATATGCTGGTTGGCAATGCGGGCGTTTTGGGGCCGATGACGCCCAGCTCGCACATTGACCCGAAAGAATTCGACAAAGCCATGGCGGTAAATGTGACGGCCAATACGCGCCTCATCCGCGCGATGGAGCCGCTTTTGCTGCAAGCCGAAGTGCCGCGCGCGGTGTTTAACACCTCGGGGGCGGCGCATAAATGCCGCCCGTTTTGGGGAACCTATGCGACCACCAAAGCGGCCTTAGATGCGCTGGTGAAAACTTGGGCGAACGAACATGCGAACGACGCCTTGCGCGCCAATCTGCTGTCGCCCGGCCCCATTCGCACGGCGATGCGCGCGCAAGCCATGCCGGGCGAAGACCCCGAAACTTTGCCCACGCCGGCCGATGTGGCGCCGCTTTTCTTGCAGTTATTGTCGCCGAGTGAGACGCGCACCGGCGAGATTATCGACTTTCAAAAATAACCTGCTGGCCTTTGCCGACTTTGGGTGGCAAGCTTTCCTCCAATAACAAAAAGAGGAAACGCCATGTCATTTTATTACATCAATCCAAAACCGTTAGAATACGGCACCTATGAAGTGCATCAAGAAGGCTGCGGCCTGCTGGTGCAAGACCCAGACCGCATCGACCTAGGCAGCCACGTCACCCCAGACACGGCGCTGAAAAGCGCCGCGAGATATTACGAAAAAGTCGTCGCTTGCGTGCACTGTGGGAAGGATGAGTGACTACTGCCGAATTAAATAAAAATAAAAAAATGAGGAAAAAATGACTACAAACGAAAACTGGTGCCCGAAGCACCGAGGAAAAGTTAACGAGCTAAGTCGACGAAACCTAAAAGCTAAAATCGAAGAAATTCTCAAATACGAGGGGTCAAATTGGTATCGTCATAAATGCCCATTTTGTGCCTATGAAATGGGGTTTTCCGAAGGAAAGAAGGCGGCGGCTCAAAAGATTTCATAACCCATCACGAGTTAAATACCGCCGTTATTTCCCCAACGGACAAAACCCGAAGATCATGGACAGACAGTTTCGCATGTTTTTCCTCTTGCGCCTTCAGCCATGCCTTCGTGCCAGGTTTATAACCGCCGCCATCCAGCACAACCAAAGATGTTTCTTTCGTCTTCAAAAGGTTTTGCACTAGGTAAAGGTATTTTTCGTCAATTGAGCCGCCTGACTGCTGCCACTTGCACTCAATGATCAGTCCTTTTTTATGCTTTGTAGGTGAATAGACAAAGAAATCGACATTCAAACTCGTGTCATAGATTGTTTGACCAATATTTAGCTGTCGAAAGTAAACTGGCTTTTTTTCTACCGTGTGAATGCCGTAATTTCTATTTGGGGACTTTGCGTAACCGTGGGATACGAGAAACGCCTCACCCATCTGTTCTAGTGTATTGCCAGATTTATTG
>JAQWIP010000023.1 GCA_029248825.1 Alphaproteobacteria bacterium | reverse complement strand
TGGCACGGCGTCTTGTCGGCAAGGGATAAAAGGATTAAATCGCGACGCACATATAGTATTGATGTAGCAATCCGTTATCGATGCTCGGCATTTCTGCATAAACATTCAGCTCAGACGCTTTTTTCCGGCAAACTTCGATCTCTGAAAAACGCTGGTTTGTTTTCACATACTCAACATCGCTCGGTTTCCCGGATGTGCCGGCTATCAAAACAAAAACAATGACCCAATTCATATTTCAAAACCTTTCGCCTAAAAATCTGTGCCGTCAAAAAGTGCCGCAAATTTTGGGTTTTGTGTCACCCGATCACTGTAAACTTCATCACAGAGCCGCTTATTATGCATCAGCCAATTCACATCTGGCGTTTTACCAAGAGATAACATAGCCATACCATCCCCCATCCGAGATTGAATTACCCGCCGAAGGAACATCCTGTCGATACCCGTAATTGTATATTTACGAGCCATAACATCGGCATCAAAACCCTTGCCCTCGCTATGACGTTGGTAATACTTGCTGAGCCAAAAATAAACCGCACCACATTCTTGTAAATCGAATTCAGCCTTTAAGGATTCGAGGTTTTTCTGGCGGCGCAAACGCAGCTTATCGGCTCGCACTTTTTCGTAATATTCTTCAGCCAACTGAACCGGGTTTTGGGCAAGTTTAATGCCATTCCTTAAGTAGTTAGAAACAAGCAATTCGCCACAAGACGCCAAGAGCAAACTCAAAGAAAAAGCTATAATAACCCGCACTTAAATCTCACAATACAAATATCTTTATACGAACAAGTTTAAGTACAAAATACAGTATGAATACATGTCATGTAAACATGAATTTTCATAAAATCGTTGGCGTGAAGATTATCAGCCAACCTCAAATCCTGGATATCGTCTGACTCCGTTTTTGTTTTTGTTACTTTTTACCACCTAAGCAGGGGGAAGGCGCACTAGAGCTTACTTCGTAAGCGAAGTGCTTTTACCCAGCGCTATCTTCATATCATCGGTTTCTTCGCCCTGCTGCACCAGCGTCAGGGTTTGGCCGTCAGTTTCGAAAATATTAAGCGAGCAATTTTGCGGCGCAAACGAAATCACATCTTGCGCGCCCCACTCCGCCGGCGGCGATGTCGCCGCGCAATAGGCCACGTTCAGCGCGATGAAATGCGAGAACACAACCACATGCTCGCCCTGCGCCGCCATCGCGTTCAGCGCGCGCGGCACGGCGTCGAACCAGCCTTTGAAATCTAGCCCACTGGCTTGGCTCACGGGGTCGTCGTAGAGGCCTTGCCACGTGCCTGCCATCACGCGGCGCAACCAATCGGTGCGCTGCGTTAAATCTTCGATGGGCGGCGGAATTTCCGAAACACCCAGCTCAATCGACGGGCTCGCGCCCCAAGCTTGCGCCAGCGGAATGGCCGTCTCTTGGCAGCGCTTTAACGGGCTGGTGTAAAGCGGCGCAGGCGTGCCAACCAGCGCTTGCACGGCCTCGGAAACCGCCGCGCTTTGGCTGCGGCCTAACTCGTTGAGGCCCGGGTCGGCATCGCCATCCCAGCCTGCCGCCGCCTTGCCGTGGCGGATCATATAGATACGTGTCATATCGGCTCCTTCGGGGTTAAGCTGCGGGGGTGAACGTATTGATGCCGTCGGCGCTGGTCAGCGTGCCGCGCATGCCGATGGCGTCTTGGCGCATCAGCTCCTGCACATGCTCGCCCTCGTGAATCATGTGGGCGCAAAACCGATGGCCTGTCGCTTCCATGCGGCCAATCAAAATGCCCTCAGGTGGTTTGCCCGCCACATGCGACACCGTATAGCTCTCAATCGTGCCGATGCCTTCGGGCGTTTCCTCGACGGTCATTTTGTCCATGGCGTCGATTTTGCCTTGCAGCACGCTTGGCGCCTCGCGTTGCCAATCGCCCTCAAACGGCTCGGTGGAATAAAGCCCCAAAGAGTGTTTGGTCAAAAACCAGCCATTGCCATTGCAAAACCCTTTGCTGCCCGGATTGGCGCGCAGTTTTTGCGCCATTTGCGCCACCGACAAAAGCGTATAGGCATTGCCCGCGCCGCCGAAATACGGCAAGCCGCCCGTGATGGTGAACGGGCGCTCGTCGTCCTCGGCAATGTTCATCTCGCGGCAGGCCACTTCCACCGCCACGGGGAAACAAGAATAGAGGTCGAAATAATCGATGTCGGCCACGCGCCAACCCGCCATATCCAGCGCCAATTCGGCCATGCCTTTCATGGCGTGGCTGCGGTGCAGCTCGGGGCGCTCGATGGGGTTCCAAATGTCATTGGCCTCGGCGCACCCGTGCAAGTAAACCCAATGGCTCTCCTCGATGCCCATCTCGCGCGCCTTGCCGACAGAGGTCAGCACCACGGCCGCCGCTTGGTCGACGCGAATGACCGAGTTCATATATTTGGGATACGGATAGCCGACCAGACGATTGGTGTCGGTGACGGTCGAGATTTCTTCCGCCGAGCGCGCCACTGGAAACCAGCTATACGGATTTTGCGCCGCAATTTCAGTGAAGGGCTGCATCATCTCTCCGAGCTTTTGCATATGCGTGGGCAT
>JAQWIP010000018.1 GCA_029248825.1 Alphaproteobacteria bacterium | reverse complement strand
CAACTACCTATCGACTGCTTGGCGACGGTAATCTGGCGACAAATGTAGGTAGTTTTTTTCGACTGTTTTGGCAGTGTCACCTAAAAAGCCTGCGATAATATTCATCGCAACACCATCTTTACCATCCGGTTGGCTGGATTGTGCAAACGCGGCAGCTGCTAGCAAAACAAAGCCCGTGGTGCTATGAGCCAAAAATTTACTTATAACTTACTCTCAAAAAATACTACAAAGAAAATTAGGGTATTCTGAGGGCCCAAAATTACAACTGTCAGAAATTAACACTAGTAAAACCCGCATAAGTGTTTGAGGTTGTTTCATGTCAATTTCCAAATATTATAATGCTTTTGCGTCACTTATTGTCTACCGAGCGTCGCTTCTTACCGATGATACAGGCCGAGCAGGTTTAAGACTTCCAGGTATGCAGACAAGCTGGCGGTCTTGGTGCTTTCACTCTCGAGCTCGACGTGATTTTGCTCTGGTCTTGCTAGCGCAGAGATTCTCTGGAGAGGAATACAATCAAAAAAAGTTAGCCTTTGAAATTTCGGTAACTCGAAACACTCTCAAACAAATACTTACAGAAGCTCTTGATTTGGGAATTGCTGAACTGGATGAAAATAATTGTATGTCCATTACAGAGCACTTTTTTCAGATTTATAAGTTAAGCTATGTAAACGAATGGAGGCCTATAAATTCAGAAAGTTCCTGTTTGATATCTGAGGCCTTTGACAGCTTATCTACCCGAACGATAACCCTAAGCCTCGAGGAGGCAATCGATAAAACACTTGAATTGTCAATTTTATCCAGAGCGGAGAGCGTAAAACAAGACCGCAAGTTAAAAGTTGAGTTGCACTCAAGACCAAAAAAGAAGAATTTATCATCTTGGGTTATATCAAATACGTTTAATCGCGATTTGCTTTTATTGCTTATGAGTGCCTCAATATCAGGGGACATGATTAATATTACGCAAATAATGCGACGGTTAAATGTTTCTCGCAACTCTGCAAAGCAGTCATTACTCTCAGGCATGGGTTCGGGGTTTGTTAAAAAATCTACTTCAGGCTTTTGTTTCACGGATGAAGCGCTAAACGCTTATATCGTTTGGCATGAAGAGGTGTTTAAAAGCTACTCAGATGAACTGCTATCAGCTTTTGCAATCTTTTATTCTCATCTCGCTAGAGATAACTGAGACAAAAAAGCCGAAACGAAACACAGGATGAGCGGCTGCGCCAGATAGACAAGAAAGTAGAGCAGCTGTTCGTGCTATGGAACAAACACATTGACTGGCTGCTCGATGAAGCGCGGCGCGGTAAAAAGTAGTTAGCACCAAGTTTAGTACCATCAACAACTAAGATATTGGTATTAAACAATAAAAAGTATGGTGAGCAGTTCCGGGCTCACCACTATTTTCTATAGTCTTTCAGCTGTTTATCGGGAGACCTTGGTTTTTCCGAGAACCCGCTTGGCCAGAGACTGACACCCCCAGATAACTCAATCGGTAAGCCTCATGCACCTAAGCAGCCCGACGCAGTAACGCCGGTCTGCTGTTGGATGAAATGCCGACTAGGCTTTTGCGATATTGATGACTTTGCGTTGGGTAAACTCATGCAGGCCCTCAGCCCCGAGTTCGGTTCCAATACCGGACGTTTTGATCCCCCCAAACGGGACGTGCGGTTGCAAATCCGCGTGTTTGTTAACCCAGATGGTTCCACTGTCAACTTTCTTTGCCACGTCGTAGGCTTTATCCAAATCGGACGACCATACAGAACCACCCAGGCCATATTCGGAATTATTGGCACGCTCGATAACGTCATCGACATCGCTATACTTAATAATCGGTAGCACGGGCCCAAATTGCTCCTCGCTGACCAAGCGACTGCCGTCGTCAATATCTCGCACGATGGTTGGAGGGATGAAATACCCCTTACCTTCAGGAACATCCCCGCCGGCCACAATCGTTCCATTGGCGCGCCCGTCCTCGATGTAATCTTTAACTTTTTCAAATTGCATTTTATTTTGCAGCGGACCAAGTTGCGTGCCTTGCTCTAGGCCATTGCCAACAATCGCCGCGTCGGCCAATTCGGCCAATTGCGAGACCAAGTCGTCGTAAATCGACTCATGCGCATAGACCCGCTTCATCGCGATGCAAATCTGACCGTTATTGCCGAAGGCACCATCGAAAATTTTCGGCGCCACGTCATCGACATTTACGTCTTCCATTACAATGCCCGCATCATTTCCGCCAAGCTCTAGCGTGATGCGTTTCAAGGTGCTCGCTGCACTTTCCATAACTTTTGAGCCGGTGGCGGTGGATCCGGTGAAAGAGATTTTGCTAATGCCTGGATGGGTCGTAATTTTGCCGCCCAAATCATTATTGTCGGCGAGAATATTGACCACGCCAGCTGGCAGAATATCGGCAATCAAACGGCCCAAGTGCAGCGCCGAGAGAGGCGTTGTTGGGGCGGGTTTGATGATGATGGAGTTGCCAGCCAAAAGCGCCGCTGGCAGTTTAAAGGCCAGCAGAATCATTGGGAAATTCCACGGAATAATCGCGCCGATAACCCCCAAAGGATTGCGGTGGATTTCGACACGCTGGGTATCGCTGTCTTCGAGTATTTCAACCGGCAAATCGAGCGATTGGAAATAGCGGAAAAACAGAGCGGCACCGGAAATTTCGCCAACCGCATCGGCCAGCGGCTTGCCTTGTTCTTCGGTAAGGATGCGAGCCAACTCATCTTGATTAGCGTCGATGGCATCGGCAATTTCGCCAAGTTTTTGCCGGCGCTCCTCGAGCGAGGTGTTTTTCCACAAGGCAAAGGCGGCTTGAGCGGCATCTACCGCTTCATCGAGTTGCGCTTCCGAAGCGATTGGGCATTGCGTTAGAACCTCCTCCGTCGCCGGGTTTAAAACCGGCATGGTTCCATGCCCATCGACGAGAACGCCATTAATCAAAAGCTTATAATCCATTACTGTCTCCCAACAAGATTTATAAAAAAGTGTAAACGCAGCCGTTCAGCAAATGCAAGGGTCAAAGGACTGTGCTGAGGGTCATGGTTGCCAAGGTAGCAACCACCGGAATGACCACGGTGACCACGCCAACATCTTTATACGCTTGTTTATGGGTCAGCTGGGTTACCGTCAGCATGGCAATCACCGCGCCGCAATGGGGCAGGCTATCAAAGCCGCCACTGGCCATGGCCATGATGCGGTGCAATTGTTCGGCGGGAATGCCCATCGCCAAATAGCTATCGGCCATGGTTGCCATAAAAATTTGTAACCCGCCCGAAGCCGATCCGGTAATCGCCGAAACCACCGAGATAGAGGCAAAGGCAGAAAGTTTTGGCGGCAAGCCGGAGTTCAGCATGGCTGACGAGAAGTCTTGGAAGCCGATGGTCTGCACCACAATGCCGCCAAAACCGATAACGGCCGCGGTGTTTAAAAGCGGCATCACGGCATCATTGGTGCCTTCGCCAAACACGGTGAGGGCACGGCCATGCAAGGTAGGAAAGAGGGCATAGGCCAAAACACTTCCCAAGAAGAGGGCCAAGCTCGGCCAGAAGATAGATTGCTTAGAGGCAAACATAAGCACCTCTGCAATCATGCCTTCGCTAGGCGCAAGGCCAGCCGACAGCAAAAGACGCGGTAAAAGGATGGTCGCAATCACTGTTATCAAAGGAATAATCGCAATTTGCCATTTTGGCATATCGTCACTGGCCACAATGTTTTCGACTTTATCGTTTGGGCCCGGCTCAAAGCCTTCGCCATTGGCAAGGGCCGTTTTGCGCTGGCGTTCGAGATACACCATGCCAAGGCCAAACATAATGGCGCCGCCGACCAGCCCCAAAATAGGCGCCGCAAATAAATCGGTGCCAAGTCCAACCGAGGGGATAACGTTTTGAATGGACGGCGTGCCGGGCAGGGCGGTGAGCGTGAAGGTGCCAGCCCCCAATGCCAAGGCTGCACAGAACAATCGCTTCGGGATGTCGGCCTGTTTCAAGAGGCTGAGCCCAAGCGGATACATGGCGAAAATCACCACGAAGACAACCACGCCGCCATAGGTCAGCGCGGCCGAGGCCAAAACCGTAATCCATAACGCGCGGTGCGCGCCGAGGCGCTCGACCATGGCCAAAGCAATCGAGGTGGCGGCTTTACTCTCGCCCATGACGCGGCCAAATATGGCGCCCGCGATGAACAACAGAAAAAAGCGTCCAGCAAAACTAAAAGTGCCAAGCGGGCCAGACGCATAATGTTGGGAGAGGGCTTCATGCACCGGCAGACCATTGGTCAGCGCCACAACCAAACCGCATAAAAGCGATGCAAATAAAATGTTCACCCCGCGCAAAGCGAGAAAAATAAGCAAGGCCAAACCAGCCAGTAAACCCAAATAAGCCATAGTGATACTCCCCCATAAAAAACTAAGTTTACGGATGATTTGGCAAGTTGCAATGCAGCGTTTACATGAACACCGATTGCTCTATGGTTTTGGCTTATCCATGGGAGGCCTGAATGGCGCAGTATCAGTTAGACGGTAAGACAAAGTTTGTGTATGGCCTCGGCGCCGCGCCTTTCGGGATTAAGGAAAATGGCTTTAGCTATTTCCTGCTGATTTTCTACAGCCAAGTTCTCGGCTTGCAGCCGTTTCTCACCAGTCTGGCGCTGACCATAGCCATTGCGGTGGATGCCATCACCGACCCGCTCATCGGGTATTGGTCGGATAATCTGCGCTCCAAATGGGGGCGGCGTCATCCGTTTATGTATCTGTCGATTATTCCCATTTGCCTCAGCTATGCGGTGATGTGGAACCCGCCGACACCGGTGCTGGACGATCAAATGAACCTGTTTTTCTATCTCTTGGCTTGCGCCGTAATGATCCGCGTGTTCCTGACTTTTTTCGAAGTCCCCAGCACCGCGCTGATTTCCGAACTGACCAGCGATTATGATACGCGCACCGAGTTGATGGGATTGCGCTTTATGTTTGGCTGGCTGGGCGGCATTGGCATGGCGTTTTTGGCTTACTCGACGTTTCTCGCGGCCAATGAAAACGGCAATGGTATTTTGCAAGCCGGTGGCTATGTCAAATATGGGTTGGCCGCTTCGGCGTTAATGTTTGTCGGCATGGTGGTGTCTTCTTTGGGCACGCATAAGGCCATTCCCCATCTTCATGTGCCGCCCGAGCAAGAAAAAGTTACGCCGTTTGTGGTGCTGAGCGAGATTTTGGATGTGTTTAAAAACAAGAACTTTCAGGCGCTGTTTCTGGCCTCGATTTTCTTCGGCACAGCCTCGGGGTTTACCGCCTCTTTGAGCATTTACTTCTCGACGTTTTTCTGGGAACTCAAGCCGTCGCAATTGGCTATTTTTACGATTTTTCAAGCGGTAGCCGCCGTTTGCGCCGTGCCGATTGCGCGGTTTTTGGGCAAGCGGTTTGATAAGAAACGCGCCGCTTTGGGTAGTTTCGTTGTCATGCTTATGATCGGCCCATCGATGTGGCTGTCGCGCCTTAGCGGCTTGCTGCCCGAAAATGGCTCGGAGGCTTTATTCCCGATTTTGCTGACGCATAATTTCTCGCAAGTGCTGATTATCATCGTCTTCTACATATTGTTTGGTTCGATGATGGCCGATGTGGTGGAAGATAGCGCGGTCGATACGGCACGGCGCAATGAGGGGGTCATTTTTGCCGCTCGCGCTTTTGCGGGCAAAATGGTGGCCGGCATGGGCATTATGTTAGCGGGGCTGGTGCTGACGCTGATTAACTTGCCGCGCAATGCCCAACCCTCCGAAGTGCCAGAGGAGACGCTGGTGGACTTAGTGCTTTATGCGGTGCCGATTGAGGCGTTTTTCTATATTGCCGCTTTCTTCATGATGCGGCGCTACCGAATCACGCGCCGCCAACATGGCGAGAACGTCGAGAAAGTGTCGTCGATTTAACCCTTAGGCTTGCAGCTCGGCAATCGTGCGATTGGCCGAGATAATGCGATCCGATAGGGTGATGGAAATCAGCTGCAAGAGCGCATCAATGACCGGATCATTGGCCGCCTCTAGCTTGTCATAGGTCTCTCTAGATAGCCCATAGACCGAAGTATTGCCGCGTGCCACCAGCTCTGCGCTGCGGGTTTCTTTGCGCACAAAGCCCATTTCGCCCAGCATCGTGTGGCGCATAAACGAATAAATTCGGAACGGCTGGCCTGGCACATCATAGCTCACCACATCGACGCGGCCGATATCGAGGAAGAAAATATCAGTGGCTTCCTCGCCCTGCGAGCAAATGGTATCGCCCGATTTATAATCCATGCGGTCGAGCGATTGGAATAATTTCTCGGCCATAGAAGCATCTTCGAGGCGGGTTTCGAGCCAGCCCTGAAGCGAGACGCGGCTGCCTTCGAACTCGCGCTCGCGCAACAGGTTTTCTTCAATGGCTTCCATGGCGTCATAAATCGCGGCGTAATTCTGGTCGGCGATGAGCGTCGGCGAGCGGCGCAAGAGGCGCGCGACCGTGGTTTGCTCTTTGATGGGCAGCTCAATGGTCGAGATAGAAGCGTTTTGCTTATCGGCGGCGAGGAAGATTTTCTGCAAAATCTGTTCGGCCGAAGCATCGACGCCACTGACGTGTTTAAACGACAAAATAACATGGCGAATGGGCGAGGATTTATCCTGCAAGTCGCCTTTAATCTTGGTGTAGAAATTATGTGCCGTGCCAAAAAACAAAAAGCCCTGTAGCTCATAAATCCGAATGGATTGGTTGAGATTGCCCAAATAAACCTCTTCATCGGCCGAGCGGACAATGCGCGAGCGATAGCCTTCGCCCGACATTTCTTGGCGCACCACAGATACGAAACTGGCGCGCGCCGCAAATAAAATGCAACCGCAGACAATGCCAAGCGCCAGGCCAAAGATAAAGCCAGCATAAAGCGTGGTGAAGCTAATTAGCAGTACGAGAATATATTCATTGCGGTCGAGCATCGAATAGCTCTCGCCGAGCCAGCGATAGGCGATTTGCGCGCCGAGGAATAAAATCATCGCCGCCAGCGCCACTTTCGGCAAGAGGGAGATAATGCTGCCGCCCACAATCAGCACCACGCCGCATAACAGGCAAGTGACAACAGCGGCAACCGGAAAACGGCTTTGCTTGCCCGCATTAAGGAGCGAGCGGCTGAGCGATACCAGGCCAATAAATCCGCCTAAAAACCCAGATAAACCAATGGCATAACCATGAATTTTAAGCTCATAGTTTAAGTCGCTATCGATGTTTTTATCAATCTCAATACCCGCGATAATCAGCAGAATAGACAGCGCCGTTACCGTGACGGTGACGATAAGCTCGGGCAAAAAGCTGACGAACATAGCGGCTAATTCGGCGGTGAAGACACCGTGCAGGGGCGGGAAAAAAAGCTCCGCTTGTCCGCCACCATTGAGCAATAGCCCCAAATTTTGCGCTTCGGGAACCGACAGGCCTTGATAGGCGAGCATGGCGTGAATGGCGAAAATGCTAAAGAAAATACCAAAGGGCAGCGCCATTTGGCTGGCGCTAAAGCGGGTCAAAGCCCAGAAAAACAGCGCGAAACCGAATAATCCGACCAGTTTCAGCGTCTGTAAGTCGCTAAACTCGGAGGTTAGGAGATTGGGAAGGGTCAATCCAGTGGCGAGGTAAAACGCACCATTTATCATCAGGCAACCGGCAGCGGCCAAAAAGCCACCCGCCACGGACACCGGAACAAAGCGCACGATATTGCCCAAGCGAAAGCGCCCCATCAAAAACATAGTCAGCGCCGTCAGCAAAGTGGCCAAACATAGCCCGGTTAGCGAGAAGAGCGCCAATTCCTTGCCTTGCAGGCCTGTTTGGCTGGCCGATTGCGATAAGACGACGATAAAGCTCGCCAGCACCGCAACCGTATTACTATCGGGGCCAGCAATGGAAAAGCGGATGCCCGAGAGGAAAGAAACCACCAAAACGGTGACAATCGTGGTGATTAACGAGGCGCCAATCGTGTAGCTGATGAAGGGCGAAAGCTCTGGCGACGAGAATAAGAGCGCGCCGTAAGATAAGGCATAAGTTAAAGACAAAAGCGCAATTGCAATGCTCGCGCCTAAATCTGATTTCGCTGCTTTGGTAAAAACACTCAACACACACTCCCACTATCGAATCAAAGGATAGCATTTATTGAGCGGCAGCGCGCGCTTGGGGTATTAAACGTTGACCGAAAGCCCCTCGGCATTGGCCAGACCTGCGGTCATTTTATCTGTGGTGGCGCCGCGCACGAGGCGCTTATTGCCCGCATAGGCTTTCGGGTGCAGGGCTTGCAAGGCTTCGGCTTTTTCCATCGCCCGCGCCATCAGCTGGTCGGCTGGCACCGATTCATCGAGGAAACCAGCTTTAATGGCGGTCGGCGTGTCGATAAGCTCGGCGCCGACAAAGCACAGGTCGAGGTATTTATTGTTGATTTTAAACGCCGCCAAATCATAGCCGTAAGGCGGCAGAACCATGCCAATGGCGCTTTCATTGAGGCCGTAACGGGCGTCACCTTCGGCGCCAATGCGGTAATCGGCGCTCAGCATCAATAGGCCGCCTGCGGCAATGCCATGGCCAGGCGAGGCGATGAGGATGGGCTTTTCATTGGCAAACACACGGGTCAGAAACTTTCCGCCCATGCCCACCATATCGCCAACGCGGTCGGGTTGTTCTTTCATGACTTTCAAATCAAATCCGGCGCACATGGCGCGGCCTTCGCTGGTCAGAACAATCACGTCAGCTTTGGCTTCGGCTTCGTCGAAACACGCGTTTAGGGCTTCCATCATGGCAAAGCTAAAGGCATTGGCTTTGCCGTCATTGAGGCTAACGATGGCGATGCCATCTTCTATTTTGACCGTTGCGAAATCGCTCATGATGGTTTCCTTTTCGTAAAATGAACATATAGGCGTAGCACAATGGCGCCCCAAATCAAGACGATGAGCGCCATCGGCTTGGCCTCTGGCGTGCCAACGCCGCCCGTGTAAGTGACAGCAAACACAAAGGCCAGATAATGCACACCGAATTTATGCAAGCGCCGCCAGTTTTGTGCGCCAAGACGACGAATGGCGCCATCGGTCGAGGTCGCCAGCATGGCAAACATCGCTAAATAAGCCCCGCCGCCAACAATCAGCGTTTCGAGGCCAGTAGGACGCCCCGATAGAACGAGAAACACAATCAAGGCGCCAAGATGGATAATATGCGCAAGGCCGAAGCTGATGCCCGCATTGCGCCGATTGACGCGCAACCAATGGCTCAGCTTATTTTGCGCCAGCTCATAAAGCGGCGAGGCCAGATAGACACCAAGAAATAGGAAAAACGATAGCCGCGCCGTATAGCGCGCCCATAGTTGCCAGGTTTCGATTTGGGGTGTTTCGATTTGGGGAGGCACCCCCAAAAACAGCACACCCAAGAGCGCCACACTGGCCACGAGCGCAACGCCAATCCATGCGAGCAAAGATTGCGGGGCGAGGGCATAGCCGTTTTCGCGTTTTATTGGGGTCATGAGAGCCTCTTAATCTTGTGGCCTTTTGACACAGAAAAATTCCGTGTAATTGATGGCCGTCTGGCATAGTTTAGAGGCAATCGAGGGAGATTGTCATGGCTTATTGCGCACCGACCACAGAAATTCAATTCGCACTCATGCAAGAGGCGGGCTTTCAACGCTTAATCGACAGCGGCAAATTTGAAGACCTATCCGATGATTTGCTAGATGCGATTTTGGGCGAAGCCGCCAAATTGGCCAATGATGTGATTGCGCCCGCCAGTTGGGACGGCGACCAACAGGGGTGCCAATTGACCGACGATGGGGTGCAGGTTCCCGAGAGCTTTAAACAGGCCTACACAAAATATGTCGAAGGCGGCTGGCCAACTTTGGCCGCGCCAAGTGCCTATGGCGGCCAAGGCTTGCCCTTGTCTTTGTCGAATGCGGTTACCGAGATGATGAATTCCAATATTGGATTTCAGCTCTGCCCCATGTTGTCGAACGGCGGCATGGAAGCTTTGGCGGCGCATGCCTCGGACGAGCAGAAAGAAAAATATCTGCACCGTGTGGTGTCGGGCGAATGGTCGGCGACAATGAATTTGACCGAGCCGCATGCCGGCTCTGACGTTGGCAATATTCGCGCCAAAGCCGAGCCGCAAGACGATGGCTCGTATAAAATCACCGGCACGAAAATTTACATTACCTATGGCGACCACGACATGGTCGATAATATTGTCCATCTGGTTTTGGCGCGCTCACCGGGCGCGCCCGAAGGCACCAAAGGCATCTCGCTTTTTGTCGTGCCGAAATTCTTTGTCAACGACGATGGCTCCTTGGGCGATCGCAATGACGTGAAATGCATCGGCTTGGAAGACAAACTCGGCATTCACGCCAGCCCGACGTGTGTCATGGCCTTTGGCGAAAATGACGGCGCAGTCGGCTGGTTGGTCGGCGCTGAAAATCGCGGCATGGCTTGTATGTTCACCATGATGAATAATGCGCGTCTGCACGTTGGCTTGCAAGGTGTGGGGGTCGCCGAAGCCGCCACGCAACATGCGCTGGCTTATGCGCTTGAGCGCAAACAAGGTCGCGCCCCGGGTGCCGGCAAAGACGACAATGACGCCGTGTCGATTATCCAGCATCCAGACGTGCGCCGCATGTTGTTGACCATGCGCGCCTTAACCGATGCCTCGCGCGCGATTTGCTATGAAAACGGTGTGATGGCCGATATCGCCGAAGCCACGGGCGATGAAGCCGCGCGCGCCAAAAATGATTTGCTCACGCCGATATCGAAAGCTTTCAGCACGGATATCGCCAATGAAGTGGCGGCCATCGGCGTGCAAGTGCATGGCGGCATGGGGTTTGTCGAAGAAACCGGCGCGGCGCAGCATGTGCGCGATGCGCGTATCTTGACGATTTACGAAGGCACCAACGGCATTCAAGCCATGGACTTAGTGGGGCGCAAATTGCCGCTCGGCAACGGGTCGGTTGTGGCCGATTATATGGACGAAATGCGCGAGACGGCCGAGACATGCCGCCAATCCAACAGCCCCGTATTGGTCGATATCGCCGAGCGATTGTCGGCCTCGATTGATGTCTTGCAAGAGACGACAGATTGGGTGCTGGCTCAAAAAGGCTCGCTCGATGTGTTGGCGGGTGCGACGCCTTATTTGCGCCTGTTCGGCCTCGTGGCGGGGTGCCATTATTTGGCGCGCGGCGCGCATGGCGTGACCACGCAGGATGTCGAGCCGAATTTTGCGCAACGCAAAACCGCATCGGCGCAATTCTACGCGCATAATCTTCTGTCTGCCGTGGGCGGTCTGTCGGATGCGGTAAAAGCGGGCAATGCCATGTTGGAAGACATTGGCTTGGACGCGCTCGCCAGCTAAGCCGTAACATTACGCAAAACTGTTTGATTTCAGCTTTCTAGCAACGCCTCGTATATAAGCCTGATATTGAGGGTTTGTTAGAAAGGGCGCTTTGTTATGAGCACATCCAGCACCACTCCATTTGGGGCGATTGTTCTTGCCGCTGGCAAGGGAACGCGCATGCGTTCGGCTTTGCCCAAAGTGCTGCACGAGATAGCTGGCCGTCCGATGCTCGGCCATGCGATTTCTGCCGCGCGCCAAGCCGGAGCGGCGGAAATTTTACTGGTGACTTCGCCCGAGCAAGACGATGTGCGCGCCTATGCCGATAGCTTAGAGGGCGCGTTGACGCATTGCCTTCAGGTCGAACAATTAGGCACAGGCGATGCGGTGGCCGCCGCTTTTGAGGCGTCGCAAAAACACCAACGCCTCGTCGTTATGTTTGGCGACACGCCTTTAATGCGCGCCGAAGTTCTGGCCGAATTAGCTGGCCATAGCGCCGAGTTAGCCGTCTTGGGCTTTGAACCAGAAGATGGCGCCGCTTACGGGCGCATTGTTTTGCAAGGGCAAACGCCGACGCAAATAATCGAGTTTAAAGACGCCGATGCCGCCACGCGCGAAATCAGCCTGTGCAATGGCGGCGCGATGGCGCTAAGCCAGACGGCTTTGGCCAAATATCTGCCGCAGCTAAATAATGACAATGCACAAGGCGAATATTATCTGCCCGACCTCGTGCGGCTAGCCTCGGAAGATGGCGCCAGCACCGGATTGGTAATGGCCAGTCCCGAAGACACGATGGGCGTCGATAGCCGCGCCGGACAAGCCAAAGCCGAAGGGCTGATGCAAAAACGTTTGCGCCAATCGTTCCTCGAAGCGGGCGTTGGCATGCAAGACCCCGATAGCGTGTTCTTGAGTTATGACACAAAGATAGAAGCCGATGTCGTATTAGAGCCGAATGTGAAAATCAATGTCGGCGTTTCGATTGCGGCTGGCACGGTGATCAAAGCTTTCACGCATTTAGAAGGTGTGCGCATTGGCAAGGCGGCGCAAATTGGCCCCTATGCGCGCCTGCGCCCCGGCACCCAAGTGGGCGATGAGGCCAAAATTGGCAATTTCGTCGAGACCAAAAAATCCATCATCGGCAAGGGCGCGAAAATCAGCCATCTGTCTTATATCGGCGATGCCGAATTGGGCATGGAAGTGAACATTGGCGCTGGCACGATTACCTGCAATTATGATGGCTATAACAAACATATCACCAAGATAGGCGAGGGCGCTTTTATCGGCTCCAACTCCTCGCTGATTGCGCCGGTCACGATTGGCAAAGGCGCGTATCTCGGCTCGGGCTCGGCCATCTCCAAGGATGTGCCGGACGATGCTTTGGTGGTCACCCGGGCGCCAGCGCGCGAGATTGCTGGCTGGGGCGCGAAGTTTAAAAAATCCAACACCAAGAAGGACAAATAATATGTGCGGAATTATTGGCGTTGTCGGAACGCAAGATGTTGGTCAACGGGTTTTCGATGGCCTCAAGCGGCTCGAGTATCGCGGCTATGATAGCGCCGGCATTGCCACGCTGATGGAAGGCGCGATTGTGCGCCGTCGCGCCGAGGGCAAGCTAGGGGCGCTGCGCCAAGAAATGCAAGCGCGGCCTTTGAGCGGCAATCTCGGCATTGGCCACACGCGGTGGGCCACCCATGGGCCGGCCACTAAAGCCAATGCGCATCCGCATCGTGGCGAGCATGTGGCGGTGGTGCATAATGGCATTATTGAAAATTATAAAGAGCTGAAGCAAAAGCTAATTGCCGATGGCGCCAGCTTTACCTCCGACACGGACACGGAAGTTGTGGCGCATTTGTTTTCGCAAAATCTGGCGGCCAGTGGCGATATTAAAAAAGCTGCGGCGGATACTTTCGCCAGCCTCGAAGGCGCTTATGCGATTGCGATGATTGTCGAGGGGCAAGACGATAAAATTATCGCCGCGCGCAAAGGCAGTCCGCTGGCTTTGGGCATGGGCGAGGGCGAGATGTTTTTAGGCTCGGATGCTTTTGCCTTGGCGCCATTTACCAATCAGGTTTGCTATTTGAAAGATGGCGATTGGGCGATTTTAACGCGCGAAGGGGCGCAAATTTTCGCGCTGGCAGACGGCTATGAGCAAGAAGTAAACCGCCCCTTCGAGACCGTGGATGCTTCGGCCGCTATGGTCGATAAGGGCAATTATCGTCATTTTATGGCGAAAGAAATTCACGAGCAGCCAGAGGTTCTCTCGCGCACTTTTGGGCAATATATTGCCCCCGAAGCGCGCGCTGTTTTGCTGCCGGAGAACCAGCTCGATTTCAACAAAATCAATCGGGTGATTTTGGTGGCCTGCGGCACGGCGTATTTTGCGGCACAAATCGCGCGCAATTGGATTGAACGCTATGCGCGCATTCCGGCCAGTATCGATATTGCTTCCGAGTTTCGCTATCGAGATGCACCGATGGATAAAGATTGCCTCGCCGTGTTTGTTTCGCAATCGGGCGAGACGGCGGACACGCTGGCGGCGCTGCATCATTGCAAAGCGCATGGGCTGCAAACCATTGGCGTGGTCAATGTGCCTGAAAGCTCGATTTGCCGCGAAGTGGATGTCACCTTCCCAACCTATGCGGGCCCCGAAATTGGCGTGGCTTCGACCAAAGCCTTCACCGCGCAATTGGCCACTCTGGCCACTTTGGCCATTGGCATTGGCCGCGTGAAAGGCACGATGGACGCCGCCGAAGAAGGGCGTCTGTGTGACCTATTGCTAACCACGCCGCGCCTCGCCAATGATGTTTTTGCTTGCGAAGAACGCATTAGAGAGATTGCCAAAGGCTTTGCCGATACGACCAGCGCTTTGTTCATTGGCCGCGCGACCATGTATCCCTTGGCCTTAGAAGGCGCGCTGAAGCTGAAAGAGATTTCCTATATTCACGCCGAAGGTTTTGCTGCGGGAGAATTGAAACACGGCTCGATTGCCTTGGTCGATGAGAGCGTTCCCATCATCACCATTGCACCCGATGATGAGCTGTTTGAAAAGACGATTTCCAACATGCAAGAAGTCATGGCGCGCGGCGGTCAGGTTGTCATGCTAGGCAGTGCGGCAGGCATTGAAAAAGCCGGCGAAGGCTGTATGGCGACGATTGCTTTGCCCGAGTTAGATCCATTCATCACGCCGATGCTCTATGCGTTGCCATTGCAATTGCTGGCCTATTATGCTGCTGTCACCAAAGGCACCGATGTCGACCAGCCGCGCAATCTGGCCAAGTCGGTGACGGTGGAATAGGTTTCGGTTCCGATTGGAGGAAAATAAATGGCGTTTTGGTTCTTAATGGCTGGCGCTCTGCTCGCCTTCGTAGGCATGTTATTCCATGCAATTGCGGGTCACATAAAATATATCGGCAATGTAAACCAGAGTGATTTGGAACCTTTAAGCAAATCGCTCAGTCTTGTCAGTTGGCACATATTTACGATTTTCCTTTTTGTCAGTGCCGTCGGCTTGGCTTATGTCGCTTATAACCCCGAATTCGCTATCGCGACTTATCCTATCCTCGCGGTAAATCTCCTTGGCGCGCTTCTGTTTATTTTTCTCGGGCTTGGAAGCCATAAAGCTCTGTTGAAAATGCCGGGCGCTTATTTGATGGGCTTGACGGCAGTATTGGCTTGGCTTGGCATATCTTAAGCCAAGGGGTTTCCATCCGCGCCAAGCGGCCTATGTAACTGTCATGAATGAGATTACAGACGACCAAAAGAAACTCCGCGAAACCGTTGCGCAAGCGGCGGCAACGCTGACCCAGCAATATGGCGAGGACGCCGAAGTCGTAGCCACGCTGCGCGCCGCCGAATTTGCCGCGCAAGGCGATGTCGAGGCTTTGCAAGCGTGGGATTTAATCATCGAATATTTGGTGGCGCTTCGCGAGGGAAACCCCGAAGCCACTGGCGATGCGTTAAACTAATGGCCAAAGCAAAATTCTTAACCGTCTATTTCAACGGCGCCTGCTCGCTGTGCGGGCCAGAAGTCGCTGTCTATCAGCGCATGGTGGAAACCCACGCGATAGATAATGTCGCCTTCCAAGACGTATCGCGCGGCGCCTTGCCCGAAGGTTATTCGCGTGAAACTTTATTGGCCGCCATTCATGCCCATGAGGGTGAGGAAATGCTGCAAGGCGTGGAGGCATTTATCGCGCTGTGGTTGCGCTTGCCGAAGTTTAAATATCTAGCGCACATAATAAATTGGCCGATTATGCGAAACATAACCGGCCTAATCTATAATCAGCTCATCGCGCCTTGGCTGTACAAAAGATACTTGCGCCAATCGTGCGATATTTAGCTGCGATTAAATTCCTGGAATAAGCGGAATATCAATATCGATAAAGGGAATGCCACAACCAGCAAGCGCAAGGCTGAGGACAACGGGAAGGATGATTTTATACATAGGTTTGATCTTGTCTTTTTCTGCGGCTCACGCGAGCCATTAAGTGAACAGGAAGTCTAAATCTTATTTCGATTCTTCTTCAGGCCAGTCATTTGCCTGCGCGGTTTTATATCCCTGATACTTGGGCTGGTCTATCGCGAGTTTTCCCATGCTGATCTTTATCAGGTGGTCGCGCAAGCCCGGGGTCGATAAATCCATCTCGCCTGACGCTATTTTGTCACATAACTCTCGGTTTAAATCGAGCAAGTCGCTTTGCGCTTCTGGCGCGACATCCAGTAGGTCTTTCAAACGCCGGGTCTCGGCTTTTTGAAAGCCGGGTGCCAGCGCCAATTCGCGCGCCAGAATATCCAACACATTGCCCGCCACGCGCGCGCTAAAGGCGGCATGGCCTTGCAAGTTTGGCATGGCGGTATCGCTTAAAAAGCGGCGCACGGCGGCCAGTAAATCTTCTGCGGCGGGGCGGTCTTGCATCAGTCTTGCTCCAACAACATACGTAATAAATCAATCTCGGTTTCCGATGACCGCCGACCAATCGAGCCGCGCTCGACCGAGGCGTCGGCGCCGCTTTCGAATGTGCTGCTCATCAACACGGCGCACATAATGCCCCATTTTAAGGTGCCGAGAATTTCCCAAAAGCGCGCCGAGGCTTCGTCAATCTCGCCGCCCTTGGCGCGATAGGCGGCATAAAAATCCGCTCGTTGGCCGAAGCCGCCGACAGGTAAATGATGTTGGCCAAATCGCCAAGACGGCACGCACGGCCAGCCGAGGTCTTCCATCGGGTCGCCAATATGCGTCAGCTCCCAATCAAGCAGCGCCACCAGTCCGTCTTCGGGCGAGACCATAAGATTGCCATTGCGAAAGTCGCCATGCACCAAAGCTGGCGCGCGCGCCACCGGCAAATTATCGGATAGCCATTTGACGGCCAATTCAAACACCGGATGCGGCTGTTTATGCGCGTGCAAGAAGCCAGCGTATTTCTTCAACTCGCCTTGCGCATCGCTATAGGGCAGCTCGGGCAGGGTGGCCACGTCTATCTGATGCAAGCGGGCTAAAAGCTCGCCGCTTTGCGCCGCCAGATTGGGGCGAACCACATCGAATTCTGCATCGCGTAAAATTTTTCGAGCAATCGTCTCGCCCTGAATAAAGTCCATGACATAGGCTTCGCCGATGTCGTCGGCGGGGGTGCATATATAAGAGACACGCGGCACGGCAATTCCGGCGACGGCGGCGGCGTCAATAATGGCCGCTTCGGAGGCTTTGGGCAGGGCGTTTTGCGAGGTTTTTTGCCCTCCCGGATTGCGCCGCAAAACGAAAGCTTTTTCATCGCAAATAAATTGCCAGCTTTCTTGGCTCGCGCCGCCCGAGAGACGTTTCAAATTTGTAACAGGGGCGCCAAATTGCGCACGGCAAAGCGTATCGATTCGAACCTCGAAGTCGTTTGCGTTGGTTTTTTGCGCCGATGAATTTGGTTTTTTCATCATCGGCAAAGCCTGCCATTTCACTAGCGGCAAGGCAAGAGCAGAGACCTATTGCATGGCTCGGTAGATAGTTTCCAAGGTATTGAGTTTACCACTACCATCGACATTGCTTAACGCCGCGCCCATCCCCTAAGGGCGCTTATTTGGGAGGGG
>JAQWIP010000157.1 GCA_029248825.1 Alphaproteobacteria bacterium | reverse complement strand
AACATCATTAGACCAAAATAAAAATAAGGGAGGTCGGTCAGACTTCGTAATTCACGCGCAATCATTCAGGTGCCTTTGCACCTCTTTGCTACATTGGTTGCGGCTGGAGGGGCGATGTTGTTAGTCTTTCACCAATAATTAACCGATGCGGCATTAAGCTGCCGAAGAACAAAAAAAGGAGTAAGTCGATGCAAGTCAATAATTTTTCACATGAGGGCGTTCGCGCTCATCCCCCCATCCGCCGATTGGGTGTTTTGCTCGCTCTGGCTTTTTTCGCGCTGAGCGCGTTTCTAGCCCCGCAAGCCTATGCGCGAGATATGCCTGATGATATGCCGATGATATGGCGATCGATATGGGCGACTATAAGAATTGGCCGCAAAAGTCGCGCGCCGAGCGTTTGGGCACTTTCACCTATGTTTATGGCGGCGCTGGCTTTGTGAACCACACTGGCTCAGACAAAGGCAAGGCAGCCTATGCGCTACAAGACGACCTAGCTATCGAAGATGGCGATGACATCTTTATGAATGGTGGCTTCGGCGTTCGCTTTCCATCCGACCTGAGTTTTGAGGTCGGTATTGCGGTTCTAAATGGCGCCTATGACCAACCCGACGGCAAGGGCGGAGACGGCACATCGCCGAAACACGACCAGCCCGTATTTGAGATGTCGGTGCTGAAAGGCTTTGACCTAGGGGGGCCACCGCTCTTGCGCTATACGCTTCGTGCCGGCTTTGCCTCGATTGATGATCCGCACGCCGATGACACGGGTTTCTTTGGTGTTGGCATTGCGCATGAACCGTTTCGCGCTGAATTCCGCAGCTATGATTTTGAAACCTTCAAAAGCGATGTGTTCTCGGTCAGCTATATTTACGACTTCTAGTCACCCGCTTGCGGCAGAAGTTTTACCAACGACTTACTCATCTTAACGCGCTTTAAGGGGCCTTACTTTAAGGCCCCTTTCTGCCGCGTCCAGAAGGGCGCCTTGGCGCTTTTTTCGCTGGCTTGCCTGTGCTTTCGGCCACGCGTGCGTCGACCGTCGATTGGCGTGCGAACGGGTCATCGGCAATGGCCAATTCGGTTTCTTGCAGACGTTTAATCTCATCGCGCAAACGCGCCGCGGTTTCGAATTCTAGATCGCCCGCCGCTTCGCGCATTTCGCCTTCCAGACCCTCGATGTGAGCGCGCAAATTGCTGCCCAAAAGCGGCGCTTGCGTCTCAGCCATCGCCTCGCGCACCCGATAGGGGCCAGGCGCTGCCTGATTGTCCTGCTCGGCCATGCCCTCGATAATATCGGCGATGTTTTTCTTCACCGATGCGGGGGTGATGCCATTGGCTTTATTATGCGCCATTTGGCGCTCGCGGCGGCGGTCGGTTTCGGCCATGGCGCGGGTCAGCGAACCGGTCATTTTATCGGCGTATAAAAGCACCCGACCTTCCACATGGCGCGCCGCGCGGCCAATGGTTTGCACCAGCGAGGTTTCCGAGCGCAAAAAGCCCTCTTTATCCGCGTCCAAAATCGCCACCAGCGAACACTCCGGAATATCCAAACCTTCGCGCAGCAAGTTGATGCCAATGAGAATATCAAAAGCCCCGAGCCGCAGGTCGCGGATAATCTCAATCCGTTCCAGCGTATCGATATCGGAATGCATATAGCGCACGCGCAAGCCTTGCTCATGCATATATTCGGTCAAATCTTCTGCCATTTTCTTGGTCAATACCGTCACCAAAACGCGTTGGTCTCGCTTGGCCATTTCTTGGCATTCGGCCATCAGGTCATCGACCTGATTGGTGGCCGGGCGGATTTCGCACGTTGGGTCAATCAGTCCGGTGGGGCGAATGACCTGCTCGACAAACACGCCGCCCGTGCGTTCCATTTCCCACGGGCCCGGCGTGGCCGAGACATGCACGGTCTGAGGCCGCATGATGTCCCATTCTTCAAACTTCATCGGCCGATTGTCGACGCAAGACGGCAAGCGGAAACCGAATTCGGCGAGCGTCGATTTGCGTTTAAAGTCACCGCGAAACATGCCGCCTATTTGCGGCACGGTCACATGGCTTTCATCGGTGAACACCAAAGCATTGTCTGGCAAATATTCGAACAAAGTGGGCGGCGGCTCGCCTGGCTTGCGACCCGTCAGATAGCGCGAATAATTTTCAATGCCAGCGCAACTGCCGGTCGCATCCAACATCTCCAAATCAAACATGGTGCGCTGCTCAATGCGCTGCGCTTCCAGCAGGCGTCCCGCCGCTTCAAATTCTTCCAGCCGCGTTTTCAACTCGGCCTGAATGCCCACGGCGGCTTGTTTCAGCGTGGGGCCGGGGGTTACATAGTGCGAATTGGCATAGACGCGAACTTGCTCAATATCCGAGGTTTTATGCCCCGTCAGCGGGTCGAACTCGGTCAGATTATCAATCTCATCGCCAAATAATTCGACACGCCAAGCGCGGTCTTCATAATGTGCGGGGAAAATATCAATGGTGTCGCCGCGCACCCGAAAATCGCCGCGCGCGAAAGCCATATCATTGCGATTATATTGCAGCGCCACCAAATCGGCGAGCAATTGCGAGCGGCTGATTTCCAAACCGGGCTTCAGCTCCATCGTCATATTGGAATAGCTCTCGACCGAGCCAATGCCGTAAATGCACGACACGGAAGCGACGATAATCACGTCATCGCGCTCCAATAGCGCGCGCGTGGCCGAGTGGCGCATGCGGTCAATCTGCTCGTTGATATTGCTCTCTTTTTCAATGAATGTATCGGTGCGCGGCACATAGGCCTCGGGCTGATAATAATCGTAATAAGAGACAAAATATTCGACCGCATTATCGGGGAAGAAACTTTTGAACTCGCCGTAAAGCTGCGCCGCCAAAGTTTTATTGGGCGCCAAAACAAGCGCCGGTCGCTGCGTGCGATTGATGACTTGCGCCATCGTGTAAGTCTTGCCCGAGCCGGTGACGCCGAGCAGAACTTGGTCGCGCTCTTCGGCTTCAATGCCTTCGATTAATTCGGTAATGGCTTGCGGTTGGTCGCCAGCGGGTTGGAAATCAGAGACCATGCGAAAGGCCAAACCGCCTTCGGTTTTTTCTGGCCGCTGCGCCCGATGCGGGGTGAAGGTCATGGCTTGGCCTTCGCGCATCCCCGGTTCTTCTAGGGGAGCCAGCTCGCCGCGACCCGTCAGTGATTTCTGTTCTTCTGCCATAAGCGCAATATAGCGCGATTGGCCAAAATAGGAAGCGGGCTGGCACCAAGCCAAACGGCGTTAGTGGTTTCGAAACTGCTCGTCGATATGGGTCGGGCTGGCGTTGATTTTACCAATCAGCCATTCAACCGAGCCTTGCAGCCAAAGCCCAATGCCAACAGCGATGAAGACAATCATCATATGCGCCATCAGATAGACAGCCATTAGAAAAATTTGCAGCAAGAATTGTGACATTTTAAATCCGTTCTTTTTCTTATTCAGCAACCATCTTGAGTGTGGTGCTTTATCGGAAATTATTCGTTAACGCGCCCTGCTTGCATAAGTGCCGGCATAAATGCCCGAGGCCACGATATGCCCTTGGCGGGTTTGGCGCGCATAGGTGAGCTTCCATTCGTCGTGGCCGCTGGCGGTATTGTTGGATTGATAGGCGTGCCAGACGCCGCGCGAGGAGACATCGCGGATGAGCTGCTGGCCATAGGGGCGCTGTTTGGCGTCGAGTTTGCGCGAGAAATCTTCGCCGATTTGTGTGCGGTCGGCGGCGTAATAAATATTCTCGCCATCGGCCGAAAGCACGAAGAGATATAGCCCGCCCTGATGAAACGTCGGGTCGCGGTCTATTTCTTCGAAGGCCATGAGGTCGTCTTGGTTAATCAGGCGATGGGCTTTGTCGACAATGGCGACGGCGCGGCTGGCGAGCTGCAAATTGGCGTGTGATGTATCGGGCGCGCTGGCGCCGCCACCTATCCAGCCGACTAGCAAACCCAAGGCAAAAAGCATCAACAGCGAATTGAATCGCTTTGGCATGAGATGATCCTTTCGTTCTTGTTTTCATTATCTCAAGCATGTAGCTTGCGCTCAAATAGAGTATCGAGCAAGGAGTTTTCCGATGTCGTCATTTCTGTCAAAAAGTCTTTCGCGGGTGCGCCCTTCGGCCACGATGGCGGTTACCGATAAGGCACGCCAATTGCGCGCGGCGGGTCGCGATGTCATTGGTTTGGGCGCGGGCGAGCCAGACTTTGATACGCCAGAAAACATCAAGCAGGCCGCCATTGAGGCGATTTTTCGCGGCGAGACCAAATACACCGCCGTGACCGTCATTGATGAGCTGAAGCAAGCGATTTGCGCCAAGTTGAAGCGCGACAATGGGCTGGATTATGAGCCTGCGCAAACCTTTGTGGCGCCGGGCGGCAAGCCGGTTATTTATGACGCCATGATGGCCACGCTGAACCCTGGCGATGAGGTTATTATTCCGGCACCCTATTGGGTGAGCTATCCCGATATTGTGGCTTTGGCAGGCGGCGAGCCGGTGATTGTGGAAGCGCGCGCCGAAGACGGCTTTAAGTTGCAGCCCGAAGATTTGGAAGCCGCGATTACCGAGAAAACCAAATGGTTTATTTTCAATTCGCCGTCGAACCCCACGGGCGCGGCCTATTCGGAATCGGAATTGCGCAAGCTGACCGATGTGCTGAAAAAATATCCGCAGGTCTGGGTTTTGACCGATGATATGTATGAGCATCTGACCTATGACAATTTCGTTTTCGCCACGCCTGCCCAAGTGGAGCCAGCCTTATATGAGCGCACGCTGACCATGAACGGCGTATCGAAAGCCTATGCCATGACGGGTTGGCGCATTGGCTATTGCGCGGGGCCTTTGGAGCTGATTAAGGCGATGACGAAAATTCAGTCGCAGTCGACCTCGAACCCCACGTCGATTAGCCAATGGGCGGCGGTGGAGGCCTTGAACGGCACGCAAGATTTTATTCCCGAGAACAATAAGACGTTCAAACGCCGCCGCGATTTGGTGGTGAAACTGCTGAACAAAGCCGAGCATATCGATTGCCAAACGCCCGAAGGCGCGTTTTATGTTTATCCGAGCTGCGCGGCTTGTATTGGCAAAACGGCGCCTGATGGCACGCTTATCGATACCGATGAGGCTTTTGCTACGGCGCTGATGGAGGCCGAAGGCGTGGCGGTGGTGCATGGCGAGGCGTTTGGCCTGTCGCCGTTTTTCCGCATTAGCTATGCCACTTCGGATGAAAATCTGGTGGAAGCCTGCGCGCGGATTTCTCGTTTTACGGCGTCTTTGACGTAGTTTCAGGGTCGGGCGCAGGCTCGGGCGGATAGCTGGGCGATTGTTCGGATAATCGCGGCAGAATGTGAACGATTTCCTGCGCTGTGAGCGGGGCGTCTTGGCGCAATTTCAAAATCACAATATCGTCTTCGAGGGCGACGGACAGCAGCGTGTTTTGGCGCGCGCGCAATTCTGCCGCAGATATCTTGTCAGCTATTGGAACAACAAAAGACTAGGCTAGCCTAGAACTATCCTCTTGAAAGTTCCCGCATAGCCCCATCCAGCCCCTGAATGGTCAGCGGATACATTCGGTCTGCGAAAATCTGCTTGATGATTTGCAGCGAGGCCGTGTGTTCCCAATAGCGTTCGCCCAGCGGGTTCAGCCAGATGGCGCTCTCGTAGATATCGGTCAGGCGTTTCAGCCATAGCGCGCCCGCTTCTTCGTTCCAATGTTCCACGCTGCCGCCCTCATAGGTAATCTCATAGGGGCTCATCGAGGCATCGCCCACGAAGATGATTTTATAGTCGCTGCCATAGGTGTGCAGCACGTCCCATGTATCCATTTTTTCGTTGTGGCGGCGGTTGTTGTCTTTCCACACGCCTTCGTAGAGGCAATTGTGGAAGTAGAAATATTCCATGTTTTTAAATTCGCTGCGCGCGGCCGAAAACAGCTCTTCGCAAAGCCGAATATGCGGGTCCATCGAGCCGCCGATATCGAAAAACACCAGAACTTTCACCCGGTTGCGACGCTCGGCGATCATTTTAATGTCGAGATAGCCGGCATTGGCGGTCGATTTAATCGTGTCGTCCAGGTCGAGCATATCGGCCTCGCCATCGCGCGCAAATTGGCGCAAACGCCGCAGCGCGACCTTAATGTTGCGCGTGCCCAGTTCAACCGAATCATCAAGATTTTTATATTCGCGCTTATCCCAAACC
>JAQWIP010000135.1 GCA_029248825.1 Alphaproteobacteria bacterium | reverse complement strand
ATGAAAGTCCGCGCCAGAACAATAATCACAATCAGGGCGAGACCCGCGCCGATGGCTGGTAAAACTTTTGTCTTCAACATGTGAGGCTCCTTGCTTATCGTCGCGTTACGAGGCACTGCCCGAGACTATTTGGGCAGGTCTGCAGTGGTTTGTCTTTCCATTGCCAATATAACGCCAATACTCGCCATAAAGGTCAACAGCGAAGTCCCGCCATAGGAAACAAAAGGCAAAGGCACCCCGACGACAGGCGCCAGCCCCATGACCATAGCCAGATTGACAATCACGTAAATCGAGATGGAAAACCCCATAGAGGCCACGGCCAAGCGCGAAAACGGATAGCGCATTTGATTGGCGATGCGGAAAATGAAAAACAACGTCAGGATGAATAAAACCAGCAAAGCCAGCGAGCCGGTGAAACCCATTTCTTCGGCAAAATTGCTGAAGATGAAATCCGTATGGCGCTCGGGCAAAAAGTTCAATTGGCTTTGTGTGCCTTGCGCCAACCCTTTGCCGAACACGCCGCCCGACCCAATGCCGATTTTCGACTGAATAATATGATAGCCCGCCCCCAAGGGGTCTCTCTCGGGGTTTAAAAACACCAAGACGCGCTCTTTTTGATAGGTCAGCATGTTTTGCCAAACAACCGGAATGGCCGCGATAATCGCCACGGTTCCAGCCATGAAATAACGCAAATTCACACCCGCCAAAAACACCACGCTCAACCCCGTCACGGCAATCATAATCGAGGTTCCCAAATCTGGCTGGTTCAGCACCAGCAAACAGGGGGCGGCAATCATCGCCAGAGGGGCGATTAGATTTAGCGGATGCGAGACATGGTTTTGATGCATGCCATGGTAAAACCGCGCCAAAGCCAGAACCAAAGCCAGACGCATAAATTCAGATGGCTGCAAGCGCACAAAGCCCAAATCGAGCCAACGCTGCGCCCCCATATTTTTCGAGCCGAATATTTCTACCCCGACCAAAAGAATGAAAACCAAGCCGAAAAGCGGATAGGCCAAAACATAAAACGTGCGCAGCTCGACCGTCGAAAGCGCATAGACAAGCCCCAAGCCGCCGATAATCCGAATGCCGTGTCGCCAAGCCCAAGGCGAGAAATCGCCGCCCGCAACCGAGTAAAGCACCATCACCCCAATCAAGCCCAGCAAGCCCACGCAGATAAACAGCGGCTTATGCATATCGTTGAAATACTCAAGCCATCCCGCTCGATTTAAATGACTTGGATAACTCATGAGCGCTCCTGTGAAGGCGCGGAGCTGGCCGCTTGCGGGCTCGCCTGCGAGCGCAACAGCTGCACCATAATATCGCGAGCCATGGGCGCCGCCACTTGGCCGCCGCCGCCGCCGTGTTCAATGACCACCGAGATGGCATAGCGCGGCGCATCATGCGGCACATAGCCGACAAATAAAGCGTGGTCGCGCAAATGCCAATCCAGCTCCGAATTGGGGATGACCCCCTCTTCGCGTTCCACCATAGAAATGCGGCGCACCTGCACCGTGCCTGTTTTACCCGACATGCGTTGGCCGTCGATCAATAGGCTCGATGCATAGGCTGTGCCTTCGGGCTTATTGACCGCGCGATACATGCCTTGCTGAATGACGGCCAAGTTTTCTGGCGTCACGCCAATTCGCGGCGCTTGGGGTGGCGCATCTTGTGTATTTAGCAGCGTTGGCGTGACCAATTTTCCGCCATTGGCCAGAGCCGCCGTCATCACCCCCAATTGCAATGGCGTGGTCAGCAAATAGCCTTGGCCGATGCCCGTAATCACCGTCTCGCCCGAACGCCAGCCGGCATCATAATTGGCGCGCTTCCAATCGCGCCCTGGCACGGTTCCCGATTTCTCACCCATCAGGTTAATTCCCGTCGGCGAGCCAAAGCCGAAGCGCCGCGCCATCGCTTCAATGCGATTGATGCCCACTTTCAAAGCCAAGTCATAGAAATAGGTGTCGCAAGAGCTTTCAATCGCTTGCATCATATTCATCGGGCCATGGCCATCTTCGCGCCAGCAATGGAACAATTCGCCAGAAAAACTATAGACGCCCGAGCAGGTCACTTCATCGTCGGCCTTGACCAATCCATCTTCCAGCGCCGCCAGTGCAACCAACATTTTAAACGTCGAGCCGGGCGAATATTGTCCGCGAATGGCCTTGTTCAAAAGCGGTTTGCGCTCGGCGACCAGCATTTTTTCCCACGTGCGCGCATCCACCCCGCGTGAGAAATCATTCGGGTCAAAAGATGGCACCGAAGCCATGGCCAGCAATTCGCCGCTTTCAATATCCATCACCACGGCCGAGCCGCTATGGCCAGCCAGCCGCTCCGTCACGAACCTTTGCAGCGCCACGTCAATGGAAAGAGCCATGCTTTGCCCAGGCTGGCCGGGGTTGGTTTCCAATTCACGAACCGTACGGCCACGCGCATTCACCTCCACATGGCGCACGCCTGCCGTGCCGCGTAAATCGCGCTCAAACTCGCGCTCGGCGCCGCTGCGCCCCACCGTGTCGCCAACGATACGTCCCATGCGGCGCAAATCGGCCGCCGTCTTATCGCCGACATAACCCACCACATGCGCCAAAGTTTCGCCCTCGGGATATACTCGTTTTTCGCCAACCCTTGGCGAGACCCCGGGCAAAAACGGCAGGCGCAAATTAATCGCCGCAAAAGCATCCCAATCAACATCTTCGGCAATCTGGACGGCTTTGAACGATGGCCCACGCTTAATGCGCCGCCGCAACTCGCGCACGCGGGCGTTGGAAAGTCCCAAATGCTCTTGCAACTCGGCCAACGTATTGTCTAAATCCTTGGCCTGCTCTGGCACCAGCTCGACCAGAAGCTTGCGATCATTATCGGCCAAAAGCACACCATTGCGGTCGGTGATAATGCCACGCGCCGGCAATAGCTCCGAGATATTCACCCGATTGGCTTCGGCTAAAGTGGCGTAATCATCGGATTGAGAAATTTGTAAATATTGCAATCGGCCCGCCAGCAAAGCAAACAGACTGGCTTGCATGCCGCCCAGCGCAAATAGGCGCCGCGAAAATAGGCCACTTTCATTTTCAAATAAGGCCATTAGTCGTCGCCCCTTCGAAGTGGGTCGGAAAAGGTTTGGTTTTCCATCCAGCCCAATGGCAGGTAGAGCAGCGGAAAACACAAAGCCGTCAGAAAGGCGGAAAATAAATACAGCCAAAAATCGATGGCCATATCCTCGCGCAATAAGGCGATGAGATAGCCCGCAAAATAGGTAATTAGGATGACCACCAAGAAATTGCCCCAGACGCCGCTCACGCGCGCTTCTTGCAAAACGCCTTTCTGCCCCATGGCCAAGAGATAGAAAAAGCTAAATAAAAACGCCCAATAACCAAGGGGCGCTTCGCTCAAGACATCTTTGAGCAAGCCGAAAGCGATAATCCCCAAGGGCGCAAAGTCATGTTCGCTGGGGGAGATGGCGATGAAAAATATCGGCACGAGAAAAAGACCAAGCTCGATTTGGCTCACCCATTGCGCGTCGACGGGGAGGCCATCGAGGAAAATAAATCCCGCCAAAACAAAATAAGGAACCAGCCACAGGCTGCCACCATCGGCGGCGCGCACATCGGGGCGGCGTAAGGGGTTCATCTTTTCGCCTTACGCGAAACCGAAGAGGTTTCAATATCGGGCGGCGTTTCCACCGCGACACTTTTCACCACGCGCACATGAATGAGACCCTGCACATCGTCCAGAAGCTCGACCTTTGGCGGCTCGCCCTCGGCGCCCAAACGCAGCAGGCCAATCGGCAGGCCAATCGGGATACGCCCGCCGCGCCCCGAGGTGACAATCAAGTCGCCCTCTTTCAATTTGGCTTTGCGCGGCACGAATTGCAGCTCCGGCAT
>JAQWIP010000124.1 GCA_029248825.1 Alphaproteobacteria bacterium | reverse complement strand
CATCGCCAACACAATCAACGCACCGACGATATAAATTAAAATCATGAACGGCACTAAGCGCGCCGTCACATTGGCGATGGATTTAATGCCACCGACAATAATCAAGCCCACCATGACGGCCAAGACCAAGCCAACCAGCCAACCATAGCCGACCAAGGGGCTATTGGTTCCGCCCGACACTTCGACCAATTGCACATAGGCTTGGTTGGACTGGAACATATTGCCCGCGCCCAAACAGCCGATGACAATACTGACCGCAAAGAAATTTCCGAGATATTTGCCCAAACGCGGAAAGCCTTTTTGCGCCAAACCATCGCGCAAATAATACATCGGGCCTCCCGATACGGTGCCATCTGGGTTCAGCACGCGGTATTTGACCCCCAGAGTGCATTCGACGAATTTCGTGGTCATGCCCACGAGGCCAGCCAGAATGAGCCAAAAAATAGCCCCCGCCCCGCCCAAAGAAACGGTAATGGCGACGCCTGCAATATTGCCGATGCCAATGGTGCCAGACATAGCGGTGCTGAGCGCTTGGAAATGCGATATCTCGCCTTCGTGTTTATCGTTCTTCAGCGCGCCGCGAACAATCGAGACGGCGTGGGCGAAGCCGCGAAAATTGACGAAGCCCATATAAAACGTAAAGAAGAAAGCTGCGAAGATGAGCCAACAAACAATCAGCGGCACATCGGTGCCAGCCACGGACACGGAGTAGAAAATAAACGCCGATATCACATCTGTGAGCGGCTGCGCTAATTGGTTAATTTTATCGTCGAGGGAAGCCGCAGAGGCAGGGGACGCAAACAACAAGGCAAAAAGGGGGAAGAGGCGGGTCATGTTTTTCTCCTAAGTAGGCCATGAGCCTAACCCAAGATTCTAAAAATGGACAATGCGCGCGCGAAAAAACGCGTGCGTTACGCGCCTAAGGTTATTTTGCCCGCGCCGGGCAATTGCTCGGCCAACGTATGCCCCAGCATTTGCGCCGGCGTCAAATAACCGCCATCGCCATTATAGCCGGTCAAATATTTGGCCGTCATCAAAATGCCATCGCGCGTCACCGTATAGCCATTTGGCACGCGCAAGCTGGCGCTCATGGTTTTGCCGGATGCGTTTTGAACTTCGCCCCAAACCAAAGTATCGCTTTTATCGCGCTCGGCCTCGGTGGGGCCTGTCACGCTTTTCTCGATTTTCTTTTTGGCAAACTTTTGCAACACCTTCAGCTTCAAAAGATATTTCACCACGGGGAATAAATAGACCCCCATACGCCCGCCGCTATGCGCCGTGTAAACGCTAATATTGGGAATTTTCGTCTGCCAATAGGCGGTCGATAAATCGCCCCAAGGAATGACCGACGATAAAACCGCGCCTTCGCCATAATCAATCTGCCGCATTTTATAGCCGCGCCCAACGCTGACCATTTTGCCATCGACGCGAATTTTCATGCCCTCGCCCAAAGCCTCGACAGAGGTTTTCGCGGTGCCAGGACTAACCGACATATTGCCCGCAAAGGCCAAGGTCAAATGCGTGGCATCGGGCATGGCCTCGTGCAAATAACCGGCCATGCAATCGGTCGGGATAACGTCAAACCCAACGCCGGGACATAAAACAACGTCAGCTTGTTTGGCCTCCGCATCCAGCGCTTGGGCGGTATCAAAGACGCCAATCTCACCCGTAATATCGGTGTAATGCGTGCCAGCCTCAATACAGGCGCGCATCATCGGCTCGGCCGTGGCCGAAAACGGCCCAGCACAATTGCTCACCAATTTCACATCGGCTAATTGCGCCGCCACCTGGGCGACATCGGTCAAATCAAACACGCGCATCTCTAACCCATGCTGCGCCGCCAAAGCCTCTATGACCGCTTGATTGCGGCCTGCCAAAATAGGGGTCAGCCCTTGCGCCACCGCTTTTTCAATCGCCAATTGCGCCGAATAACCATTGGCTCCGTAAATCATCCAATGAGATTTCATCGCGCCAGATGCGGCTTTTGCAGAAGCTTTAGACATGAGAGTTTCCTTTTCCTAAATTAGCGAGCCAGATAGGCATCCATGGGGCGCAAGAAAGGCCCCAAGGGGGTTTGCACGACTTTGGAGAAAAACGCGATAACCAAATCATTCTCTGGCGAGACATAAAGACCTTGGCCAAACAGCCCGCCTTTAAACATGGCGCCATCTTCAAATACCGCATCCCACTGGCGCGAGTTCGACTTGGGCGAGGCGCCGAGCCAGCGTTCCATCACCGGGCCCTAGTAGCCCTTGATGAAAAAATCATAGCCGCGCGGCGCGGCCTGAATGCGGCGCACAGCCGCCTTGGAGACCACGCGTTTTGTCGCCGCAACTTTCCAATCGTCAGTATATAAAAGTCCAAAGCGTGCCAAATCGCGCAAACGCGACGACATAATACCATGCGCCGCGGCCATGCCATCGGGTGCCAAATGCACCTGCAAAGGCGCCTCCGCATAGGTGTGCGACCATACATAGTCATGCATTAAATCTGGCCATGGGGTTTGCGTCACTTCTTCGGCCAATAGCACAAGCGCTTGGGTTACCGACGAGCTGTAATCGAATTTATCGCCTGGCTGCCCCAAAGGTTGCGCGGCTTTTAACACGTCGCGCACGGTTTCGGTTTTTCCGGCCATATTGGGTTCGCCAAATTCGGCCAAGAAAGTCCGAATAGGAATGGAGTTAGGGTTCTGGCGCGTCACCGGATTTTCCACCAAGTCGAGACCTGCAGTCATATCCAATAAATCCACCACGCGCACTTTATCCCAATGCGTGCCCTTAAAATCTGGCACATGTTGGGTCATTAAATCCGTGTCTTTCACACGCCCTTGGTCGATGAGGATTTCC
>JAQWIP010000107.1 GCA_029248825.1 Alphaproteobacteria bacterium | reverse complement strand
CACTTCGGCGGCGCGAAACAGGGCGGCGGCTTTGTTGACCGTCTCTTCGTATTCATATTCTGGCGTGCTGTCATAGACCACGCCGCCACCCGCTTGGGCGTATAGCTTGCCATCTTTTACCACGGCGGTGCGCAAGGCAATACAGGTATCCATATCGCCATTGGCCGAGAAATAGCCGACGCAGCCAGCATAAATGCCGCGCCGTTCGGGTTCCAATTCGTCGATGATTTCCATGGCGCGAATTTTCGGCGCGCCCGAAACCGTACCGGCCGGAAAGCCCGCCACCAGCGCGTCAATCTCATCGAGGTCTTGGCGCAAAGTGCCTGTGACATCTGAGACAATGTGAATGAGGTGTGAGGTTTTTTGCAAGCCAAAAGACGTGTTCACTTTCACGCTGCCAATTTCCGACACGCGCCCGACATCATTGCGCCCTAAATCGAGCAGCATTAAATGTTCGGCGCGCTCTTTTTCATCGTTCAAGAGGTCGGCACTAATGGCGCTATCTTCGGCCAAATTGGCGCCGCGTTTTCGCGTGCCAGCGATCGGGCGAATGTTGACTTCACGACCTTTGACGCCAACAAGCACTTCGGGGCTGGAGCCGACAACGGCGAAATCGCGCAAGTTTAAATAGAATAAATAGGGCGATGGATTGACGCGGCGCAAAGCGCGATACAGGTCAAACGGTGGCAAGTCAAAATCAATATGGAAGCGCTGGCTAAGCACCACCTGAAACACATCGCCAGCCTCAATATAGGCTTTGGCTTTATCGACTTGCTCGTAATACGTCTGCTGGCTCATGTTGGAGTTGGGCGGGGTGAAAGCGTTCGGCACGGCCAGGGCGGCTTCGGGCAGGGCGCTATAGAGGCGCTCTTTGGCCTGGTCCAACCGCGCCAGCGCAACGTTATAAGCAGCCTCGGCGCTTTGCCCATCGGGGCGCACAGGCGTTACCAGACGAATCATATCGGTGACGCTATCGAACACGGCCATCATTGTGGGGCGCATGAACAGGCAATCTGGCACCTGCATAACGTCAGGATTATCATTGGGCAGGTTTTCCATATGGCGCACCATATCGTAGGCCATATAGCCAAACACACCCGCCGACATAGGCGCCAAAGCTTCGGGAATATCGAGGCGCGATTGGGCTAAGATTTCGCGCAAAGCATCCAGCGGTTCGCCTTGCATGGGGCTGAATGTGTCGAGGTCGTCGAGCGCCTTTGGATTGATTTCAGGCTGCCCATCGGACACGCGAAACAGCAAATCGGGCGTCAAGCCGATCATCGAATAGCGGCCGCGAATATCACCATCCTGCACGCTCTCCAGCAAAAACGAAAACGGCTCGCCATGCGTGAGTTTCAAAAACGCCGCCACCGGCGTTTCCAAATCACCGATCAATTGCGACCAGACAAGCTGAGACTCGCCCGCCTGATAGGCAGTTATAAAACTATCGCGGTCGGGCGTCGGTTGGTTCATTTTGGGTAGCTCATCGTGTGACCAATTCGCTGGTCGCTCGCTCTAGGTTGGCTTGGTTGACGCTCAAGCCGAAATGGCCTTGCAAACTAAGGACGAATTGATTGGTCAGGTCGAGGTGATATTTGCGTTTCTCGCCATCGAAAATCAGGTCTTTGGCTTCGCCATCGCGCACATCTGCGGCGATGACATCCTCGACTTGCATAACCAAAATCTCGCCGCCAAAGCCGACATTGGCCCAAGCGAATTTGCCATTGGGAACGGCAAATAATTGCTTCACGGCTTCATCGGAAAACGTGTCATTGCTGACTTGGCGGGTCATCGGTTCGGAAACCAAAGGCTCGCGCTTAAAGCTTGCGGCGACCGATTTAAAGCTGCCCGTCTCATTGCCTTGCTTGACCATATGTTCGGCCATGGCTTCCAGCAATTTCGTGCGCTCGGCGACATCCCATTGCTCGCTCACGGTTTTGCGAATATCGGCCAAAGGCGGCACTTCGCTTGGCGTGATGGAGGTCAAGCGCAACCAGACATAAGTGCCATCGTCCATTTCAATCATCGGGGTTTCTTCGCCCACGGCGGTCTCGAAAAGCGATGGGGCAATATTGTCATAACGCGACAGAAGCGCCATTTTTCGACCCTTGGCGTTCTCGCCATCGGCGTTGATGTTTTTGATTTTAATCACGTTGAGGTCGAAACGTTGCCTAACGCTTTCCAGTGTCTCCCCACTGGCCAGCTCGTCTTCTACGGTTTCCGAGAAGGCCAACATGTCGTCCAAAGCGCGGTCGTAGATAATGCGATTGCGCAGCAGCTCAGCTACTTCTTCTATCGGCTTGGTGGTGCCGGGCGTGATGTCGCGCACGTGCAAAACCACATAGCCAAGCGGGCCTTCAATCACATCGCTAATCTCGCCTTTTGCCATGGCGAAAGCTTTTTCGGCCAAGTCGGCGCTAATCAAATCTTCGCGCTCCACAGTGCCGAGGTCGGTATTGCTCAGCGTCTGGTCGACCGCCAAAACGATTTTGGCGAAGCTCGCGTTTTCCGCCAAAAGGGCTTTCACCTTGGCCACTTCTTCGTCTTCGCTGACTACCAATTGGTCGATGGCGCGGGTTTCGGCGATGGAATATTCGTCCAGTGAGGCTTCATATTCTTCTTGCAAAGTGGCGGCGTCGATGGAGATAAGTTCGGCGAAACGCGCTGGCGAAACGACCAAGGCTTGGCCGGAGCGTTTTTCAGGTTCGGCGAACCGCAATTTGGTTTGGCTGAAGAAGGTTTCCAATTCTTCGTCGGTCGGGTCGCCGATGTCGTCGGTCTCTTTGAGGGTGAGAATGAGATATTTGGCGATGCGGCGTTCGAGGAAATGTTTATAGAGTTTTTCGGTCAGCGCTTTTGGCACAAGCGCCGTGTCTACGGTCGCCGAGCTTAGCTGCTCTAGCATGTGGAAACGGCGTTGGTCTTCGACGAAAAGTTTTTCGCTCAAGCCATTTTGCTGCAAAACCGAGCGGAAGGTTGGCTCGTCGAATGTGCCGTTGGCGCCAGCAAAACTTGGATCGGCGACAATGGCTTCGGCGATGGCGGCATCGCTGCGGCCAAGGCCAAGCTCTTCGGCCGCTTCGCGCAGGGCAGCGCTGCCCAGCATATTGTTCAGCACTTGGCTTTCAATGCCAAGATTGCGCGCCATGGCTGGCGACAAAGTGGTGCCTAATTGTTGCGACAGGCTTTGTGTGCGCTGCAAAAAGCGCAATTGATATTCTTGACGTTCAATTTTCTGGTCGCCAACTTGCGCGATTTCCTCGTTAGAAAATCCGGTGAACGTGTCGGCGATGCCCCATAGACCAAAAGCAAAAACTAGCAAAGCGATAAGCAGAATACCAAGCACACCGCTAATCTTGGAGCGCATAAAATGGAGCATGAAGTGTCTCTTTCTAGATAGGCGAGGGGTTCGACACCCCGCGCGCCTGATGGGATTGCAGACATCATAGAGCGGCACTGCCAATCTCGCAAGCGCAGTAGCGGCGAAATAGAGGCAAAAACCAGCCGCCAAGCGGGAAAGATGACAAAGCGTGGCGAAGCAGCTAAATAAGGAGCCTATATAAACCCCAAATGGAGACCCGCCATGGCCGCGCCTAAAAAATCCACCCTCAAAGCCCCCAAACCTCTGGTTGCGGGAAATTGGAAAATGAACGGCACGAAGGCCAGCCTCGGCGAAGTGAAAAAACTGGCGAGTGCATTCGTCAAGAGTAAAGCCAAATGCGAGGTGATGATTTGCCCGCCAGCCACTTTATTGGCGCCGATGAAAGCCCTGAAAGCCAAAGGCGTGGCCTTGGGCGGGCAAGATTGCCATGCCGCCAGCAGCGGCGCGCATACGGGCGATGTCTCGGCCACCATGCTGAAGGATGCCGGCGCGAGCGCGGTAATTCTGGGTCACTCGGAACGCCGCGCCGATCATTTGGAAACCGACAAACAAGTAAAAGCCAAAGTCGCCGCCGCCCATGGCGCGGGTCTGCTGGCGATTATGTGCGTGGGCGAAAGCCTGAAGCAGCGCAAAAGCGGCGACACGTTAAAAGTCGTGAAAGCGCAATTGCGCGGCTCGCTGATGGATGGCTGCACGGCCAAAAACACGGTGATTGCTTATGAACCCGTCTGGGCCATCGGCTCGGGGCTGACGCCCACGGTGGCGCAAGTGGAAGAAGTCCACACGGCGCTTCGCAAAGCCTTGGTGCGCCGCTTTGGCGACGAGGGCGCGAAAATGCGCATTCTCTATGGCGGTTCGGTGAAGCCTGCCAATGCGGCGGAGTTAATGGCGGTGCCAAATGTCAACGGCGCGCTGGTCGGCGGCGCGAGCCTGACCGCGAAAGATTTCGGCGGGATTGTTAAGGCTTACACTTAATTAAAGCGCTTTGAGCAGTTTCAGCGCAGATCCAGTAAAAACTTTAGAACGAAATCCCTCCGTTGAAATTCACGCATAGAAGATTCGACTGAGACCAAAGCCCCCGATTGCTATTCCCCCGCAAACGCGCTATATCGCTGCTATTGATTTTCGGACAGGCTTTAGGAGACGTCCATGACCACCATTCTTCTGGTTGTGCATTTGATGATCGCAGTGGCGATGATTGTGCTGGTATTGTTGCAACGTTCTGAGGGCGGCGCCCTTGGTATTGGCGGCGGCGCTGGCGATGGCATGATGTCCGCGCGTGGCCTCGGCAGCGTGATGACCCGCGCAACCGGCATTTTGGCAGGCATGTTTTTCCTTACCTCCATCAGCCTCACCGTGCTTGGCACGATGGAAAACCGCTCGTCGGTTCTCGATGGCGTGACCGAGCAAGAAGGCAATTTGCCTGGCGTTGGCACTTTGGCGCCCGCGCCGATTTTGCCGCCAAGCTCGCTTCCGACCCCCGAGTAATCCAAATTTCACACAAGCTGTGAACAACTAGGTGATTCGGCGCGCTCGACTCAGATTGCGCTAGCGCGAATCGATTCCGCTATATAATTTCAAATCCCATGGCACGATATATTTTTATTACTGGTGGTGTGGTTTCCTCTCTTGGCAAAGGCTTGGCCTCCGCAGCGATTGGCGCTTTATTGCAAGCACGCGGCTATAAAGTCCGGTTGCGAAAACTCGACCCCTATTTGAACGTCGACCCCGGCACGATGTCGCCCTATCAGCACGGCGAAGTTTACGTCACCGATGATGGCGCCGAAACTGACCTCGATTTGGGTCACTATGAGCGCTTCACAGGCGTTCCCGCCTCGCGCGGCGACAATGTCACCACGGGGCAAATCTACCGCGATATTCTGGCCAAAGAACGCCGTGGCGATTATCTCGGCGGCACTGTGCAGGTGATTCCGCATGTGACGGACGCGATTAAAAACTTCATTCAGACCGATGTCGATGACGTGGATTTCGTCTTGTGCGAGATTGGCGGCACCGTGGGCGATATCGAAGGCCTGCCGTATTTCGAGGCCATCCGCCAGCTCAGCAATGACCTATCGCGCCAACAATCGATTTTCGTTCACCTGACTTTGCTGCCGTATATTCCCGCTGCGGGCGAGATGAAAACCAAGCCGACACAGCACTCCGTGAAAGAGCTGCGCTCCATCGGCATTCAGCCCGATATTTTGCTGTGCCGTTGCGATCGCCCGATTCCCGAAGGCGAAAAACGCAAGATTGCGCTGTTTTGCAATGTGCCAGAAAGCGCCGTGATTGAAGCGCGCGATGTCGATAATATTTACGCCGTGCCGCATTCCTATCACGCCGAGGGGCTGGACGTGGAAGTGCTGGCCGCCTTTGGTATGCAAGATGCGCCGCCGCCCGATTTAAGCGTTTGGGACGAAGTGATGACGGCCGTGCGCGAGCCAGAAGGCGAAGTGACCATCGCCGTGGTGGGCAAATATACCGAGCTGAAAGAGGCCTATAAATCGCTGATTGAAAGCCTGCAACATGGCGGCATTGCCAATAATGTGGCGGTCAACATCGAGTGGCTCGACGCGCAAGTGTTTGAGCGCGAAGACGCGGCGTCTTATTTAGAAAAAGTAAATGGCATCCTCGTGCCGGGCGGCTTTGGCGAGCGCGGCGCCGAAGGCAAAATCGCGGCGGCCAATTTTGCCCGCACCCGCGATGTGCCGTATTTTGGCATTTGCTTCGGCATGCAAATGGCGGTGCTGGAAGCGGCGCGCAACATGGCCGGCATCCGCGATGCCACGTCCAGCGAGTTCGGCCTAACCGGCACCAATTTGGTGGGTCTGATGACCGAATGGGCGTCTGGCGAAGTGATGGAACGGCGTCGTCAAGACGGCGATTTGGGCGGCACCATGCGCCTTGGCGCGTTTGAGGCTTACCTGAAAGAGGGCAGTCGGGTGGAAGAGATTTATGGCACGCGTGTCATCTCCGAGCGCCATCGCCATCGCTATGAAGTGAATATGGATTACCGCGAAATGCTGGAAGGGCAGGGGCTGGTTTTCTCTGGCGTGTCGCCCGATGGCGTGCTGCCCGAGATTGTCGAAATTCCGGCGCACCCTTGGTATATTGGCGTGCAGTTTCACCCCGAGTTGAAGTCGCGCCCGTTCGCGCCGCATCCGCTTTTCGCGTCTTTTGTGGAAGCTGCACTGGCGCAAAGTCGCCTCGTATAAAAGTCGCAAAGTCGTTTAGTTTAATTAGCATTGGAAAACATCATGAGCGTTTTGACCCTAAAAGACTATGACCTGAAAATTGGAGACGGCGAGAAGATGGTCGTCATGGCTGGCCTCAACGTGTTGGAAGATGAAGGTCTGGCGATGGAGGTGTGTGCCGAGCTGAAAGCGGTCTGCGCCGATTTGGATTTGCCGTTTATTTTCAAAGCCAGTTGGGACAAAGCCAATCGCTCGTCCATCACCTCCTATCGCGGCCCCGGCATGGCAGCAGGCCTGCCGATGTTGGAAGCGGTGAAAGCCAAACACGGCGTGCCCGTGGTAACAGATTTGCACGAGGAAAGCCAAGCCGAGGCGGTTGCGGCCGTGGCCGAAGTGGTTCAGCTGCCAGCGTTTTTGGTTCGCCAAACTGACTTGGTGGTTGCCACGGCCAAAGCGGTGGCTGCGCAAGGCGGCTGGTTGCATGCCAAAAAAGCGCAGTTTTTAGCGCCATGGGATTGCGCCAATATTATTTCAAAAACCCGCGAAGCGGCGCCGGATATTCAGCTTATTCTGTGCGATAGAGGCACCAGCTTTGGCTATAATAATTTGGTCGTCGACATGTTGGGCATTCCGGAAATGAAAAAGCTGGGCGTGCCGGTAACGATGGACGCCACCCACGCGGTGCAGTTGCCCGGTGCCGATCCACGCACGGCAGGCGCCTCGACGGGCGGTCGTCGAGAAGGGGTTTCTGTGTTGGCCAAATCAGCAATTGCGGCGGGTGCTGACGGCGTCTTCCTAGAGTTCCACCCAGACCCAGATGCCGCCTTATGCGATGCGCCAAGCTGCCTCGCACTAGACGAAGCGCGCGGTTTGTTGACCACGCTAAAAGCCGTGCATGAGGCGGTGGCCTAAAGTTATTCGGCGGCGACAGTCACGCTCAGCTCAATGCCTACGTGTTCGCTGATTGCGCGAATAACTTTGAACAGATTAGACGTTGTCGGATTGCCGTTTTTGCCGAACATACGGACGAGGCTCTTTTGCGGAATTTGCGTAAAATGATAGAGTTC
>JAQWIP010000104.1 GCA_029248825.1 Alphaproteobacteria bacterium | reverse complement strand
AGGGCAAACGCACGATGCGAATCTCTACGCCCTTGTCTTATTGATACTGGCTTGAGGGTAACAGTCAAACGACAATAAAAGCTAAATCAAAAAAGGCGGGGTCTTAACCTCGTGTTAAGCCCCGCCTCTTTTCTTTTGAATGGCGAAATTAGAATTTCAGCAATAGCCCGACGCCTGTGAAATTAGCGTCTTTGGCATCCGCTCCGTCGCTTTCCACCCGCTCATGGGTATAGGTCAGCTTTACACCGGAGCCCAATTTAGTGGCGCCACCGACAACCGTGATATCGGTATCCATATTCGCATTGCTATCGGTCTGCGTGTCTTTTTGTGTATGCATGGCCAAGCCAAAAGTCGTGTCCTTCGAATAGCGATAGGCCAAACCAACATGGGTGATTTCCCAATCATTGCCGCCTGCTTTGGCTTCATCCGACACAAAATGCGTGCCGCCGAACGTAAGGCGTCCCGAAGACAGGCTTAGCCCATAGGCGGTTTCTTCCATCTCGCCCTCATTCTCGCCAGCCTTGATGTAGTCGCCCGTCTCGCTCGTCACCGAGGCCTTGAACTTGAGGCCGCCCAATTTTCCTGTATATCGCAAGCCAAAAGACTGCACATCTTCATGGGTTTTATCGCCGTCCAGCTCGGCCAAGAGCGCGTCCGTTCCCGCGCCATTTTTATTCTCAGAGCTTGGCGTCACGGAATAAGCAAATTGCAAGCCGCTCACTTTGGGCGAGTAATAGGTCAGCTTATTGGCGTCGGCGGAATAATTGTCGTGGCGTGGCTTTTCGTATTTGGCGACAGAACTCCAGGTGCCAAAGTTATTGTCATAGGTTTTCCAACCCGCGAAACGCGGGGCAAAGACCTGCAATTTTTGCGCGCCTGAGTTTTCAGCCCCAAGCTCCAACTTGCCAAAATCGCCCGACACATAAATATAATGCTCGTCGATTTGATCGCTCTCTGTCGCGCCTTCGAGCTGAATTTGCATGCCAACGGTCAGGCCATTATTGGTTTTGCCTTTGGCTTTAAAAATAATTTCGGCATCTTCTTGAAACGAGATGTCTTTGAAGGCTTTGGCCGCAGAGGCTTTCGACACGTCGTCATAGCCGGTATCGGCATCGACGCTATAGAGGACCGAATTGAAATAGCCACCGACGCTAAAAGAAAAAGGTTCGGCAACAGCGGGGGAAAGAGAAAGGCCAACGGCTGCAGCCCAAAGGATAGATTTTTGCACAATATACTCCTGTTTTACCAATGGGCAGACGCGGGATAAACCCTTTGCGCGTGCCAACTCTAAAAGCCCCATTGCCAATCTAGCTGGCTAAGGGAAATCACATCTTCCCTTAAACTAGCACGAGCGCATGGGACTGCTTCGACTTTTTGAAAATAGCCAGCCAACATCACAGTTTTGTGATGCCTAAGTGAGCGTTTCGTGAAATGGGGGATAAAGGAAAATGGTACAGCCTCTCCGGATTGAACGGAGGACCTCTAGATCCACAATCTAGCGCTCTAACCAACTGAGCTAAGGCTGCACCGAGTTTTCCAAAGCTACCAAAGCAGCTCAGGTGAGGCGAAAATAGTCGGCTTTTAGAGAAAGTTCAAGCGATGATGCGCCCAATAGCAAGATTTTGTGGCGGCGCGCGCCTGCCCCCTTCCAAAAGCCGTTAGAAACCGCTAAAGCTTGGGCAGTAAGATAAAACAGAGGCCGTTGCACATGGGCATTAACACACCTTCCGAAATTTCCGCCGAGCTTTCCATCGGTGCCACCGACCAGAAAATGGTGCGTATTTTCATCACCACCGAAACGCAAGAAATTCCGATGGATTTCCTGCCCGAGGAAGCCGAAGAGATTGCCCGCGAACTGGTGGCCGCTGCGACCGCCTGCCGCGAAGCCTCCTAAATCTAGCGCTTTCCATCCGCACCCCCGTAAGCTATGGTTTGCGGATGAGACTTACTCGCAACAATAGCGCCCCTCGATGAGCCAATCCCTGCCGCTATCGCCGCCAAAGCCGCCTCGGCGTATGGATATTTGGCGCGCGCTGACGCTGTTTGGCGTGGCCTTGCCTTTGCTGCCGCTGCTGGCACTGGCTTGGTTGGCGCTAGCGCCCTCGGCGGCGCACACCCCCATTTGGGGTCACTTATGGGCGTCTGTTTTGCCTGGCCAAATTGTCACCACGGCTCTTTTGATGGCTGGCGTGGCGGCTCTGACGGGGCTCATTGGAACCGGCACGGCTTGGGCGGTAACTTTTTATCGCTTTCCGCTGCGCCGCACGCTAAGTTGGGCGCTGCTGCTGCCCTTGGCCATTCCCACCTATCTGGTGGCCTATAGCTACGCCGATGTGCTGGACCATGCCGGGCCGCTTTATCAGCTTTGGCATAGCTTGCTACCCGAGACGCGCTATCCAGATTTTCGCTCGCTACCTGGCGCCATTATTTTGCTGAGCTTGGTTCTTTACCCTTATGTGTATCTCTCGGCGCGCGCCGCTTTTGTCCAGCAATCGGTGGTTCTCATCGAGGCTGGCCGCGCGCTCGGACTTGGGCCGCTGGGATGTTTTCGCCGCATTGGCCTGCCGATGGCGCGCCCTGCCATTATTGTCGGCATGGCTTTGGCGATGATGGAATGCCTTAACGATATCGGCGCTGTCGAATTTCTTGGCGTCACCACGCTGACCATGGGCGTCTATGACACTTGGGTCGTGCGCGGCAATCTGGCGGGGGCGGCGCAAATCGCCCTGACGCTTTTGGGGTTCATGGCGCTATTGCTGGTGTTGGAACGCAGCCAACGCGGCCACGGCGCGCACCATACGCGCAGCGGACGCCAACGCAGCCTGCCCGATTTTCAAGCCTCGCGCGCCATGCAGTTTTTCTTGTGCGGCGCCTGCTTTATGCCCGTCGCGCTCGGCTTTCTTGTGCCGACGGGTTTGCTGATAGATTACGCGCTACTCGGTGCCCGCGCCGAGGGCGTGCTGGCGGCGGCGGGACGCTCGGTCTCGCTGGCGATGCTTGCGGCGGCTCTCACTTGCGGGCTGGGTCTGGCGCTCACCTATGCGGCACGCAGCGGACACACGCCCTACCAACGCCAAGAGATCAAACGCCTTGGCCAAATAGCCGCGCTTGGCTATGGCGTGCCGGGCACGGTTTTGGCCATTGGGGTGATGCTAATGTTCGCCGCTCTGGCCGATTTGAGCTTTGGTTGGCTGGTGGTCAGCGGCACGGCGGGAGCGCTTGTATTTGCTTATGTAGTGCGGTTTTTATCGCTGTCTTACGGCACGCTCGAGGCGGGGTTCGGGCGCATTTCGCCCGGCCTCGATATGGCAGCGCGCGGCCTCGGTGCCAGCCGCAATGCCACGCTCTGGCGCGTTCACTTGCCGCTCTTGCGCGCGCCGCTTTTGACCGCCGCCATATTGGTCTTCGTCGATGTGATGAAAGAATTGCCCGCCACGCTGATTTTACGACCCTTTGATTTCGAGACTTTGGCCACCAGCGT
>JAQWIP010000089.1 GCA_029248825.1 Alphaproteobacteria bacterium | reverse complement strand
TAGCGAATCACGAGAATTTGAGGCGCCGCGCTTGCAAAAACGGGCGCGCTTGGTCATGGTTGACCTCATGTCGAACCTGTCTTTTCAGCCCCACTTGCGTATTGTTTTAGGGCCCACCAACACTGGTAAAACCCACCTTGCGATGGAACGCCTCTTGGCCCATGGCAGCGGCATGATTGGCTTGCCGCTGCGGCTTTTGGCGCGCGAAGTCTATGACCGCTGCCTGCGCGGCGACTTCGGCCACGTCCATAAAGCCGATTTGGCCTTAATCACGGGCGAAGAGAAAATTCTTCCGCCCAAAGCGCGCTATTTCATTTGCACCACAGAAGCCATGCCGATTAGCCGCGAGGTTGAATTTATCGCCATCGACGAATGCCAATTGGCGGCGGACCCCGAGCGCGGCCACGTGTTCACCGACCGCATTTTGCATGCGCGCGGCACCGCCGAGACGATTTTATTGGGCGCCGAAACCATGGCGCCCATCTTGCGCCAATTGCTCGGCAAAGTAGAGATTGAAAGCCGTGGCCGTTTCTCGCGCCTCAGCTGGGGCGGCAGCCATAAGCTATCGCGCCTGCCCAGACGCAGCGCCGTGGCGGCTTTTTCGGCCGATAATGTTTATGCCATTGCCGAGACTATTCGCCAGCAACGCGGCGGCGCGGCCGTTGTGATGGGCGGCTTGAGCCCGCGCACCCGAAACGCCCAAGTCGAGATGTATCAATCGGGCGAGGTCGATTTTCTGGTCGCCACCGATGCCATTGGCATGGGGCTGAACATGGATGTCGACCATGTGGCTTTTGCCCAGAAACGAAAGTTTGATGGCCGCCGTCATCGGCTGTTGAGCGCCTCGGAGTTGGCGCAAATCGCGGGTCGTGCCGGGCGCCATACGCAAGACGGCAGCTTTGGTGTCACCGGCGATTTGGAAGCTTTTGAAGACCCGCTCATCGAGCAGATTGAGACGCATGAATTTGAGCCCGTGAAAGGCCTGTTTTGGCGCAATCCGAATTTAGATTTTTCCAGCCTTGAGGCTTTATTGTTGAGCTTAGAGAAAACCGCGCCGCGCGCGGGGCTGATGCGCGCGCCCGTGGCCGACGACCAGCAGGCGTTGAAACTTTTAAGCCGCGACCCCGATACGCTCGATTTACTCGGCGATATCCACACATCGGGCGCCAATCCGGCGCTGGAGCTTTTGTGGCAAGTGGCGCAAACCCCTGATTTTCGCAAGACCACGGTCGGCGAACATAGCGCGCTCATCGGCGAAGTATTTGGCTTTTTAAGTGGCGAGACGGGACAAATTCCGGAGAGCTGGATGGGCGAGCGCATTGAGCGTTGCGACCGCCTCGATGGCGACTTGGGAACCCTATCGATGCGGCTGGCGCATATTCGCACTTGGACTTATATTGCTCAACGCAATGATTGGTTGGCCGACCCTGCCCATTGGCAGGGGGTCAGCCGTAGTGTAGAAGACCGATTATCGGATGCGCTTCATAATAAGTTAATGGGGCAATTTGTAGATCGCAAAACATCCGCCCTAATGCGGCGGCTTGCCGGACGAGAGGTTATCGTGGCGAATATTGAAGACAATGGCGACATTCTAGTGGCCGAAGAATATATGGGTCGATTGAACGGTTTGCAGGTCGAACGTGACCCGCGCCTGAAAGGCGTGCCAGCTGGCACGGCGCGCGCGGCCGTCGAAAAAGCCATCGGCGATGCCCTGCGCGCGCGCGCCCAAGACATCGCCCAAGCCGAGGACGCAAGTTTTTCGCTTACCCCGCTGGGCGAGATTATTTGGCAGACGGCTTGTGTCGCCAAGGTGCAAATCAAGGGCGGGCGCGAGGCCGATAAATTGGCCTATCTTGCCCCTTCCGCCGATTTGCAAGCCGATGAAGCCCTGACCGGAGACGCCCGCCAACGCGCCGAGACGCGCCTCACCGATTGGCTGCGCGCCAAAATCGCGCAAGACTTAGAGCCTTTGAAAAACCTCGAAACCGCGCAAGACCTAGACGGTTTGGCACGCGGGCTGGCGTTTCAATTACTGGAGCATAAAGGCAGTTTACCGCGCCGCGATGTCGCCGATATTCTGGCCAAATTAGACCAGCCGCTGCGCGGTCAATTGCGCAAACTCGGCGTGCGCTTTGGCTTTTACACGGTGTTTGTGCCGGCATTGTTGAAGCCCGCTCCGGCCAAATTATTGGCGCTGATGAGCCTCTTGGAAAGCCAACCAAAGGACGCCGCGCCCACCTCGAGCGCGCCAGAAACCGCGCCGCGCGATATTGCCAAAGATTTAGCGCTGCTGCCAGCCGCGGGGCTGACCTCTTGCGCGCGCGAAAAATTGCCGTTCTGGCTGTATCGAGCGGCGGGTTTTTACACGACGAAAAACCGCGCCATTCGCCTCGATATGTTGGAGCGTCTGGCCGATCTTATTCGTCCGGCGCTGGAGCAAAGCAAGGCACAAAAAAGCAAAGGCTTTGAAGCCAGCGAAGCCATGATGTCCATCATGGGCTGCGGCGTCGAAGAACTGGCCGAAATTTTGACGGCACTGGGCTATCAATCGCAAGACGTAGAACTAGCCCAAGTGCCAGCCCAGCCCGCCGAAGCGACAGAAGAGCCGCAAAGCCAGACGCCCGAGGGGGCTGAAGCTCGTGTTGAGATCCCTGCTGAAACCTCAGCAGAAACCTCTGCAGAAACATCAGAGACTGGCACGACCGAAGCCGAAGCGGTCAAGCTCATTACCCTATGGCGCCCGGCGCGAACCCAAAGAAACCCGCAAAACCATGCCGGTGCAAAGCGCAAAAACGGCGCCGAAAATGGCAAGAAAAATGGCGGCAAATCCCAATCTCGCGCCGCCAGTAAAGGACGCCAAGGCACGGCTGGCAAGCCGAAGCGGGCCGAAAAACAAGCCGACCCTAATTCGCCATTTGCGGTTTTGAAATCCTTACAATCGGGTGGCAATGAGTAGCGCGCCCAAAAATCCGCTCCCCCAATCCATGCGGGTCGATAAATGGCTCTGGCATGCGCGGTTTTTTAAAACCCGCACTTTGGCCACCAAATTAGCGGCGGCCGGCAATGTGCGCGTCAATGGCGTCAAACAGACCCGCGCCTCGGCCAATGTGAAGGCGGGCGATGTGCTGACATTTCCGTTGAATAAATATGTCCGCCTCATTGAGGTGGTCAGCCTCAGCGTGCGGCGCGGGCCTGCGGTGGAAGCGCAAGCGCTTTACCTCGACCGCGACCCGCCCCAGCCCAAACCCAAAGAAGAAAAAGTCGCCTCGCGCGAGCATGGCACAGGCCGCCCCACCAAAAAGCAACGCCGCGAACAGGCCGCTTTTACTGGCCGCAGCGACATTGGCTAATCGCGCGCCTGCGACCAAAACAGGCATTGCATAGCCGCCCCTGCCGCGTTAAGAACACAAGTTATGAAACCCGCAAGTATGAAACTACAGATGAGTTTTCCATGTTGGATAAAATAAAGACAATGTTTGCCGAGCCCGTTGCCGCCAGCGCCGCGCCGCGTTCGGATGAGCTGCATATTGCCGCCGCCGCGCTTTTGGTGCGCGCCGCGCAAATCGATGGCCATATGGACGAAGGCGAAGAACAGCTTATCGCGCGCCTCGTCGGCCCGCATTTTGGCCTCGATGAAGCCGGCGCCGCTACTTTGATAGAAGACGCCAAAGCCGCGGCCAATGAGGCCAGCGATTTGTTTCAATTTACCGTGCGCATCAATAAGCATTTCAGCGAGGCGCATAAAATTATGTTGCTGGAGCTGCTCTGGCAGATTGTTTTGAGCGATGGCGTGGTCGATGATTTCGAAGCGAACTTGCTTCGTCGCGTTGCAGGGCTTATACACATCTCCGACCAACAAGCTGGCCAAGCGCGAAAAAACGCGCAAAGCCAATTGAGTTCGTAAAAGACCGGATTTTTTACAGGAAGCCTTATGACTTATATCGTCACGGAAGATTGCATCAAATGTAAA
>JAQWIP010000086.1 GCA_029248825.1 Alphaproteobacteria bacterium | reverse complement strand
CGGCAAAAGCCCAAGATGTCGGAATGCGCATTGGCCTATCTATGGTTTTAATGTTATTCGTTTTCGTGACGTGGAACGATTTATCTCGCCTGCGTGTCTTTGAACGTATTACAGGTCTTTTCGGATAATTATGAACCATCCCGCCACATATACCCGCCGCCTCTGGCTTGCTGTCATGGCTGCTGTTTTATCGTTGCCAGTATGGGGCGGCGCGGCGGTTGCGGAAGTCGGCAAACCGATTGAGTTCATTCGGGTGGAAGGCACGCAGCGCGTCGAAGACGAAACCGTGCGCGCCTATATGGTGGTGCGCGAAGGCGTGACCGATAAAGCCGACCTCGTCGACCAATCGGTAAAAACCTTGTTCTCTTCTGGCCTGTTTGCCGATGTCACCATTCGCCGCGAAGGCAAAGGTCTGGTGGTGATTGTGGTCGAAAACCCAATCGTCAACCGCGTGAGCTTTGAAGGCAATAGCGCCATTAACGACGATAACCTCGGCAAAGAAGCCAGCCTATCGGCGCGCCAAATTTACACCCGCGCCAAAGTGCAAGACGATGTCGAACGCTTCATCGAATTATATCGCCGCTCCGGACGCTTTGCCGTTCGCATTGAGCCGAAAGTTATTCAGCTGCCGCAAAACCGAATTGATTTGGTGTTTGAAATTAGCGAAGGCCCAACAACGGGCATTCGCTCGATTAGCATTACCGGCAACCGAGCCTTTTCGGACCGAGAATTGCGCGGCGTTATTTTAACCCGCGAGACGCGTTGGTGGCGTATTTTTGCCAGCAGCGATAATTACGACCCCGACCGCGTGGCTTATGATGGCGAATTACTGCGCCGCTTTTACCTGTCCAAAGGCTATGCAGATTTTCGCGTGGTCGCCTCCAATATTGAGCTGACCCGCGACGGCAAAGAGTTCTTCGTCAATTATCAATTGGAAGAAGGGGCTTTGTATAAATTTGGCGAGGGTCGGGTTTCCACCAAATTGGACTCGGTGGATATCGTCGAGCTGGAAGAGCTGATTACCCATGAGCCGGGCGAGCGCTACGACAGCCGCAAGCTGGATAAAACCGTAGATGCGCTGGTCAAACTTGTGGGCGAGCAGGGCTATGCTTTCGCCGATGTGCGCCCACGGGCGCGTCGTGACCGCGACCAGAGCATTGTCGGCGTTGATTATATCATCGAAGAAGGCCCGCGCGTTTATGTCGAGCGGATTAACATCAATGGCAATACGCGCACGCAAGACGATGTTATTCGTCGCAAGTTGCGCCTTAGCGAAGGCGATGCGTTTAACAAAGTCTTGCTGTCGCGCTCGGAACGGAATGTGCGCGCGCTCGGCTTCTTTGGCGCCGTCGAAGTGACCGAGACGCCAGGCACCAATGAAGACCAAACCGTGGTCGATGTGAACTTGCGCGAGCAGCCGACCGGAGAGTTGAGCTTTGGGGTTGGCTATTCGTCGGCCGAAGATTTGACCACGCAGTTCTCGGTTGCCGAGCGTAATTTCTTGGGGCGCGGCCAGACTTTGCGGCTGAACTTAGGACTTTCCAATCAGGTGCAGCGCTATAGTTTTGGTTTTACCGAGCCATATTTTCTCGGTCGGGATGTGTCGGCGGGGTTCTCGCTGTTCAACACGGACACCGATTACGAATATCGCGACGGGCTAGAAACCACCGAGCAGGGCGCCAGTTTCTCGCTTGGCTTCCCGCTATCGGAAGATGGCCGCTTGTCCTTATTCACCAGCATCACGCAAGACAGCTTAAGCAATAACACCACGAGCGCGGAAATTAACCCGAGCTATAAAAACACCAAACATGTGTTTGGCTATTATTATTCGATTGATAAACGCGACGATGTGGTGAGCCCGACCGATGGTTGGAATTTGAGTTTTGGGCAAGATATTTCTGGCCCCTCTGGCGATGTCTCTTTCTTGCGCACCACCGGGCAGGCGAACTTTTTTGAAGAGCTGGCCGAGGGCTGGGTGTTTCAGGCCAAGTTGAACATGGGCATTATTCACGACTATAAGGGCGGCAGCATTAATTATAATGACCGCTTCTTTCGCGGGGGGCGCGATTTCCGTGGCTTTGAACGCGGCGGCTTGGGCCCACGCGATTTAAACTCTGGCTATGCGCTTGGTTCCAACCGCTATATTACGGGCACCACGCAAGTGTCGCTGCCGCTTGGCATTCCTAAAGAAGTGGGCATGCGCGCCAATGCTTTTGTTGATTTCGGCATTTTGGGCGAGACCGATCAGGCGCCCAGTGCGACGTCGCAGATTGAAGATGAAATGGCCTTTCGGGCAACCTATGGTTTGAGCTTCTCTTGGCGCTCGCCATTTGGCCCCGTGCGGTTTGACTTTGCGCGACCAATTGCTAAAGAAGATTATGACGAAACTCGGTTTTTCCGGTTTACCATCGGATCCAGCTTTTAAAGGGGAATATAAAAGTGTTTAAAATGAATTTACGAGCCGCCATTGTGGCCCTAGCTGTGTTGTGTGCGCCAAGTCTGGCGTCTGCCGAATCCGTCATTCTTGTGTTTGACCTTGACCGCGCGATTGCCCTGTCGAAAGCCGGCAAAAGCATGGCGAAACAACTCGAAACCCAAGCCTCCAAAGTGCGCTCCGACACAGAAAAAGCCGCTCAGAAATTGCAAGAAGAAGCCTCTAAATTGCGCGAGCAGCAAAAGCTCATGGCGCCAGAAGCCTTGAAAGGCAAAGTTGAAGAGTTGCAACTGAAAGATTTGGAATTGCGCCAAAGCGTGAATGAAAAAACTCAAGCCATCCAAGCGGGTGGCCAACGCGCCGCGCAACAAGTCATCAAGATTGCAGAACAGCAATTGAGCGACATCTCGAAAGAGCGCAAAGCCGATATCGTCTTGCGTCGTCAGGCCGTGTTTTTTGCCGGCCCAACGACAGATGTGACCAATGAATTGGTCAAGCGTCTCGACAAGAAATTAAAGTCGGTCAAAGTCACACCAGTGGCCGCCAAAAAGGGTAAGAAATAACCCGATGGCAGACCCGCGTTTCTATCGACGCGAAGGGCCGTTTGCGCTGTCTCACCTAGCCGACTTGGTTGGTCTCGATGGGGTAAATGCAGACCTTGAATTGGCAAATATTGCCTCTTTGGAAATAGCTGAGCGCGATGCGCTCGGCTTTTTTTCTGACGTGAAACGCAGCGATGACTTAGCCGCGACCAAGGCGGCGGCGGTTTTTATAAAAGCCGAACACGCCGAGCTTTGCCCCGACACGGCGGTCGCGGTTATCTGCCCCGACCCCTATCGGGCCATGGCGCAAATCGCTCAAATATTCTATCCCGACGCGGCGAAATCACGCCCCTTGGGCGGCGTCAGCGGAGCCGAGCTTATTCATCCCAGCGCCAAGATTGGCAAAAACGTTGAAATAGCCCCCAATGTATCGATTGGCGCGGGCGCCGAGATTGGCGATGGAAGCAGCCTTGGCGCAGGCGCCAGCATTGGCCACGGCGTGGTTTTGGGGCGCGACTGCACCGTCTTGCCCAATGCCAGTGTGGCCTATGCCCTCATCGGCGACCGCGTGATTATTCACAGCGGCGCGGTTGTCGGCAGTGATGGCTTTGGCTTCGCGGCGGGAGCCTCGCATATAAAAATTCCCCAAATTGGCCGCGTCATCGTGCAAGCCGATGTCGAGATTGGCGCCAATGCCTCCATCGACCGAGGCGCCTTTGGCGACACGATGATTGGCGAGGGCAGCAAGCTCGATAATCTGGTGCATCTGGCGCATAATGTGCAGCTGGGACGCCATTGTTTCATCACCGCCAGTTGCGCCATCGCCGGCAGCAGTGTGCTGGGCGATTATGTGCAAATGGGCGGCTGTGCGGCGGTAACCGGCCATGTCACCATTGGCGACCGCTGTGTTATCTCGGCGCAAGCTGCGGTGTTGCGTTCGTTTCCCGCCGATAGCCAAATCGCTGGTTCGCCGGGTCGCTTGCGCAGCGAGTTATATCGCGAAATGGCTTTGGTCAGCCGCTTGCGCAAAGACGCCGAGCGCCAGAAAAAATCGTAATAAATCGTCACAATCGTTTATTTGCTGCGCCTTTGAACTCGGCTTAGAGGTTAGGTCAGGAGCAATTTATGAGTGATATACATCCAACCGCGATTATCGATGATAGTGTGAAACTGGGCAAGAGGGTCAAAATTGGGCCCTATTGCTGCGTGACCGGAAACGTCGAATTGGGCGATGAAGTGGTGTTGGAATCGCATGCGGTGGTGACCGGAAATACCAAGATTGGCGCGCAGACGCATATTTATCCTTTCGCCTCGATTGGCCATGTGCCGCAAGATTTGAAATTTGGCGATGAGGAAGTCTTTCTCGAAATCGGCGAGCGCAATCGCATTCGCGAACATGTAACCATGAACCCCGGCACGCAAGGCGGCGGGGCGCTTAGCAAAGTGGGCCATGATGGCCTGTTCATGATGGGCGCGCATGTGGCGCATGATTGCATCGTGGGGGATCATGTAATCCTTGCCAATAATGCCACGCTCGGCGGCCATGTTATGGTCGGTGATTATGCAATTCTGGGCGGGCTTGCCGGCGTGCATCAGTTCTGCCGCATTGGCGAACATGCTTTTATCGGCGCGGGCAGTTTGGTGGTCGAAGACGTCATTCCATTTGGCGCAGCGACCGGAAACCGTGCGGTTCTGTCTGGCTTGAATTTGGTAGGTCTGAAGCGGCGTAATTTTGAGCGCGCGGAAATCAATGCTTTGCGGGCTTTGCACAAAAGCCTATTCATCGAAACCGAAGGCGCGCTGATGACCCGTCTGGCCAATGCGGCGCAGCAACATGCTGGCAGTGCTTGTGTTCAGACGGTGGTTGAATTTATGCGGGTTGAACAAAATCGGGGCTATTGCACCCCGCGCAATCGGTAGCGTCATGAGCCAAGCCCCGCTTGGATTGATCGCCGGAAATGGCGCCTTGCCCTTGCAGGTCGCGGCGGCGCAAGTGGCGTCGGGCGGCGAGATTTTTATCGTAGGATTGGAAAAAGAAGCCGATGCGGGCATCGAAACCTATCCGCATGTCTGGTCGCCGCTGGGGCATTTAAAAGCTGCGGCCGACCACTTGTTAGGCGCGGGATGTACGCAGATGATTATCCTTGGCGGCATTCAACGCCCCAAATTAGAGACGCTCGATTATGACGAGGGCGGCCAATGGTTCGTCGAACAAGCCATGGCCGGAGAGCAGGCGGGCGACGACCAATTGTTAAAACTCATCGTCGCTTATTTTCAATCGCGCGGTCTGATGCTTCAGCCAGCCGAGTCTGTCTTATCGGCTTTGACGGGTCGGGCAGGGGCGCAAACCTCGCATTCGCACGACCCCCATGCGGATGATATTTCGCGCGCGCGCGAGATTGCCAAAACCATCGGCGCGCAAGACATTGGCCAGAGTGTGGTCGTGGCGCAGCGTTTGGTATTGGGCATTGAAGGCCCCGAAGGCACAGACTCTTTATTGCAGCGTGTCGCAGGATTGGCGCCAGAGTTTCTCGGCACACCAGCCGCGAAATCTGGCGTATTGGCAAAATTGCCCAAGCCGCAACAAGACCGCCGCATTGACCTGCCGACATTGGGCAAGCGCACGGTGGAACTGGCGGCGCAAGCCCATTTGGCTGGCATCGTCTATGAGGTGGGCGGCGCGCTATTCGATGATTTTGAGGCCATGGTCGAACTGGCCGAAGCGCAAGGCTTGTTTTTGGTCGGATTGGAAGCGAGCTAATGGCGAGCGATAAACATATTATGATTGTGGCTGGGGAAACCTCGGGCGATGCGCTCGGTGCGGATTTAATGCTGGCCTTGCGCGCGCAAAAAAGCGGCACGATGATTACCGGTGTCGGCGGCCCGAAAATGAGCGCCGCCGGTCTGGCATCGATTTTCAATATGTCCGAGATTGCCGTCATGGGCTTGCGCGAAATTCTGCCGCGCTTGCCGCGTCTGTTCCGATTGGTCGACCAAGCCGTGGCGCATGCTTTGGCCAGCGAGCCCGATGTTTTAGTGCTGATTGATAGCCCAGAGTTTAATCACCGCGTGGCCAAACGGGTGAAAGCCAAGCGGCCAGATTTGCCGATTATTTGCTATGTGGCGCCCCATGTTTGGGCTTGGCGACGCGGGCGGGCGAAAAAAATGAAGGGCTATTTTGATGCGGTCATGGCGTTTCTACCGTTCGAGCCAGATGTGTTTGCCGCCAGCGATGGGCCGGCGTGTCATTTTGTCGGTCACCCCATTCGCGACCGCCTCGACGCGCTAGAGCCGCTACCTGATTTTGCCAAACGCTACCGCTTAAAGGCCAAAGATGTGCCTTTGGTAATCTTGCCAGGCAGTCGGTTGAGCGAAGTGAAATCGCTCAGTCCGGTGTTTGGCGATGTCTTGCGCCGCCTCGATGGCCGCATAGAAAACATTCGCCCGATTATTCCACTGGTGCCGCATATGGCCGATTTCGTGCGCGAGAAAACCGCTCATTGGCCGGGCAAACCAATTTATGTCGAAGACGAGGCTGAAAAATTTGCGGCCTTTAAGTGCGCGCGCGCGGCTTTGGCGTCTTCTGGCACGGCCACGATGGAGCTGGCGCTCATTGGGCTGCCGACCGTGGTGGCTTATGATATGGGGCTGATGGGCGATATGCTGATGCGCACCATGCAAGTGCCGAGCGCGGTGCTGGTCAATCTCATTCTCGATGCGCCAGCCATGCCCGAGTTTTTGCAATGGCGTTGCACGCCGCAAGATATTACGCCGACACTGCAAGCGATGTTGGAAGACGATGACGTGCATGCGCAATATGGTGATATGCTGGCCAAATTTGCGCCCGCCATGCGCCATGAAGGGCAAAAGCCGGCCGAACGAGCGGCGGCTTTTACCCTAGATTTGGCGTCTTAATTTAGCGTGTTTTAATGTCTGCGTAGTCGCGAGGCGCCGAGCCAATGTAGAGTTGGCGCGGACGGCCAATACGCTGGCTTGGGTCTTCAATCATTTCATTCCACTGCGCAATCCATCCGACGGTGCGCGCGAGCGCAAACAATACGGTAAACATAGAAGTCGGGAAGCCCATGGCTTTCAAGGTGATGCCCGAATAGAAATCAATGTTTGGATAGAGTTTCTTCTCAACGAAGTAAGGGTCTTCCAAAGCGATTTTTTCGAGTTCCATCGCCACATCCAAAAGCGGGTCATCTTTAATGCCCATTTCTTTCAGCACTTCATGGCAAGTTTTTTGCATCACGCGGGCGCGTGGGTCGTAGTTTTTATAGACGCGGTGACCAAAGCCAATCAAACGGAATGGGTCGTTTTTGTCTTTGGCTTTGGCGACATATTCTGGAATACGGTCTACCGAGCCAATTTCGGCCAGCATATCGAGCGCGGCTTCATTGGCTCCGCCGTGGCTTGGCCCCCAAAGGCAAGCAATGCCGGCTGCCACGCAAGCAAATGGGTTGGCGCCCGAAGAGCCAGCCAAACGAACGGTCGAGGTCGAGGCGTTCTGCTCGTGGTCGGCGTGTAGGATGAAGATGCGATCCATGGCGCGCGCCAGAACCGGGTTCACTTTGGTTTCTTCGCATGGCACAGAAAAGCACATGTTCAAGAAGTTAGAGGCATAGTCCAAATCATTGCGCGGATAGACGAAGGGCTGGCCGATGGAATATTTATAGGCCATGGCGGCAATGGTTGGGATTTTGGCAATCAGGCGACGGCTGGCAATTTTGCGTTGCTCGGCATCGTTCACATCGGTGCTGTCATGGTAAAAAGCCGACAGCGCGCCAACCACACCGACCATAATGGCCATCGGGTGCGCATCGCGGCGGAAGCCATGGAAAAAGCGATTCATTTGCTCGTGCAGCATCGTGTGATTGGTAATCGCGCCTTCAAACTCTTCGAGTTGGGCGGCATTTGGCAATTCGCCGTTCAAAAGCAAATAGCAGGTCTCGATGAAATTGCCTTGGTCGGCCAATTGCTCAATCGGATAGCCGCGATGCAAAAGCACGCCTTCTTCGCCATCGATGAAGGTGATTTCTGACTTACAGCTGGCGGTCGAGGTGAAGCCGGGGTCATAGGTAAATTGTCCGGTCTGACCGTAGAGCGAGGAAACGTCGATAACGCTTGGGCCAACGGTGCCTTCGTGGATGCCGAAATCGTAATCCTTACCTAGGCTTGAAAGTTTTGCGTTATCCGATCCGCTCATAGCAGTCTCCTGTTTTTCGTTTATGTGTATTTTGGTTTGGCACCTTCTAGCACAAAACTTGGCTTACCGCCAGCTTTGCCCTAAAAAATCGTCGTTTTTAGCCAATTTTATCTTTTAATCGGCGCAAAGCCTCGTCTCGTCCCAAAAGGGATAAAACGTCGAAAATCCCCGGAGATTGGCTGTTTCCCACCAAGGCAGCCCGAAACGCAGGGGCTAATTTGCCCATTTTCAGCTCGTGGGCGTCCATATAGGCCTTTATACAGGCCTCAATCGGCTCGCTCGCCCAAGTTTCAAGCCCTTGCAAGGCATCGTGCAGGGTCGCTAAATGCGCCAAATTGGCCTCATTTAAGTGTTTGGCCAGCTTTTCATCCACGCCAATCGGGCGTGCGGCTTTTAAAAACGCCGCATCCGCGACCAAATCGCCCAAGCGAGAGGCGCGCTCTTTCAATAACCCCATGCCGGCCTCAACTTGCGCCGTGAAAGGCGTCAACTCGGGGTCGAGGGCGAGGGAGAGGGCGGTTAAATCGGCGTCATCGGCTTGGTTTAAATGCTGCGCGTTGACGTAATCTAGCTTCTCCATATCAAACCGCGCGGGGGCTTTGCCCACGGCGTCGAGCGAGAACCAATCGACCAATTGCGCGGTTGAGAAAACTTCTTCATCGCCATGGCTCCAGCCGAGGCGCGCCAGATAATTGCGCATGGCCTCGGGCAGATAGCCCATATCGCGATAGGCATCGATGCCCAAAGCGCCGTGGCGTTTGGATAATTTGGCGCCATCGGCTCCGTGAATGAGCGACATATGCGCGAAAATCGGCAGCGGCCAATCGAGCGCGGCGTAGATTTGCGCTTGGCGCCCAGCATTGGTCAAATGGTCATCGCCACGAATTAAATGGGTCACGCCCATATCGTAATCGTCCACCACGACGGATAACATATAGGTCGGCGAGCCATCCGAGCGCAGCAGAATCAAATCATCGAATTGCGCATTGGCAAAAGTTACCTCGCCCTGAATGGCGTCTTGCAAAATCGTCTCGCCCGATTGCGGCGCCTTAAAGCGGATAACAAAAGGCGCCTCGGCGGGGGCTTCGGCGGGGTCGCGGTCGCGCCAAGTGCCGTTATAGCGCAACGGGTCGCCAGCTTGGCGGGCGGCTTCGCGCATGGCTTCCACTTCCTCGGCCGTGCAGAAACATTTATAGGCCTGTCCGGCGGCCAAGAGCTGGTGCGCCACTTCTACATGGCGCGCCGCTCGGGCGTGCTGAAAGCTTGGCGCTTCATCGGCGTCTAAACCGAGCCAATTCATGCCATCCAAAATCGCGTCAATGGCTTCTTGGGTCGAGCGCGCACGGTCTGTGTCTTCGATGCGGAGCAAAAACGTGCCGCCGTGATGGCGCGCAAAAGCCCAGTTGAATAAAGCCGTACGGGCGCCGCCAATGTGCAAAAAACCCGTCGGGGAGGGGGCAAAGCGGGTGATGACTTTTTGGGGCTCGCTCATGGGGCGGGTTTCCTTTTGGAACGGGCAAAGATTAGGGCTTCGCCTTTAACGTGTGTTGTTAATTTAATGCACGTCTTGGTCGGTGGCGGCCAAGCGCAGACTGTTTCACTATTGCGCCATGCTCATAGCACAATTTCACTTTACACCCTAGAGCCTCGCATGCGCCAACACCATTTTTCGATGCTTATCGTCAGTTTTACGGCCGCTTTTGGTTATCCTGCCGTTTTTATCGGCCAAAGATTATCCGTGTGAGGCTTTGCTGCTTGATAAATCCGTGCTGCACGTTAATGTGCCGCTGCAAATCGTCAGCAATAGCCGAAAATTATCCATAAAAAAGGCGGCACGAAGCCGCCTTTGGGAACAATAATCTAGCCCCTAATATTTGCGAATAAGCCCAACCAGACGCCCTTGCACGCGCACTTGGTCGGCGCGGAAGATGCGGGTTTCATAGGCTTGGTTGGCCGCTTCCAAAGCAATCATTTCGCCTTTGCGGCGCAAGCGCTTCAAAGTCGCTTCATGGCCCTCGACCAAAGCGACGACAATCTCACCATTATCGGCAGTCGCGCCATTTTGAATAATGGCCGTGTCGCCATCCAGAATGCCAGCTTCAATCATCGAATCACCGTGTACTTCGAGCGCATAATGTTCTCCTGAGCGGAGCATTTCCATCGGAACAGAGATTTGATTCACTTCTTCTTGAAGCGCCTCAATGGGCGTGCCGGCCGCAATGCGACCCATCACAGATATCGACATCGAGCGGTCGTCATTGGCAGCCACAGGCGGCGCACTGGCGCGCGAGGGGCTGGCCAGACTGGCCGACATTGTATCGGGAAGTTTCACCACTTCGAGCGCTCGGTCGCGGTGAGCCAAGCGTTTGATGAAACCACGTTCTTCTAAAGCGGTGATGAGGCGGTGAATGCCAGACTTGGAACGCAGGTTTAAAGCCTCTTTCATTTCGTCAAAACTGGGGGATACGCCCGTCTCTTTTAAACGTTCATTGATAAACAACAAAAGTTCATATTGTTTTTTCGTAAGCATAGGGGCCCCCAAAGAAGAACGAATCGCTAACTCTTTTGTTCTACTTTTATTCGCATTTGGGTGCAAGTGGCTTGTTTTCAAATATTTATGATTCGGTTAATTTCCGCGTGGCTTCGACAATATCTTCTTGCCGCATCAAGCTCTCGCCGACCAAAAACGCTGGAATGCCATCGTCCATCAACCCGCGCACATCGGCGCCCGTGGCAATGCCACTTTCGCTGACCAGAAACACATCGTCGGGCACCAGCGCCATCAGCTCGCGCGTGGTGTCGAGACGAGTTTCAAAGCTACGCAAATTGCGATTATTGACGCCCAAGAGCTTCGGCTTTAAGGCCAAGGCACGCTGCATCTCTGGCGCGTCATGCACTTCAAACAAGGCATCCATGCCAAATTGCGTGGCCGCTTCGTAAAGCTCGCTGGCTTGCGCATCGCTGGTGGAAGCCAAAATAATCAGGATGGCATCGGCGCCCCAGCTTCTAGCCTCGGCCACTTGATAGGGGTCATACAGAAAATCTTTGCGCAAAACCGGAAGCGCACAAGCCGCGCGCGCCGCCACGAGATACTCTGGCGCGCCTTGAAAACTTGGGGCATCGGTGAGAACGGAAAGACACGCCGCGCCGCCTTGCGCATAGGATTGCGCGAGGATGGGCGGGTTAAAGTCAGCCCGAATGAGGCCTTTCGACGGGCTGGCTTTTTTGATTTCGGCAATCAGAGCAGGCTTTTTTTGCGCCGCTTTGGCTTTCAACGCATCGAGGAAGCCGCGCGGGCGGTCGCCCGTGTCGTGCAAAGCGGCTACGTCTTGCATCACTTGAGCTAGCGGACGCGCGGCTTTGGCTGCGGCGATTTCTTCCAACTTATAGGCGGTGATATGCGCCAGAATATCGGTTGCGGGAGATGCCATCGCTTAGCTCGCCAGCTTTTGCGAGGTGGTCACCAGATTGGCCAGCACAGCGCGCGCGCCGCCATCGTCAATGGCGAGTGCCGCCATCTCGACGCCTTCTTTCAAAGTCTCGGCCTTGTGGCAGACCAACAAAGCGGCGGCGGTGTTGAACAATACGATATCGCGATACGCCCCCATCTCGCCTTCGAGCAGGGCGGTCATGGCCGCCGCATTTTCGTCTGGCGCACCGCCGACCAAATCGTCGGGTTTGGCGCGCGCAAGGCCGGCGTCTTCGGGGGTCACTTCAAACACGTTGATTTCGCCTTTGCGAAGGCTCGCCACCGTGCTGGGGCCGGTGGTGGTCAACTCATCCATGCCATCCGAGCCATGCACAACCCAAGCGCGTTCCGAGCCAAGTTTCTTCAACACATGCGCCAGCGGCTCGACCCATTGCTTGTCGAACACGCCAAGCAATTGGCGATTGGCACCCGCCGGATTGGACAGGGGGCCGAGCAGATTGAAAATCGTGCGAAAGCCCAATTCTTTGCGAATGGGCGCCACGTGGCGCATGGCGGCATGATGATTGGGCGCGAATAAAAAGCCGATGCCGATCTCATTGATACATTGCTCCAAGGCAGTTGCTGTGAGGTTCAGCTCGACGCCCAAGGCTTGCAAGACATCCGAGGAGCCCGACTTAGAGCTTTGCGCCAGCGTGCCATGTTTGGCGACATAGGCACCACAAGCGGCGGCCACGATGGCCACGGCGGTCGAGATATTATACGAGCCGCTGCCATCGCCGCCCGTGCCGCAGGTGTCTAGCACATGGGTTGGGGTTTTCACTTTCATGGCATTGGCGCGCATCACCGAAACGCCCGCCGCAATCTCGTCGATGGTTTCGCCGCGCACCCGAAGGGCGGTAACAAAAGATCCGATTTGGGCGGGGCTGGCCTCGCCGCTTAAAATAACCTCAAAGGCGGTGCTGGCTTCGCTGGCGGTCAGCGGGCGCCCGCTTTGCAAAATCGCTAGGGTAGGTTTTAGCGCATCCATTTGAAATTCCTCTTAACTCTTTTAAACTTTCAAAGCCGCGTCTTGGGGGATGCGGGCGTCTTCGACATCCAGCCCTGCGACGCGCAAAAACTTGGCCATCATTTTATGGCCGCCCACGGAGGCAATGCTCTCGGGGTGAAATTGCAGCCCGTAAACCGGACGGGTTTTATGCTGCACCGCCATGATGACGCCATCGTCGGTTTGCGCCATGACATCGAGGCACTCTGGCACGCTATCAGGGGCAATCATCAGCGAGTGATATCGCGTCACCGTGAGCGGCTGCGGCAGAGTTTCAAACAGGCCTTTGCCCGTGTGCTGAATATCGCTCAGCTTGCCGTGCATAATTTTATCGGCTCGCACCACTTTGGCACCAAAGGCTTGGCCGATGCATTGATGCCCCAAGCAGACACCAAAAATAGGCAAATCGGCAGGCGCGGTTTTAACCAGCTCGAGGCAAATGCCCGCCTTATCGGGGTCGCAAGGGCCCGGCGAAATAACAATGCCTTCGGGCTTGCTGGCAAAAATTTCTTCTGGCGTGGCTTTATCATTACGCACCACATTGCAATCATGTCCCAGCTCGCCAAGAAACTGCACGAGGTTGAACGTAAAACTGTCGTAATTATCAATCAGCGTGAGCATTAAGACCTGTTCTTTCTTTGGTTTGCCGAGTCCAAGGCCACTTCGGCGGCGCGAAACAGGGCGGCGGCTTT
>JAQWIP010000067.1 GCA_029248825.1 Alphaproteobacteria bacterium | reverse complement strand
GGGGCTTAAAAACGCTTGGGTTTTAGCTGTTTTCTGGGTCGGTGGATATTTTGCTACGGATATGGTCGAGCAAAGCGTTGATGTCGCCACGGTTGTTTTTCAGCACAGAGGCGAAACTATCGCGCTGTTCTTGCGCCATCCAGACGCCCAACACCCGCACATCAAACAGGGTGAAGCTGCCGTCTTTTTCGAGCCGCAGCCACCAATCGACATCGATAGGGTCGCGGCCATTGGCAAACTCAATGCGGCTTTCCACGATGACGTTTTTCTTTTTCGCCTGGGCTTTGCCGACAATCACTTTTTCATCGGAATATTCGCCCAGACGATTGGCATAGACCTTTACAATGAAGGTATTGAGCAGGGCTTGATAGGTTTCAAAATCTGGCTTGGATATTTTGCGGCCGAATTGCCCCAGCGTAAAACGCGCGATGCGGCGCATATTGGCTTTTTCATTGAGCAGTTTAGAAAAGCTCGCCTCGCGACCGGCGCGCGTGGTTTCGCCCGATAGAATGACAATCGCATCCTGCGACAATTCGGTGACAAAAGCCTGAGCTTTGCTCAAATCGGGAGCGTTGGTTTGCGCCGTGGCCGACAGCGGCATCAGCAAGAGGGCGAAAACAGCTAGGCTTTGAAAGGTCAATCGCATGGGGTGGCTCCTAAAAATCGTCTAAATCATCGAGCGCGTCGATGTCGGGTAAATCGTCGAGGTTGGTCACCCCATTGTTAATTTCGCTGTCTCGGTTTTGCCGATACAGGCTGCGCACCGTCGCATAGAAGTCGATGGAGCTGCGTTCAATCTCGTCGATAATGCCGAGGTTGGTGGCGCGCGCATCGACGCCGTCTAGCGTATAGCGCAAAATCGGGCCGGTCAGGATATCGCTGCCCAAGTAAGTGACGGGGTCAAATAGCCAGTCGAAACCCCAGCCGAATAAATCGCGCGGCGGCGAGGGGCCCAGCATTGGCACATATAAATATGGCCCAGGGGCAACGCCATAGGTGGCCAAAGTCTGGCCGAAGTCTTCTTCATGGCGCTCCAGCCCCAGCCGCGAGGCGGGGTCGAACAGGCCGCCAAGGCCGACCACGGTGTTCAGCCCAAGGCGCAGCGCGGTGGTGCCGGCGCGCGCCATCTCGCCTTGAAATAAATCATTGGCCAGCGTGACGGGCGAGATGAGATTGTTCAAAAAATTGCGAAACGAACCGCGCACCGGCTGCGGCACATAAAGATAGCCCTTGGCCACCGGCTCCAGCACATAGGCATCCAAAGTCTGCTCAACGGCAAACATCTTGCGATTGAACCCCTCATAGGGGTCTCGATCCAAATCGGCCTGCACAGAACTTGAGCTGGCACAAGCCGCCAGACTGGACGCCAGTAAGCTGGCAAGGAAAAGGTTTTGAAGTCGCTTCATCATCGGGGTTCGCTCCGTTTTTATACCTAGAAGCTAGGCCTATTTGACGCTCGGGAAAAGAGGGGAGAGGCTTTTTTTACCTTTATGGCCGGCGTAGGCAAGATTATTCGGGATAAATCGGCTTGAGGCTTGACATATAAGGATATGTTTATGTATAAACTCAGCATGGAACAGCTTCTTACATCCCTACGTGCCGCGGGAGAACCGACACGGCTTCGCATCCTCGCCATTCTGGCGCTTGGCGAGTTGACCGTCTCTGAGTTGACGCAAGTGCTGTCGCAAAGCCAGCCGCGCATTTCGCGGCATTTGAAGCTTCTGGCCGATGCGGGTCTGGTGCAACGCCATCCCGAGGGCAGTTGGGTGTTTTATCGCCTGCATGAAGGCACGCCTGTATCGGGCGTTTTGGCGCAAATCATTCGTCATATCCCCGAAGAAGACCATGATATTTTGCGCGACCGCGAGCGTTTTAACGAAGTCCGCCAAAGCCGCGCCGAACGGGCGCAGAATTATTTTGCCGCCAATGCCGCCAGTTGGGACGATTTGCGCGCTCGTCATATTCCCGAAACTGCGGTGGAAGAAAAAATCGCGCATCAGCTGCAAGCGCATTCGGGCGAGATGGAGCTGCTGGTTGATTTGGGAACCGGCACGGGGCGCATGTTAGAGATTTTCGGCCATCGGGCGCAACGCGCCATCGGCTTTGATGTCAGCCCCGATATGCTCACGCTGGCGCGCAGCAAACTGGATGAAGTGGGCGCGAAAAACTGTCAGGTGCGCCAAGGCGATTGCGCCAATGTACCGCTGGAAGACAATGTCGCCAGCGTGGTGATTTTGCACCAAGTGCTGCATTTCCTCGACGACCCGCAACGCGCACTCAATGAAGCGGCGCGTATTTTGGCGCCAGGGGGCTGCGTGCTGATTGCCGATTTCGCACCGCATGAAATGGAAAGCCTGCGCGACGACCATGCCCATCGTCGACTTGGATTTGGCGATGGGGACATGCGCGCCATGCTCGCCCAAAGCGGATTGCAGGTCGGCGAAACCCAAAGCCTATCGCCGGAGCCAGCCTCTGGCGCGCAAGCGTTAACCGTGGCCATGTGGCAAGCCCAAAAGCCAAACCAGCCTGAAAAAGAAAATAGGAACCCAGTATGACCGCGATTAGTCTTGAATTTTTCCCGCCCAAATCCGAGGCGGCAGCGGATAAGCTTTGGCATAATATCTCACGTCTGGCTCCGCTTGGCCCCGATTTTGTGTCGGTCACTTATGGCGCCGGCGGCTCGACGCGCGACCGCACGCATGCTTGCGTCAAGCGCATCATCGAGGAGACCAAGCTAAAGCCAGCCGCGCATTTAACCTGCGTTGCGGCCAGCAAGGCCGAAGTCGATAGCGTGGTCGATGATTATGCGGCGGCGGGCGTGAAACATATTGTGGCCTTGCGCGGCGACATGCCTGACATGGGCGCTTTTTGTGCCCATGGCGATGGCTATAGCGGCTCGGTGGAACTCATCGAAGCGCTGGCCAAACGCGGCGGCTTTGATATTACGGTCAGCGCTTATCCTGAAAAACATCCGGAATCGACCTCGCTAAGCGATGATATTGATTTGCTGAAAGCCAAAATAGATGCGGGCGCCACCCGCGCGATTACGCAATTCGTGTTTGATACGGAGGCGCATTTGCGCTTTCGCGATGCGCTGGCGGCGGCGCATGTCAGCATTCCGGTTTTGCCTGGCATTATGCCGACGACGAATTTCGTTGGTGCCAAACGCATGGCCGAGGCCTGCGGGGCGCATATGCCGGACGAGCTGATAGCGCTTTATGACGGCCTCGACGAAGACCTCGATACTCGCAAAACTATTGGCGCCTCTGTCGCAGTTGACCAATGCCGTAAACTGCTGGAAGAAGGCTTCGAGCATTTGCATTTTTACACGCTCAACCAAGCGGATTTGACCTTTGCCGTGTGTCGAATTTTGCAATTGGGCAACCCCTTACAAACAGAAAGTTAAGCCATGAGTTGGACCCGCGAGAGCCGAATTGAAGCGCTACCCAAGCTAACCCAATCGCGCATTCTGATGCTGGATGGCGCGATGGGGACGATGATTCAGCGCCATAAGCTAGACGAAGCGGCCTATCGCGGCGCGCGTTTTGCCGATTATCACACCGATGTGACAGGCAATAACGACCTCTTGTCGCTGAGCCAGCCGGAGATTATTCGCGATATTCATACCGCTTATCTCGAGGCGGGCAGTGACATTGTGGAGACCAATACGTTCTCTTCCACGACGATTGCGCAAGCCGATTATGATATGCAAAATCTGGCCTATGAGCTGAACGTGGAAGGCGCCAAATTGGCGCGCCAAGCCTGCGATGCCATGGAAGCGCAAGACCCGACGCGGCCGCGCTATGTGGCGGGCGCCTTGGGGCCGACCAATCGCACGGCGTCCATTTCGCCAGAGGTCAATGACCCCGGCTATCGCAATGTGACTTACGATGAATTGCGCGAAGCCTATTCGCAAGCAACCAAAGCGCTCATCGAGGGCGGGGCGGATATTATTTTGGTTGAGACGATTTTCGACACGCTCAACGCCAAAGCGGCGGTGCATGGCGTGCAAGATATGTTCGAGCAGACGGGCATTACCCTGCCGATTATGATTTCTGGCACCATCACCGACCGGTCTGGGCGCACCTTATCGGGGCAAACGACCGAAGCGTTTTGGAATAGTCTGCGCCATATTAAACCTTTCGCCGTTGGGCTGAATTGCGCTTTGGGTGCCGATGAAATGCGCCCCTATGTGGCCGAAATTGCCCGCATCGCCGATACCAATGTTTGCATTTACCCCAATGCGGGTCTGCCGAATGAATTTGGCGAATACGATCAATTGGCCGAAGAAATGGCGACGATTGTCGGCGAATTTGCCACCTCGGGTCTGGTCAATATTTTGGGCGGCTGTTGCGGCACAACGCCCGACCATATCGCAGCGATTGCGGCGGCGGCGCAAGCCAATGTGCCGCGCGCCATCCCACAAATCGAGCGGCGCATGCGCTTGTCGGGGCTTGAGCCCTTTACCTTGAGCGAGGAAATTCCTTTCGTGAACATCGGCGAGCGCACCAATGTGACGGGTTCGGCAAAATTCCGCCGCCTCATCACCGAGGGCGATTACGATACGGCGCTTGAGATTGCACGCCAGCAAGTCGAGAACGGCGCGCAAATTATCGATGTGAATATGGACGAAGGCATGTTGGACAGCGAGGGCGCCATGGTGCGCTTCCTCAACCTAGCCGCGACCGAGCCAGATATCGCCAAAGTGCCAGTGATGATTGATAGCTCCAAATGGTCGATTATCGAGGCCGGTTTGAAATGCGTTCAAGGCAAGGCCGTGGTCAATTCCATCTCCTTGAAAGAGGGCGAAGCGCCATTTTTCGAGCAGGCGCGCCTGTGCCAACGCTATGGCGCGGCGGTTATCGTCATGGCTTTCGACGAAGACGGCCAAGCCGATACGGCGGAACGCAAATTTGAAATTTGCAAACGCTCCTATGATTTGCTGGTCGATAAAATCGGCTTTGCGCCCGAAGATATTATTTTTGACCCCAATGTGTTTGCCGTCGCTACGGGCATTGAGGAGCATAATAATTATGCCATGGATTTCATCGAAGCCACGGGTCGCATTCGCCAAGAACTGCCGCACGCCCACGTGTCTGGCGGGGTTTCCAACATTTCCTTCTCCTTTAGAGGCAATGAGCCCGTGCGCGAGGCCATGCACTCGGCGTTTCTCTATCACGCCATCGGCAAGGGCATGGATATGGGCATCGTCAATGCGGGACAGCTGGCCATTTATGAAGACATTGAGCCGAAGCTAAAGCTGGCGGTGGAAGATGTGCTGCTCAATCGGCATGACGATGGCACGGATAATTTGCTGGAAGTGGCCGAGACCTATCGCGGCCAAAAGGGTGCGCAACAAGTCGTGGATTTGAAATGGCGCGAAGGCCCCGTGCGCGATCGCCTGATGCATGCTTTGGTCAATGGGCTGGCAGATTTCATCGAGGAAGACACAGAAGAAGCTCGCCTACAAGTTGAGCGGCCTCTGCACGTCATCGAAGGCCCGTTGATGGATGGGATGAATAAAGTCGGCGATTTATTTGGCGCGGGCAAAATGTTTCTGCCGCAAGTGGTAAAATCTGCGCGCGTGATGAAACGCGCCGTGGCGCATCTCGAGCCATTTATGGAGGCCGAAAAAATAGCTTCGGGGGCCACCTCTAGCTCCAAAGGCAAAGTGCTGATGGCAACGGTGAAAGGCGATGTGCATGATATTGGCAAGAACATCGTCGGCGTGGTGTTGCAGTGCAATAATTTCGAAGTCATTGATATGGGCGTCATGGTGCCGGCCAATGACATCATTACCAAGGCGATAGAAGAGAATGTCGACATCATCGGGTTGAGCGGTTTGATTACGCCAAGCCTCGATGAGATGTGCCATGTGGCGGCCGAAATGGAACGCCAAGGGCTTGATATTCCTTTGCTTATTGGCGGGGCAACGACCTCGAAAGTGCATACGGCGGTTAAAATTAACCCAAATTACGCCAAGGGTCAGACCGTCTATGTGACCGATGCCAGCCGTGCGGTGGGCGTTGCTAGCAGCCTCTTGTCAGACGAGAAAAAGGCGGATTATCAAGCCGAAGTGCGCGCCGATTATGAAGCCATGGCCGAAGCCCATGCGCGCGGACGCACGCAAACCAAGCGCCGCCCGATTGCCGATGCGCGTGCCAATGCCTTCACGCCCAAGCAAGGCTACCAGCCCGTAAAGCCGCAATTTACGGGGACGAAAACTTTCGAAAATTACGATTTGGCGGAGCTGCGCGACTATATTGATTGGACGCCATTCTTCCAAAGTTGGGATTTGCATGGTCGCTATCCAGCCATTTTGACGGATGCTGTGGTGGGCGAGGCGGCAACGTCTTTGTTCCAAGATGCGCAAGATATGCTCGACCAGATGATTGGTGAAAAATGGATTACCGCCAAAGCGGTGATTGGCTTCTGGCCCGTCGCGCGCGATGGCGATGACATTGTGGTGTTTGAAGATGAAAGCCGCTCCGATGAGTGGGCGCGTTTTCATACCTTGCGTCAGCAAATGCTGCGCACAGGCGAGGGCGATAAAAAACGCGCCAATTTCGCGCTGGCCGATTTCATCGCGGAGGGCGCCGATTACCTCGGCGGCTTTGCGGTGACCACCGGCCACGGCGAAGACGAAGTGGCCAAACGCTTCGAGGCGGCGGGCGATGATTACAGCTCGATTATGTCGAAAGCCTTGGCCGATAGATTGGCCGAAGCCTTCGCCGAGCGCCTGCACCAACGTGTGCGGACGCAGTTTTGGGGCTATGCCAGCGATGAGACTTTGGATAATACCGGCCTCATCGAAGAGCAGTATGAGGGCATTCGCCCCGCTCCGGGCTATCCGGCGCAGCCCGACCATACGGAGAAAGGCACTTTGTTTGGGCTGCTCGACGCGCAAGAGCAAGCGGGTATTTCGCTGACCGAAAGCTTTGCCATGTGGCCAGGCGCGGCGGTATCGGGTCTGTATTTTGCCCATCCCGAAAGCCAATATTTTGGTGTCGGCAAAATCGACCGCGACCAAGTGGTGGATTACGCCAAACGCAAGGGCATGGATGTCGCCCTTTGCGAAAAATGGCTGTCGCCGATTTTGTCCTACACGCCATAATGAATCTTGCCTAGAGTGGGCACATGTCGGTTTGGGGAAAAATTGCAGGCATAGCGACAGGCTATGCGTTAGGCGGTGTGCCGGGCGCGCTAGTGGGCGCACTGGCGGGCCATTTTGCGCTCGACCGTTTGGGCGACCGCCAAGTGGTGTTCACCATTGCGATGATTTCGCTAGCCGCCAAAATGACCCGCGCCGATGGCGATGTCTCCCCCATAGAAGTGCAAGCCGTGCAAGATATGATGCGCGTGCCAGAGAGCGAACAAAGCAATATGGAGCGGGTGTTTTTGCTCGCGCAGGAAGATGTCGCAGGCTTTGATAGCTATGCCAAACAAGTGGCGCAGATTTATGCCGACAGCCCGCAAGTGCTGGAAGACGTGCTGGATGTCTTGTTTTACATCGCCTATGCGGATGGTGTTCTGCATCCGGCGGAGCAGCAATTTCTCGAAATCGTGGCGGATATTTTCAACATTGGCACGAGCGATTTCAAACGTCTGCAAGCCCATCACGATGGCTCGATTGTCGACCCCTATACGGTGTTGGGTCTTGGTCGCCATGCCGAAGACGAAACCGTGCGCAAAGCTTGGCTGGCGGCGGTGCGCGATAATCACCCCGATCAATTGCAAGCCCGTGGCATGCCCGTCGAAATGATGCATATTGCGACAGCGCGTATGGCGGCGATAAATGAAGCTTGGGCGCTCATACAAAAGGAACGTGACTTATGAGTTGGATGACGAAAATTCTACAACCCGATACGGCGGTAGAGAAAATGAAACAAAAGGCGGCTTTGCGTGCCTTAGAAGAAGTGCGCGATGGCATGAAGCTCGGCCTTGGCACAGGCTCGACGGCGCGCTATTTCGTCGATGGGCTAGGCGCGCAAGTGGCCGAGGGTTTGAACGTGGTCTGCGTGCCAACCTCGCAAGCCACCGGCGCGCAAGCCGAAAGCCTGAATATTCCCATGGCCTCTTTGGATGACTTGCAACGCCTCGATTTAACCGTCGATGGCGCCGATGAGCTGGACGCCGAGTTGCGTTTGGTCAAAGGCGGCGGCGGGGCTTTATTGCGCGAGAAAATCGTCGCGGCGGCCTCCGATAAAATGATTGTCATTGCCGATGATACCAAACGCGTCGAGACGCTGGGCGCGTTTGACTTGCCGGTCGAGGTGAATATTTTCTCGCATGGCGCCACAGCCGCCGCCATTGGCGCAGCTCTGATGGCCACGGGAAACGCGGGCGCCACGGTTTTGCGCCGCGGGCAAGGCGAGGCCCCTTTTATTACCGATGGCGGACACTATATCTTTGACTGTGCCTTGGGAAAGATAAAGGATGCGGAAAGCTTGGCGCAGGCTTTGTTAAGCGTGCCAGGGGTTGTTGAACATGGTCTGTTTCTGGGCTATGCCACAGCAGCCGTATTGGCGGGCGCAGATGGATTACAAGAAATGGGACAGCTATGACATATGATTACGACCTCTTTGTGATTGGCGCCGGCAGCGGCGGGGTTCGCGCGGCGCGCATGAGCGCCAGCCATGGAGCCAAAGTGGCGGTGGCCGAAGAATATCGCGTGGGCGGCACATGCGTCATTCGCGGTTGCGTGCCGAAAAAACTACTCGTCTATGCCAGCCATTACGCCGAAGATTTTGAAGAAGCCGCAGGCTTTGGCTGGAGTGTGGGCGAAAGCAGCTTTGATTGGCCGACTTTGATTAAAAACAAAGACGCCGAGATTGACCGCCTCAATGCGATTTATATTCGCAACTTAGAGGCCAGCGGCGTGGAAATTATCACCGGTCGCGCGACCCTCAAGGATGCGCATACGGTGTTGCTGAACGGCAAAGAAATTACCGCCAAATACATCCTCATCGCCGTGGGGGCCACGCCCTTCATGCCGCAAATCGAGGGCATTGAACACGCCATTAGCTCCAATGAAGCATTCCATATCGAAACGCTGCCAGACGATATTATCGTTGTGGGCGGTGGTTATATCGCGGTGGAATTTGCAGGCATTTTCAACGGGTTAGGCGCCAAAACCAGCTTGGTCTATCGCGGCGAAACCATCTTGCGCGGCTTCGACGATGAAGTGCGCCATCACCTCGGCGAGGAAATGACCAAAAAAGGCGTGACCATTAAAACCAATAGCGACATCACCTCGATTGTTGCCAAAGGCGATGGCTATGAAGTGACCTTCCAAGACGGCAGTCAGCAGACCACAGGTCTGGTGATGTATGCCACGGGGCGTGTGCCGTTGACGCAAGATTTGGGACTAGAGGCCGCAGGTGTCGCGACGGGCAAGAAGCAGGAAATTCTGGTCGATGCGCGCTCGAAAACCAATATCGACAGTATTTACGCGGTCGGCGATGTGACCGAGCGGGCGCAATTAACCCCCGTGGCCATTCGCGAAGGCGCGGCTTTTGCCGAGACCGTGTTCAACAATAACCCGCAAGAGGTCGACCATTCGATTATCCCAACGGCGGTATTTTCGCAGCCCCCGATTGGCACAGTGGGCATGGGCGAAGAAGAAGCGCGCGCGGCGGGGCATGATTTTGATGTCTATGCCTCGAGCTTCCGCGCGATGAAACACACGCTTTCGGGCAGCGATGAAAAAACGCTGATGAAGCTTATTGTCGATAAGGCGAGCGATAAAGTTTTGGGGCTGCATATTGTTGGGCCCGATAGCGGCGAGATGATTCAGGCCTTTGGCATTGCCGTCACCCTGGGCGCCACGAAAGCGCAATTTGATGCCACTGTGGCGGTTCACCCAACGGCGGCCGAAGAAATGGTCACTTTCAAACAACCGCGAGGCGAATAATTGGTGCGCAAACAAACCGAACGCGCGCGTCAGGCGGCCAATAAAGCGGCGCGCTCGGTGGCCGATAAAGTGGGCGAAGTCGATTTTCGTCGCATCGATCCGCGCAACGTAGAGCTGCCCAAAATCGATTGGGAGCGTGGCCGTTTGGTGCGCAAAGATGCCGCGCCTGCCATCGGTCATAATTTCCATGCCGAAGATGTCGCTTGGCCGCTGCGTCTGGTGGGCTGGTTGGTCAATCGCTACATCCGCCTGTGCGAGGCGACGACGAGCCTGCTGGTGGCGGGAGATGGGCCTTTCGTGCAGCTGCAAGTGGCGCGTCAGCCGATTATTTTACTCGTTTGGCATGGGCGTAATTTTCAAGGCATTCCGATGGCGCGGCTGTTTCACAGTCCCATTACGGCGCTGACCTCGCGCTCGCGCGATGGCGCGGTGATTGCCAATGTCATTCGTCCGTTCGGCTATCAGTCCATCCAAGGCTCTGGCACGGGCAAGTCGGCGGGCAAGAAAACCAACCCGAGAAAGCGCGGCGCGCAAGCTTTTCGCGGGATGTTGAAACATTTGAAAAATGGCGAAATGGTGCTAGCGACGGCCGATGTGCCGCCAGGCCCGGTGTTTGAAACCGGCCCAGGCATGGTTAAATTAGCGGCTATGTCAGGCGCGGCGATTGTGCCAGTGGGGGTGTGTTTCTCGCCCGAGTTGCCGGTTCCTGGCACATGGGATAAATCGCGTTTGCCGCTACCGTTTGGCCAACGCTCTCTGGTGTTCGGGGATCCTATTTACATCGCGCGCGACGTCGCCAAAAAAGACGCCACTTCAGAAGCCGCTTCAGAAGAGGGTGAAGAAAGCCCTGCCATGATGGCGGCTTGCGAGCTGGTCACACAAGCGCTCCAGCAATCGCAAAAAGACGCCGAAGGGCTTCTTGGTAAAAAGTCTTAGAAGCTTAGCTGTTTTCTTCCGAAATCAAGAAAGCCAGCTCTAGCGCTTGGCTGCCATTGAGGCGCGGGTCGCAATGCGTGTGATAGCGGCTCGACAAATCTTCTTCGGAAATCGCCTGCGCGCCGCCCAAACATTCGGTCACATTCTGGCCTGTCATCTCAAAATGAACGCCGCCCGCATGCGTGCCTTCGGCTTTATGCACCGCCATAAATTGCTGCACTTCGCTGAGGATGAGGTCGACGGGACGGGTTTTATAGCCGTTCGACGCCTTGATGGTATTGCCGTGCATAGGGTCGCAAGACCAAACCACTTTGCGGCCTTCCGCTTCGACTTTGCGGATGAGCGCGGGCAAATGCTTCTCAACATTTTCATGGCCAAAGCGCGCAATTAGCGTGATGCGTCCTGCTTCGTTTTCTGGGTTCAATTTATCCAGCAGGGTAATCAGCTCGTCTGGCTCGAGTGACGGGCCACATTTCAGCCCGAGCGGATTTTGCACGCCCGATAAAAACTCGACATGCGCGCCATCGGGTTGGCGGGTGCGATCGCCAATCCACAGCATATGCGCCGAAGTGTCATAATGCTCGCCACTGGTGCTGTCGAGGCGCGTGAGGGCTTGTTCATAGCCGAGCAGCAAAGCCTCATGGCTGGTGAAAAAATCGACCATGCCCATTTGCGGCGTGGTCGCACTGGAGACGCCACAAGCGGCCATGAAGGCCATGGCTTCGTCAATTTTTTGCGCCATTTCTTCGTAGCGTGCGCCTTGGGGGCTGTCGGCAACGAAGTCTTGGTTCCAGCGATGCACTTCATTGAGGTCGGCATAGCCGCCCTTGGCGAAAGCGCGCAGCAGGTTTAGCGTCGAGGCGGCTTGGCGATAGGCGGCGATTTGGCGTTCGGGGTCTGGCACGCGCGAGGCTTCGTCAAACTCCATGCCATTGATAATGTCGCCGCGATAGCTTGGCAGTTCTACGCCGTCGATGGTTTCGGTGTCGGCCGAGCGTGGTTTGGCGAATTGACCCGCAATGCGCCCGACTTTAATGACCGGTTTTTTGCCGCCATAGGTCAGCACAATCGACATTTGCAGCAACACGCGGAACATGTCGCGAATGTTATCGGCGTGGTGTTCGGCAAAGCTCTCGGCGCAATCGCCGCCTTGCAGCAAGAAGGCGCGGCCTTCGCAAACTTCTGCGAGTTGGGCTTTCAAATTGCGCGCTTCGCCCGCAAATACCAAAGGCGGATAGCTCGCTAGGCGCGCTTCAACATCGTTTAACGCCTTGCCATCTTGATAGGCAGGAACTTGTTTAATCGGGAAGTCGCGCCAGCTTTGTGGTGTCCAAGCCATGAAAATATCCTTTGTAACGCCTGTGGTATCGAAAAGTTCGAGTGACTGCTATACGGATTTTAGAGATAAAAATAAAGCACTTAGATTACTTTGGGATTACTTTGAGGTTGCTTTATCCGATTGTCTTAATGAGGCGGCGGCCAAAATTAGCGCCTGCAAATAGCGCTTCATAGGCTTTTGGCGCATCGGCGATGCCTTGGCTAATGTCTTCCGTATAGCGCAGGCTTCCGTCACGGATCATTTTCGCCATGGCCGCTTGCGCGTCGACAAATTGCTTATGGTAATCATAAACCACCAGCCCCTGCATGCGCAGACGATGGGTAATAAAGGCGGTGGTATTGCGAATGCCATGGGGCTGCGCGCGGTTATATTCCGACACTTGCCCCGACACGACAATGCGCCCGTTCAGCCGCATGTTTAAAATCGCGGCGTCCAGCATTTCGGCGCCAACGTTATCGAAATAAATATCCACGCCATCGGGGCAGGCGGCTTTTATCGCGGCGGGTAAATCGCTGGCTTGCTTATAGTCAATCACCGCGTCGAACCCCAGCTCGGTCAAATAGCTGCATTTATCGGAGCCCCCCGCGATGCCGACGACAGTTAGCCCCAAAGCTTTGCCAATCTGACCCGTGGTTGCGCCCACAGGGCCCGCCGCCGAGGAAATCAGCAAAGTCTCGCCGGCTTTGGGCTGACCCAAATCTTGCAGGCCAAACCAAGCGGTTAATCCCGGCACGCCCAAAACGCCGATGGTGGCGGTCATCGACACTTTATCGTCGAACAGGGCAGGGTCGAGTTTTTGTAAACCTCGGTCGGAAACCACATTGCCTTCGCACCAGCCCAGACCGCCCATAACATAATCGCCGACCCCATAACGCTCAGAGCGGGATGCGACAATTTCGCCAATACCCGCGCTCTCGATTAACTCGCTGATTTTCAAACCCGCCGCATAGCTATCGCCGCTCAAGCGACCGCGCATGCCGGGGTCGAGCGAAAAATAATGCGTCGCAATCATCACTTGCCCTTCGGCCAGCTCCGGCATGGGCGTGTCGACCAACTCGAAACAATCGGGTGTCGGCACGCCGTCTGGATGTTTGGCAAGGCGCCATTGTTGAAAGCTCTTGGGAGCGGGATGCGTCATATTATTTTCCTTCGAATTTAGCTGGTCGTTTTTCTTGAAAGGCAGCCACCGCTTCTTGGTGGTCGCGCGAGTTTAAAGTCATGCCTTCGGCTTGCAAGCTGATGGGCATGACGCTGGCCGAGACGGCGCGCATATAGGCGTTCACGCCCGCTTTGGACGCGGCAATCGCCAAGGGCGGGCCAGCGGCCAATTTGTCTGCAATCTCTAGGGCTTTGGGCAAAAGGTCTTTAGTGTCCTCGACGTAAAACCCAACCAAACCCATATCCGCAGCTTCTTGGCCGCCAATCATATCGCCCGTCATCAGATAATATTTGGCGCGATTGACGCCCATGAGCATCGGCCAAATCAGCTGTCCGCCATCGCCTGCGCCAATGCCCATTTTCACATGCGTGTCGCCAAATTTAGCGTCTGGCCCCGCCACCACGACATCACACAAAAGCGCAATATTGGCGCCTAGCCCCAGCGCATAGCCTTGCACGGCAGAGATAATCGGTTTTTCGCATTCTAAAATATGGTCGATGATGCGCCGCGCTTCGGTCAGGCTTGGCATATCGATGGCGCTATCGGCGCTGAAATCGCCGCCGACGCAAAAGGCTTTGCCTTCGCCCGCCAAAACCAATACGCGCAAATCGGGGTCATCGGCAAAATCGCGGCTGAAGGTCATCATTTCGTGATGCAATTGATTGTCGATGGCGTTCATTTTTTCGGGTCGATTTAACGACACGACAACGACGCCATTGGCGCGGCGTTCTATCTTCATCCGCTGATATTTTTCTTGCGTCAGCATTTTGCGCTTCCTTCTCGTTCTGGGCTTCTTGGGAAAATAGTATCGCCTCTAAAAACCAAATTTTGCAATGGTTTTCCCACGCGGCGCAAATAGAGACTGCTACTTGTCCAAACCGCCCCCACGCGCTACATAAGCGACATGGAAACGGGCGTAAAAACTTTGAAAATTGCTATGGCTCAAGGCAACCCAACTCTGGGGGCGATTGGTGCCAATGCCGATTTGCTGCGCGCCGCGTGCGCCGAGGCTGCGCAAGCCGATATTGTGCTGGCCAGCGAGTTGTTTTTAACCGGCTATCCACCCGAAGATTTAGTGCTGAAACGCGCCTTTTTAGCGCGCGTGCAGGCCGAAGTTGAAAGCCTCGTGGCCGAGACCGCCGATGGCGGGCCAGCGCTGGTTTTTGGCGCGCCCATGGTCGAAAACGGCCAGCTTTATAATAGCGTTGTGGTGGCCGATGGTGGCCAAATGGCGGTGCGCCATAAACATCATTTGCCCAATTATGCGGTGTTCGATGAAAAACGCCTGTTCGCGGCAGGGGCTTTGCCCAAAACCGTCGAGCTACGCGGCGTGCGCATTGGGTTGCCGATTTGCGAAGATATTTGGTTTGAAGATGTCTGCGCGCAGTTGAAAGCCGATGGCGCAGAGCTGCTGCTGTCGCCCAATGGCTCGCCTTTTGAGCGTGGCAAACAAGCCCAACGCATCGCCCATGCGCGCGCCCGCGCACAACAAACCGGATTGCCGCTGGTCTATGTCAATCAATATGGCGGCCAAGATGAGCTGGTGTTCGATGGCGCAAGTTTTGCCGTCAATGCCGATGGCAGCCTAGCCGAGCAGCGCCCCGCTTGGGGCGTCGATACGTATGTTTTGACTTTGCACGAGACGCCAAGCGGCTGGCAAATCAGCGAGCCGAGCGCCTCCGAAGATGTCCAAGATGAAGTTGCCCAAAACGAATGGGGCGATATCTATGCCGCCGCCGTTCTGGGCTTGCGCGATTATGTCGATAAGAACCGGTTTCCGGGCGTCCTTCTGGGGCTTTCGGGCGGCGTGGATAGCGCCATTTGCGCCGCCATGGCGGTGGACGCTTTGGGCGCGGATCGCGTGCATTGTATCATGCTGCCGTCGCGCTATACCAGCGACGAGAGCCTGACAGACGCCGCCGCTTGCGCCAAACAATTGGGCATTCGCCTCGATGATGTCTCGATTGCTGGCCCCGTCGATGCGGTGGAGGGGGCTTTGTCTGAATTGTTTCAAGACACGCAAGCCGATATCACTGAAGAGAATATTCAATCGCGCCTGCGCGGCACCTTGTTGATGGCGGTGTCGAATAAATTCGGCTCCATGGTGGTGACGACCGGCAATAAGTCGGAAGTCTCGGTCGGCTATGCAACGCTCTATGGCGATATGAATGGCGGCTATAATCCGATTAAGGATATTTATAAAACCGAAGTTTTCGAGCTCTGTCGCTGGCGCAATGAAAATCTGCCGACGGGCGGTTTAGGGCCAGAGGGCGAGGTTATTCCGCCAGCGATTATCGACAAGCCGCCAAGCGCCGAATTGCGCCCCGACCAAAAAGACGAAGACAGTCTGCCGCCTTACGAACAGTTGGATGATATTCTGTTCGCCTTGGTGGAAGATGAATTGAGCTTTAAGGAGATTGTTGCGCGCGGCCATGACGCCGAGACGGTGAAGCGCATTGAGCATCTTTTATATATCTCGGAATACAAACGCCGTCAGGCCGCCCCGGGTGCAAAAATTGGCAATCGCAATTTTGGTCGCGACCGCCGCTATCCTATTACCAATGGTTTCCGCGATGCGCGCTAGCCTCTTTCGAAAGTATTTCACATGACTGTTCGCACTCGTTTCGCCCCTAGCCCAACTGGCCGTCTGCACGTTGGCAATGCGCGCGCCGCTTTGTTTTGTTATCTCTTCGCCAAATCGCAAGGCGGTCAATTCGTGTTGCGGATGGATGACACCGACCAAGCGCGCTCGACGCCAGAGTTCGCGCAAGCCATTCACACAGACTTGGCTTGGCTGGGGCTAACCCATGATGAAACCGCCAAACAATCCGAACGCTTTGACCGCTATGAAGAAGTGTTTGTTCAGCTCAAACAGCAGGGCTTGGCCTATGCCTGTTATGAGACGCCAGACGAGCTAGACCGCAAGCGCAAACGCCAATTGGCGCGCGGCCTTCCGCCCGTCTATGACCGCGCTGCCCTAGAGCTAAGCGCCGATGAGATTGCCGCTTTCGAAGCCGAAGGGCGCAACCCGCATTGGCGGTTTAAGCTTTCGGGCAAAAGCGTTTCTTGGCCCGACATGGTGCGCGGCGAGCAAAAAATCGAAACCGCCAGCCTGTCCGATCCGGTCATTCGGCGCGGCGATGGCACGTGGCTTTATACCTTGCCGAGCGTCGTCGATGATTTGGATATGAAAATCAGCCATGTCATTCGCGGCGAAGACCATGTCACCAATACGGGCGCGCAGGTCGAGTTGATTGCGGCGCTGGGCGGCGAGCTTCCGGTTTTTGCACATTTCTCATTGATGCTGGCGGCCGATGGCGGGGCGTTATCGAAACGCCTTGGCTCGCTATCGCTGCAAGATTTGCGCGAGCAGGGGCTGGAGCCAATGAGCCTGAACTCGTTGATTGCCCGCCTCGGCACCGCCGATCCGGTCGAGCCGGTGCGCGATATGCCAAGTTTGATTGCGGGCTTTGATATGTCGCGTCTGGGTCGCGCCCCCGCTCGTTTTGACGCCGAGGACGTGACGCGTCTCAATGCGCGTATTTTGCACGATATGCCTTATGCGGATGTGGCCGACCGCTTGCAGGCCATGGGCGCGCCCGAAGGGGCGGCGTTTTGGCAAAGCATCCAAGGCAATCTGACCCTCTTAGGCGATGCCGCCGATATGGTGCAGCTCATCAACGGGCCGATTACGCCGATTATTGAAGCCGAGGATGCCGACTATGTGGCGCAAGCGCTGGCGTGTTTGCCATCGGCGCCGCTGGATGAGCAAAGCTGGTCGGCTTGGACGAGCGCCCTAAAGGCCTCGACAGGGCGCAAAGGGCGGGGGCTTTTCATGCCGCTTCGCCAAGCCCTGACGGGGCAAGCGCATGGTCCTGAAATGCAACATTTGCTGCCACTCATCGGCTATGATAGGGCTACAGCTCGGCTGCAAGGCAAAGGCGCAGCTTAAAACCCAAAGGAAGTAAGCGATGGCGCGAGAGCTGCTTTATATTTTTGACACAACTTTGAGCGACGGCCAGCAAACGGCCGGCGTGGATTTTTCTGTGTCCGATAAAATAAAAATCGCGCAAAGCCTCGATGCCTTGGGGCTCGATTATGTGGAAGGCGGCTATCCAGGCGCCAACCCCACGGACA
>JAQWIP010000055.1 GCA_029248825.1 Alphaproteobacteria bacterium | reverse complement strand
CCCGTCTTGCGCGACTTGGCGCAGCACGTTTTTGACCATATCCAAGAGGGCGGTTTGGGCGCGCTCGGCATATTGATAAAAGTCTTCAGCGGTGCCCGAGGGCGGCAAGATTGGTGTCGAATCGTCTGGCATAGAGGGGTTTCCGTTTGCTGCTTCGTGGGTCCCAAAAAGTGGAAGGCTTCTGTTGCCAGGTGCCTTCCGAACCCCGCCAAAACCTGCGAAGGAAATGGACTTAATGTGAAGGTCGTGACTGCTTACGCAGCGACGGCTACTTCCGCATAGTTGTCATTTGCAACTACTAAAATGGCCCGATAACGATGGTACCATGCCGAGCGACGGATGCATCCTTTACGCCCTCGTCGATCCTGTTTCGCCCCCAAAATGCTAAAAAATTTGGTGGAGGCGCCGGGTACTGCCCCCGGGTCCGATAGGTTTATTACGAAGTCCGTTTATCGCCATAGTCGGCAAGCCGACAGCCCCTATATATCATTTCTCACAGGTAAATAACAAGGCGCTTGCGAAAGGCATTGCACCCGCCCACAAGAATCGTCGAAGATACCCCCATGAAAGAATATTTAACTCTCCTCGAACGCGTGCTGCACACGGGCGTAAAACGCGAAGACCGCACAGGAACCGGCACTTTATCGGTGTTCGGCCATCAAATGCGCTTTGACTTGGGTCGCGGCTTTCCGGTTCTGACAACCAAGAAACTGCATTTGAAATCCATCATCCATGAATTGCTATGGTTTCTCTCGGGCGACACGAACATCGCCTATTTGAAGGAAAACGGCGTCAAGATTTGGGATGATTGGGCCGATGAAACCGGCGAATTAGGCCCCGTTTACGGCAAGCAATGGCGCAGTTGGCAAACCCCTGGGGGCGCGCATATCGACCAGATTACGCAGCTGCTCGACCAGTTGAAAAACAATCCAGACTCGCGCCGTCATATTGTCACCGCTTGGAACCCCGCCGATGTGGAAGACATGGCGCTGCCGCCGTGTCACTGCCTGTTTCAGTTTTATATCGCGCGCGGCAAACTGTCTTGCCAGCTCTATCAACGTTCGGCCGATATTTTCCTCGGCGTGCCGTTTAACATCGCGTCTTATGCTTTGCTCACCCAAATGCTCGCGCAAGTTTGCGATTTGGAGCCGGGCGAATTTATCCATACATTGGGCGATGCGCACCTTTATCTCAACCATATCGACCAAGCCAAAGAACAGCTGATGCGCAAGCCAGGCAATCTGCCCGGGCTGGTGATGAACCCCGATAAAAAAGATATCTTCGATTTCACCTTTGATGATTTCGAGCTGACCGATTATGTCTCGCAGCCGCATATCGCGGCACCGATTGCGGTTTAATGGCGACCATTGAAATGGTCGTCGCCGTGGCCGAAAACGGCATCATCGGCAAAGCCGGCGATATGCCTTGGCGGTTGCCGTCTGACCTTCAGCATTTCAAACAAGTGACGATGGGCTGCCCGATTGTTATGGGACGCCTGACGTGGCAATCCATTGGCCGCGCTTTGCCCGGGCGATTGAACATTGTCATCAGCCGCAGCGCGCTCGATTTACCCGACGGCGTGCTGGGCGTGACCTCGGCCGAAGCGGCGGTGCAAGCAGGCGGCGAGGCCGAGACTTTGATGATTATCGGCGGCGGACAGATTTATAAAATCTTCGAACCCATGGCGAGCAAAGTGCATTTGACACGCGTGCACGCGACCCCCGATGGCGACACAAGTTTTGCCCTCAGCCAACCCGACGACTGGCAAGAGCAAGCCTGCGAGCGATTTTCTGCTGGCGAAAAAGACAGCGCCGACTATAGTTTTATCACGCTTCAGCGCCGCTAGACCTATGGCGCGCGCCTTGAGGTGGCGTGCCAAGAGGAGGGCTTCATGCAAGAAATCGCATCCGGATTACGATTCCCCGAGGGGCCTATCGCTATGGACGATGGCTCGGTCATTCTGGTGGAAATCGCGCGCGGCACGCTCACCCGCGTCACCCCCACGGGCAACCTAGAAGTCATTGCAGATTTAGGCGGCGGCCCGAACGGTGCCGCCATTGGGCCCGATGGCGCGGTGTATGTCTGCAACAATGGCGGCTTTGCATGGGCGGAACATAATGGCGCGCTGCACCCTGGTGACATCGCCGCCGATTATTCTGGCGGGCGCATCGAGCGCGTCGACCTTGCGAGCGGAAAATCCGAAGTTCTCTACACGGCTTGCGATGGCGAGCCTTTGCGGGGGCCCAATGATATTGTGTTCGATAAATCGGGCGGCTTTTGGTTCACCGATTTAGGCAAAGGCTTCGACCGATTGAAAGATCGCGGCGCCGTCTATTACGCCAAAGCCGATGGCAGCTTCATCGAGCAAATGGTGTTTCCCATGGAGACCCCGAACGGCATCGGCTTAAGCCCGCAAGAAGATAAAGTCTATGTCGCCGAAACCCAAGGCGCACGGCTGTGGGGTTTTGAATTAGAGGCGCCGGGCAAAATAAAAGGTCGGGCGCAAACCAGTCAGAAAAACTTCATCGCGTCACCGTCAGGATTGAATTTCTTCGACAGTCTGGCCGTCGAAGCCGATGGCACGATTTGCGTGGCGACGATTGTCGGCGGCGGTATTTCGCGCATTCACCCGGAAACCGGTGACATTCGCCATGTGGCGACCGATGATTTTATGACGACGAATATTTGCTTTGGCGGGGCGGATTTAAAAACCGCCTATATCACCGCCTCCAGTAGCGGGCGCTTGTTGAAAACCCAATGGGATGCGCCCGGGCTACCGCTTAATTTTTTAAATCTTTAGCTAGAAACTCAGGCAAGACCACAGCCTGTCCGCAATGGCGATTGCCTTGCGCGTCGACCGCCAGAGTGGTGGCGCCATACAGCACCCAGCCGTCGCGCAAAGCATCGGACACGCGCTGGCAAAATTCGACATCATCGGTGCCGGTTAAATAACGATAGGCTTTTTTCTGGGTCTCGCTCATGGGGGCTCCTAAATCTGGCGCACGAGGGCGGCGGCTAAATCGGTGAAAGCTTGCGCCGTTTCGCTGGTTTCTGCGGCGCTATTTTGCGCCGCACTCAACGGCAGGCCGCTCTCGCTCGCCGCCTGCACGGCCGCCTCGAGGGGCAGGGCGGCAAGATGTTTCAGCCCCAGCTTGTCGGCCAATTCATGGCCGCCTTGGCCAAAGGGAAACAGGTGGGTGCCATCGGGCGCGCTCATATAGGCCATGTTTTCGACGAGGCCAAACACTGGAATTTCGGTTTTCTCAAACATCACAATGGCGCGTTTCACATCGGCCATGGCCAAGCTCGATGGCGTGGTGACAAGCAGCGCGCCCGTGACGGGAATGCGCTGCGCCATGGTCAATTGAATGTCGCCCGTGCCTGGTGGCATATCCATAATCAAAACATCCAGCTCCGGCCAAACCACATCGTCGAGCATTTGAATGAGCGCGCTTTGCACCATCGGCCCGCGCCAAATCATCGCCTGTTCGGGCGACACCATATAGCCGATGGACATGGTGAAAACGCCATGCCGCTCGATGGGGATGAGTTTCTTCTCGTCGTTCAAATCGGGTTTATTGGCAATGTTTAAAAGCTGCGGCGCGGAAGGCCCATAGATATCCGCATCCAGCAGCCCAACGCGCTTGCCCTGTTTGGCCATGGATATCGCCAAGTTCACGGCCACGGTTGATTTGCCCACACCGCCCTTGCCCGAGGCGACGGCAATCACCGCGCCAATACGCTCGAAGACTTTCGGCACTTCGGTGCTGGCACTATTATGCGGGCCTTGATTGGCGGGCTTGGTGTCGGTATCTACCGAGGGCGCCTTATGCGCCGTCAAAACGCAAGTCACCGAAACCACACCCGACAGCGCCCGCACAGCCACTTCGGCTTGTTCTTTGACGGCGGCTACCGCCTCGCCGCTCAACCCATCGACTTCGATGGAAAAGCCGATGTTGCCGCCCTTGACGACAATTCCCTGCACCCGATCGCTGGCGACGAGCGATTGCGTCTCGCCCTCTGGCGTTAGGCTATCGAGCGCTTGGCGAATATCTGCGTCGGTAAGGTTGCTCATGTTTAAATCTTTCTATCGGCGCTTGAAAAGCGGGCGCGCCGTCCCCACATAGTTTACTATATGAAGGCTCCAGACTGAACTTTCAATGGGTTTGGTCGCGCGGGGTCGGGGACGGCGTCACTTTGTTACATTGTGAAGGCGCCGCGCCTGGCCTATAAAGAGCTAGACCTATTAGGAGGAAGTTTCATGCCCTGGGATAATAAATCAGACAATCAAAACCCTTGGGGGAATGGCTCCAATGGATCTAATGGGGGTGGCTCCAATGGGGGTGGCTCTGGTCGTGGCCCCGGTCGTGGTCCAAGTCGGGGGCCAAGTCGTGGCCCCAATCGCGGAAATGAACCCGACCTCGACGAATTGCTGCGCGATTTAAAAGCCCGCTTCAACGGCCTCGTGCCGGGTGCTGGCGGCACTTCGGGCTTGCTGGTTATTCTGGCGGTTTTCCTTGGCATTTGGGCTATCAGCGGCTTCTACCGCGTGGGCGCTGACGAGCAGGGCGTTGTCTTGCGCTTTGGCAAATTTCATACGCAAACCGCGCCAGGCCTAAATTATCACCTGCCGTACCCAATTGAGAGCGCGGTAACGCCCAAAGTCACCACGGTCAATCGGGTCGACATTGGTATGCGCGCTGGCGACGACCGCCGCTCGGCAGGCGTCACCCGCGATGTGCCGGAAGAAAGCCTCATTCTGACCGGCGATGAAAATATCGTCGACGTGGATTTCTCGGTTTTCTGGGTCATCGATGATGCGCCTGATTTCCTGTTCAACATTCAAAACCCAACCGGCACGGTAAAAGCCGTGGCCGAAAGCACCATGCGCGAGATTGTCGGACAAAACGACATTCAGCCGATTTTGACCGAACAACGTCAAACCAATGAAGAACAAGTCAAAGCGCTGATGCAAGCGACGCTCGACAGCTATAATGCGGGCATTGGCATCACGCAGGTGAAAATGCAAAAAGTCGATCCGCCCGCTGCGGTAATCGACGCGTTCCGCGATGTGCAAGCCGCGCGCGCCGACCAAGAACGCGCCCGCAATGAAGCCAATTCCTATGCCAATCGCGTGGTGCCAGAGGCGCAAGGCGAGGCCGTTCGCATTCGCCGCGATGCCGAAGCTTATCGCGCCCAAACAGTGGCGGAAGCCGATGGTGAGGCGACGCGCTTTGCCTCGATTTACACCGAATACCGTGGCGCGCAAGGCGTCACCCGCCAGCGGATTTTCTTGGAGACGTTAGAAAAAGTTATGTCTGGCACCAATAAAGTCATCATCGAAAACAATGGCAGCGGCGTCATACCGTATCTGCCGCTCGACAAATTAAATGCCCGCTCGACCAGCCAGGAGACAAAATAATGCAACGCACCGGACTGATTGCCGTTTTCCTTCTCATCGTGCTGGGCGTTATCGCCTCGGCTTCCTTGTTCACCGTGCATCAAACGCGACAAGCGTTGGTGCTGCAATTTGGCGACCCACGCCGCGTGATTACCGAGCCTGGGCTGAACTTCAAAGTGCCTTTCGTGCAGAATGTGATTTTCGTCGACAAGCGTATTCTCGATTTGGATACGCCGGCGGAAGAGCTGATTGCCTCCGACCAGAAGCGTTTGGTTGTGGATGCGTTCACGCGGTATAAAATCACCGACCCATTGCAGTTCTACAAAGCCCTGCGCGATGAGCGTCGGGCGCGCTCGCGTCTGGCAGCGATTGTCTCTTCTTCTATGCGCTCGGTTTTGGGCGAGGAAGAGTTCCAAACCGTGGTGCGCGACGAGCGCTCCAAGCTGATGACCCGCATCACCAAATTGGTCAATGAGCAAGCGGCTGATTTTGGCATTGAGATTGTCGATGTGCGCATTCGCCGTGCCGACTTGCCGCAAGCCAACAGCCAAGCGATTTATCGTCGGATGCAAACCGAGCGCGAACAAGAAGCGTCTGAGTTTCGCGCGCGCGGTCAAGAAGTCGGCCGCGCCATTCGCGCCCAAGCCGATAAGCAAGTGACGGTTCTAACCGCCGAAGCGACCCGCGATAGTGAAGTCATTCGCGGTCAAGGCGATGCCTGCCGTACCCGAGTGTTTGCTCGCGTCTTCGGGCAAGACCCAGATTTCTTCGCGTTTTATCGCTCCATGCAAGCCTATACAACGGCGCTAGAAGAAGACACCACGATGGTGATGTCGCCCGACAGCTCGTTTTTGCAATTCCTGAAAAACCCGAATAGCGTTTTGGCACCCAGCCAGCGCGGCACGGTGAAACGGGGCAAGCGGGTGGATGTGGCCAAGCTGACGGCCAAGGGACGCTCGCTAAGCGACTCGCTCTGCCCTGAGATTGCCGCCAAGGCAAAAGCGGATGCCAAAAACGCGGTTCAATAATGCTGGAGAAAGTCTTTTTGGCTTTCGCTTTGGTGTTGGCTTTTGAAGGCGCCCTTTATGCCCTTTTTCCGACATTTTTGCGCTCTATGATGAAGCAATTGGAGCAGGTCGATGACGCCGTCTTACGACAAGGCGGGGTTGTCGCTCTGAGCCTCGGGGTCGGTTTGGTCTGGCTTCTCAAATAGCAATTTTTAACTAGGAATAATCATGCAGTCTGTTCGCGCTCTTCGTTTCTCCCTCGTTCTTTCCCTTATGGTTCTGCCTTTGCTGATGTCGCCAAGTTTAGCGCGTCCGGTCGAAGGTTTCGCCGATTTGGCCGAACGCCTAATGCCCGCCGTGGTCAATATTTCGACAACGCAAAATGTGCAGCAGCGCAATTCGCGCGGGCCAGGCCAACCTCCGTTTGGCGATTTCTTCGAAGAGTTTTTCAACCAACGTCGCGGACAAAATGGCGCGCCCAAAAATCCCAACAGCCAGCCGCAAAGCCGCAAGGTTTCTTCGCTGGGGTCGGGCTTTGTGGTCGACCCGAACGGCATTATCATCACCAATAATCACGTCATCGAAGAAGCCGATGAGATTACCATTAACTTCGCGGACGGCACTAAATTGCCCGCCGAAATTATTGGCCGTGACCCGAAAACCGACTTGGCCGTCTTGCAGGTGAAAAGCAAAAAGAAATTGGCCTTCGTGCCAATGGGCAATAGCGCCAAGGCCCGTGTGGGCGATTGGGTGATTGCGATTGGCAATCCATTTGGCCTCGGCGGCTCGCTGTCGGCGGGGGTTATCTCGGCCATCAAACGCGACATTAACGCTGGCCCCTATGACAGTTTCATCCAAACCGATGCCGCCATTAACAAAGGCAACTCGGGCGGCCCCTTGTTTAATATGAAAGGCGAAGTCATCGGCGTGAACTCGGCAATTATCTCGCCATCGGGCGGCTCGGTCGGCATTGGCTTTTCCATTCCGTCCAATCTGGCGACTTCCGTCATCGCGCAATTGCGCCAATATGGCGAGACCCGTCGCTGCTGGTTGGGCGTGCGCATTCAAGAAGTCACCGATGAATTGGCCGAAAGCCTATCGCTAGGTAAAGCGCGCGGCGCTTTGGTGTCGGAAGTATCGCCGGGCGGGCCAGCCGAAAAAGGCGGCGTGAAAGTGGGCGATGTGATTGTGAAATTCGACAATAAGCCGGTGACAACCATGCGCGACTTACCGCGCATTGTCGCCGAAACCAAAATCGATAAACCCGTCAATGTGGAGCTAATCCGTCGGGGTCGTACCAAGCGAATTAAAATTGTCACCGGACGTTTGCAAGAGGCCGCGCTGGACAAAAAGCCTGCGGAGAGCAAAGCCAAACAACAGCAAGACACGAAATCGCATGTCTATTTGGGGCTGACCTTGCAGAATATCAATCCGAAGTCGCGCCGCGATTTCGAGCTTGGCGATGACGCCAGCGGGGCCTTGGTTATTGAGATGGATCGCTCAAGCGTGGCTTTTGAATCGGGCATTCGTGTCGGCGATGTGATTTCCGAGATTGACCAGAAAACCATCGGCTCGGCCAAGGCCGCCGTAGAGGCTTTGAAAAAAGCCGAGAAATCGGGTCGCAATTCTGTTCTGGTCTTCGTGAAGTCGCGCGGCACCGTGCGCTTTATCGCTATTCCGTTAGGAAATTAAGCGGTTTTAAACTGGCTTTCGCTGTAGCCCTGTAGGTAAAGAAGCCCCGTCAGATCGGCGTGTTGCAGCGTATATTGCGCGGCTTCGGCCACGGCTGGTTTGGCGCGAAACGCCACGCCCATGCCAGCGATTTTCAACATGGCCAAATCATTCGAGCCATCGCCCGTGGCCAAAACGTCATCGGGCGTGAAGCCCAATTCTTGCGCCCAAGCGGTTAGAATTTCGGCCTTGGCGGCGCGGCCTAAAATTGGCTCCACCACGGTGCCGTCTAAAACCCCATCGGTGATATTTAAGTCATTGCACTGAAACCGGTGAAAGCCGATGCGCTGGGCAATGCGGTCGGCAAAAAACGCGAAGCCGCCAGACACAAGGCCGCAAAACACGCCCTCGGCGCGCAAAGTCGCCAGCAGGGTTTGCGCGCCTGGCATGAGCGTCACGCCATTGTCATAGAGGTCTTGCAGGGCGCTTTCGGGCAAGCCTTCCAGCATGGCAACGCGTTCTTTGAGGGCTGGCTCGAAATCCAATTCGCCGCGCATGGCGCGCGTGGTGATGTCGACCATGACCTCTTGCTTGTCGATAACAACGGCCAGCTCATCCAAACATTCTTGCTCGATGATGGTGGATTCTAAATCGGCAATCAGCATTTTCTTGCGCCTATTCGCAGCGCGAACCCAATTCACATCACATGGCAAATCGGCCAGTTGCGTGGCCAACTCGGGGCTGTCGGTTTCTAGCGCATATTCTACCGCATCTTCGCCGAGGCTTTTGGCGGCGGGCAATTGGGGAAATTGTGTGGCCAGCTCGGCCAAGCGCGCAGGCGAAAAATAGCCGCTCTGGGGGGTGGCCGTCAGAACCAAAAAACGGGTCTCATTCATTTGTTGTGTCATCTGTCCTCAACCCTGTAAGACTAGCTTCTATGTCTTCGACGAAATCATCGACTGGCGAAATTTTGCCCCTTCTTATTGCAGGCTCCACGGCCAGCGGCAAGTCCGCATTGGCTTTGGGGCTGGCCAAGCAATACAACGGGCGCATTATCAATGCGGATAGTTTGCAAGTCTATGACACTTTGCGCCAATTGACCGCGCGCCCCAGCGCCGGAGAAGAAGCCCAAGCCCCCCATGCGCTGTATGGCCATGTGAAAGCAGGCGAGCCTTACAGCGTTGGCATTTGGCAAGAGCAGGCTCTGGCGGAAATCCAACAAGCCCAAGCGGCGGGCGAAGTGCCGATTGTGGTCGGCGGCACAGGGTTATATTTCAAAAGCCTAACCGAAGGCCTGGTCGATTTGCCCGAGATTCCTCCGCAGGTGCGCGCCCATTGGCGCCAGCGTTTGGCGGCCATTGGCGTGGCAAAATTATATGCCGAGCTGCAACAGCGCGACGCGCCGCTGGCCGAACGCGTGCAGCCAACCGATAAGCAGCGCATTTTGCGGGGGCTAGAAGTCGCGGAGGCAACGGGGACGCGCCTGTCGGATTGGCAAAAGATAAAACCGCAAGCCCCGCTGGCGCAAGCGCATAAGGTTTTGCTGTTGCCCGATAGGGACTGGCTTTATGCACGGTGCAATTTGCGCTTTGAACAAATGATGCAAGGCGCGGCGCTAGAAGAGGTAGAGGCACTGGCGGCGCTAAAGCTTGCCCCCGAAACAACCATTCAAAAAGCGCTAGGCGTGACGGAAATTATGGGCTTTTTGCAAGGCAGCCTAACCCGCGAGCAAGCCATTGAGCAGGCGCAACAAGCCACAAGGCGCTATGCCAAACGCCAAATGACGTGGTTTCGCAATCAAATGACGGGCTGGCAAAGCTTCTCTGAGCAAGATTACGCCGATAATCAGGATAAAATCTTTTCATTTATTTCAAAAAATAGCTTGACCACGACATAATTATTGCTATTTTCCCTTCTTCACGGGCTGCGCCGTCATCGGGAAAGGTGCGCCCACTCACATTTGGAGGCGGCTTTGGCCGTTGAGGTAAGATGGACAAACAATTAAACGGCGCGCAAATCGTTCTGCAATCTTTGCAAGACCACGGGGTAGAGCATATTTTTGGCTATCCAGGTGGCGCGGTTTTGCCGATTTACGATGAGATTTTCCAGCAAGAATCGATCGAGCATATTCTGGTGCGCCACGAACAGGGCGCCACCCATGCGGCCGAGGGCTATGCGCGCTCGACCGGAAAATGCGGCGTGGTTTTAGTGACCTCTGGGCCCGGTGCCACCAATGCGGTGACCGGCCTTACCGATGCTTTGATGGATAGCATTCCGATGGTTTGCATCACCGGTCAGGTGCCGACGCATCTCATTGGCGGCGACGCCTTTCAAGAGGCCGACACGGTTGGCATCACGCGCCCCTGCACCAAGCACAATTATTTGGTCAAAGACGTGAACGATTTGGCGCGCATTCTGCATGAGGCGTTTCAAGTGGCCACCACGGGTCGCCCGGGGCCGGTGGTTGTTGATATTCCCAAAGACATTCAGTTCGCGCTTGGCCCCTATATGAAGCCGAAAGCGGTGAAGCACAAAAGCTATCAGCCGCAAATGAAGGGCGATATGGCGGCGATTAAACAAGCGGTCGAGCTGATTGCCAATGCCAAAAAGCCGGTTTTTTATACCGGCGGCGGCATCATCAACTCTGGCCCGCAAGCCAGCCAATTGCTGCGCGATTTGGTTCAACTGACGGGTTTCCCGATTACGTCCACCCTCATGGGGCTGGGCAGTTATCCTTCGGCTGACAAGCAATGGTTGGGCATGTTGGGCATGCATGGCACCTATGAAGCCAATTTGGCGATGCATGATTGCGATGTGATGATTAACATCGGCGCGCGTTTTGACGACCGCATTACCGGCACTTTGGAGAAGTTCTCGCCGAACTCGAAGAAAATTCATGTCGATATTGACCCGTCGAGCATCAATAAAAACGTCATGGTCGATGTCGCCATTGTCGGCGATTGCGCGCATGTGTTGGAAGACATGTTGCGGGTCTATAAATCCGATGCGGTGACGCCAGACAAAAAAGCGCTGGCCAATTGGTGGAGCGAAATTGAGGGCTGGCGCGATAGAAAATGCTTGGCCTATAAAAAAGACGCCAAAGCCATTAAGCCGCAATATGCGGTTGAGCGCTTGTATGAGCTGACCAAAGACGCCGACACCTACATCACGACCGAAGTCGGCCAGCACCAAATGTGGGCGGCACAATATTATCGTTTTGAAGACCCCAATCGCTG
>JAQWIP010000043.1 GCA_029248825.1 Alphaproteobacteria bacterium | reverse complement strand
TGATGCGGTTATCGCTCATTGCCGTTACGCCGTCGCATCGCGGAAATAGGCGGCGCGCTTGGCCGCAGCAATAATTTGCGCGACTTGCGGCAAGGCCAAACGCTCGAGATTTTCGGCGTAAGGCATCGGCACATCAGCGCCATTAACCGCTTCAATCGGCGCGTCCAGCGCATCAAAAGCATGGCGTTGCACTTGCGCCGCCAATTCCGAGCCAATGGAACAAATCGGCCAGCCCTCTTCAATCGTCACCATGCGATTGGTCTTTTCAACCGACGCAATCACCGTATCGACATCGAGCGGGCGCAAGCTACGCAGGTCAATCACCTCAGCCTCCAAGCCGATATCGCTCAAAGCGTCCGCCGCCTCAAGCGCTATTGCCACGCCACGCGCATAGGCGACCAAAGTGACATCAGCGCCGCTGCGCACAATGCGCGCGCGCCCAATGGGCAGCACATAATCATCATAATCGGGCACTTGGCCGGTCTCGCCATAGAGCAATTCATGTTCCAAAAACACCACCGGATTGGGGTCGCGAATGGCGGCTTTCAACAAGCCCTTGGCTTCCGACGCATTGGCCGGGCTCAGCACAATCAGGCCGGGCACATGGGCATACCAGCTCGAATAATCTTGGCTATGCTGCGCGGCCACGCGGCTGGCCACGCCATTGGGCCCACGAAAAACAATCGGGCAGGAAATTTGCCCGCCCGACATATAGCGCGTCTTGGCCGCGCTATTGACGATTTGGTCAATCGCCTGCATGGCGAAATTAAAGGTCATAAATTCGACCACCGGCTTTAATCCGGCAAAGGCCGCGCCGACACCCAGACCGGCAATGGCGTGTTCGGTAATCGGCGTATCGATGACGCGCTTGCCGCCAAACTCGGCCAATAGACCTTGCGTTACTTTATACGCGCCCTCATATTCAGCGACTTCCTCGCCCATGATAAACACATCACCATCGCGGCGCATTTCTTCGGCCAACGCATCGCGCAAGGCTTCGCGCATGGCAATCTCGCGATATGTTGTGTCGGCAGGCAGGGTCAGTTCCGCCGCGACCTGGGTTGCAACCGGTTTAGCGTCAACCGGCGTGACCGGGTCGGCATGTTGCGGTGCGTCTTGTGATTCATCTTGCGGCGCTTGCGCGTCATCTTGCTGCATCAGCGCTGTCGCCGCGCTGGCATCCTCGCCATCCAACAGCAAAACCGCAATCGGCTGGTTCACCTTGATTTGGTCGGGACCGGCTTCAAATAAAATCTTGCCGACCACCCCATCATCAATGGCTTCCAATTCGACAATCGCCTTATCGGTTTCAATCTCGGCCAGAATATCGCCCGATGCGACGGTTTCATTTTCTTCGACCAACCATTGCGCGATTTTACCGCTCTCCATCGTCGGTGACAGCGCCGGCATCAGAATTTTAACGGCCATGATGGTCTCCTCCGGCCTCAGACGGGGCCGCCAGAATATCGGTCATTAAGTCGCTATCGGGCGGCAAATCTGCCGACAGCGCGAAATCGACCGCCACTTCCACCTCTTCCTTAATCGCGTCACGCCGAGTCTTAATCGTCGCTTCGTCAACCAAACCGCGTGCCAATAAGCGGCCTTCCAAAACCTTAATCGGGTCAGTTTCCTCGCGCACTTTATCGACTTCATCTCGCCTTCGATATTTCGCCGGATCGGACATGGAATGGCCGCGATAGCGATAGGTCAGCATTTCGAGAATAAACGGGCCGTTACCGGCGCGCACATGTTTCACGGCTTTTTGCCCGGCCGCGTAAACCGCCTCGACATCCATTCCATCGACTTGCGCGCCCGGAATATCAAAGCTCACACCGCGCTGCGATAAATCGGTTTGCGATGAGGCGCGCTCAATCGATGTGCCCATGGCATAGCGATTATTTTCAATAATATAGAGACATGGCAGGTTCCACAGCTTGGCCATATTAAAGCTTTCATAAACCTGCCCCTGATTGGCTGCGCCATCGCCGAAATAGATAAAGGCAACGTTGTCATTGCCGCGATATTTATTGGCGAAAGCCAGACCGGTGCCCAGCGGCACTTGCGCCCCGACAATGCCATGCCCGCCATAAAAGTTTTTCTCGACCGAGAACATATGCATGGAGCCGCCCTTGCCTTTGGAATAGCCGTCCATGCGACCGGTCAGTTCAGCCATGACGCGCCCCGGTTCCATGCCGCAAGCCAGCATATGGGCATGGTCGCGATAACCGGTAATGGTCTGGTCACCGGCTTGCGTCACCGCTTGCAAGCCCACCACCACGGCCTCTTGGCCGATATACAGATGGCAAAAGCCGCCAATTTGGCCCATTGCATAAACTTGGCCACAGCGCTCCTCAAACCGACGAATACGCGCCATATCGGCCCAGATTGAAATCAGCTTGTCATCTGATAGCCCGCTCTTTGTTTGCTTGGGCGAGGGTTTGGGAGTTTTGGTTTTTTTTGCTGCTGCCATTGCTGCCTCTTTGTCTTCTTCCGCTATTTCAACCTTCGTCATTATTATTGTAAAAATAGTGCCTCGTGAAAAGGTAAATGTCCAGCGTTGTCACAAAAAGACTTTTTATTACTCTGCGGCGCGATAATGCGACATTTTCAATCTTTTACGGGCGCATGAATGGCTAAAGATTTCTCAAGCCGCGCCCTTTAACGCGTCAAAGCGCGCGCTTATTTCCAGCCGCGCGGATTGGCAGCCATTTCAGCATTTTTGGCGTCCATGAAAGCTTTCAGCTCAGCCGCAATGGCCGGTTTGCGCATGGAGATGTCATAGGCCTCTTGCGCGTCAGCCTGCAGGTCAAACAGCCACGGGCCTTGCCCCTGCCAAATCGGAATCGATACCGGGTCAGTGGGATAGACCACCGGCTTGCGGGCGCGATATTTATGCCGCTTGTCGCGCACCGCCATTAATGTGCCGGCGGCATAATAATATAAAACCGCATGTGGGCTGTCGCCGCCGCGCAAAGTGGCGGCGATGGATTTGCCGTCCAATAGGCGGTCTTGCGGCGCGGGCAATTGCAACTCCTCCAATAGGGTCGGCAATAAATCCGTGCCCATGGCCAGCGCATCCGAGGCGCCCGGTCGAATGGCTTTTGGCCAATGGGCGATAAACGGCACATGCACGCCGCCCTCAAAACTGACACCCTTACGGCCCCGGCCAATGCCGCGCCCTTCCCACCACGGGCCATTATCGCTGGTGATGATAATCAGCGTATTGTTGAACCGCCCGCGTTCTTTCAAGGCGGCGACAATGCGACCCACCGTATCGTCGAGACCCTGCACCACATCGCCATACAGACCGGCTTCAGAACGGCCGGCCTCATGCGGCGCGGCGTAAAGCGGCACATGGGGAAAATTATGCGCGAGATATAAAAATAACGGCTTGTCCTTTGGCGCATCCGCGATAAAGCGTTCGGCTTTTTCTGCATAAAGCGGATTGAGCGTGGTTTGGTCAACCGGCGCTTGATGGGTAATGGTTTCGCCCTGCCCCGCCCGACCGCTGACCAGAGTGAAGGGGTTCATATCATTGGAATAATAAGTGCCGAAAAATTTATCGAAGCCGAACTCGGTCGGCACGGATTTATCATGGTCGCCCATATGCCATTTGCCGACCATCGCCGTGTGAAAGCCACCGGCTTGCAACACATCGGCAATGAGAATTTCTTCACGCGGCAAGCGCACCGGATTATTGAAAAACCGATTAAGCCGGTCGAGCGGCGAGCCGGACGGAAACGGCACAACCGTCAGTCCGGCGCGCGGGGCCATGCGACCGGTCAACATAGCAGCACGCGAGGGCGAACAGACCGGCGCGGCCGCGTAGTAATTTTCCAACACCATGCCATTGGCCGCCAACGCGTCCATATGCGGGGTTTTAATCAGGCGATTGCCGGTAAAGCCGACATCGCCATAGCCCAAATCATCGAATAAAATCACCACCAAATCGGGGGCATTGGCCGGGGCGGGCCCGCCAATGGATTTCAGATAAGCCGCTTTTGAGGCCATGCGCGCGGCATTATCGGCCTGTTCGTAAAAGGCGATTTTACCTGTCACATAAATGATGCTGACCAGCACCCCCGCCACCGGCAAAAGTAAAATAAGCGCGCTCCGCACCACCCATTTTTTGGCCAAAGGAGGGAGCTTAAACCGCATTAATTTATGCCTAAATCGACTTCCAAATGCGAAATGGCATTGACGAAATTATTAGGCGCATGGCTCTGCTTGCCGGTCCATTCCACGTTCGGGAAACGGTCAAGAATACGCCGATAAGCGGTCTCGAGCTGCATATTGGCAATGCGCTGGCCAAGGCACACATGGGCGCCTGTGCCGAAAGCCAAATGTTCATTGGCATTGGCGCGATGAATATCCATTTTATCGGGCTCGGCAAACACATCTGGGTCGCGATTGGCGGCGCCATAATACATCACGACTTTTTCGCCCTTGGTGATTTTCTGACCCGAAAGTTCCGCGTCGGCTTGCGCGGTGCGGCGCATATACATAACCGGCGAGACAAGGCGCAGAGCCTCTGGCACCATTTGCGGAATAAGGCTCGGCTCGTCGATGAGCATTTGCTTTTGATCCTTAAATTGGCTCAGCAACCGCATCGTGCCAGACAAGCTATTGCGGGTCGTATCATTGCCTGCAAAAATAATCAGCAACCAAGAGCCATCCAAATAAGACTGATCCATCGGCTCGCCATCCAGCTCGGTGGTGGCAATCACGGTGAGCAAATCATCGCGCGGATTTTTGCGGCGGTCGAGCAAGACTTTTTGCCCATAGCGGAACATCTGACGGATATTCCAAAGAAATTTGGCAATAAACCAAGGCGAGACTTTGGCCTCTGGGTCGCCAACAATATAGGCAGCGTTTTCTAAATAATGCATCCAGCGCACAATGCTCGGGCGATCTTTTTCGTCAATGCCCAGCATTTCGCACAAAGTATACATCGGCAACCATTCCGAGAAATTGGTAACCATATCGACTTTGCCGTCATTCTTTTTGGCAATGGCTTCCATATTATCGAGCAGACGATCGACTTCGGTTTCGACGCGCGATTGCAATTTGCCGATATAATCTGGCGTGAAAAACGGGCGATGCGCCATGCGCAAAGGAATGTGCCACGGCTGGTCCAAATTAATCATCGAGTTTAAAGACGCGCCCGAAAGCCTTTTGGGGCCGCCGCCTTTGGCGCTATAGCCCATTAAAATACCGCCCGCGCCAGACGAAAAAGTCTTGGCATCGAGGTCACATTTTTTCACATCTTCATAGCGCGTCAAAGCCCAATAGCCAGCCACATCGGTCGTCGCGGGCGGCTGCCACCAACTGACGGGGGCTTTCTCGCGCAATGTATGAAAATAATCATAGGGCTGGCCATGGTCGCGGAACATGGTCATGTCCATCAGGTCAAACCCCTCCGGCGTCTCATAGGCAATATGAGGCGGGCGATAGCTATTGTCTTCCGGTTGAATGGTTTCCGATAACATTTGCATTTGGCACTCCCTAGCACGACACGTTTGGCGATGATTATAGGCACACGGCGCAAGCCATCAAGGGGAAACCGTTGCATACGGCGGCGAGCATGCTAGGCTCGTCGCAAATCTGAACAGGGAGACAAAACATGTTGTCAGTTGTGGTTACCGGAGCGTCGTCTGGAATTGGTCGTCAAATTTCTAAAACATTGGTCGAAAACGGCTATCGCGTTTTCGGCTCGATTCGCAATAAAGCCGATGGCCAAGCCGTGGCTGCCGAAATTGGCGAGAATTTTTCCCCGCTGGTGTTTGACGTCACCAACGAAAAAGACGTGCAAGCCGCAGCCAAGCAAGTGGAAGCCGAATTAAACGGCGAGAAACTCGCAGGCCTGATTAACAACGCGGGCATTGCCGTTTTTGGCGCCATTCAAAACCTCAGCGCCGAAGAGTTTCGCTATCAGTTTGACGTGAACCTCATGGGAGTTTTCCATTGCACCCAAGCCTTCATGGCACTGCTGGGCGCCGACACAGAGCGCACCGGCGCGCCAGGTAAAATTATCAATATTAGCTCGGTCTCCGGCGAAGCGGGCATGCCGTTTATGGGCGCCTATAATATGAGTAAGTTTGGCCTCGAAGGTTTTTCCGAAGCCCTGCGCCGCGAGCTGATGCTGTTTGGTATTGATGTCGTCATCATCGCGCCAGGCCCCGTGAAAACCGCGATTTGGGGAAAAGTCGACAAGGCGCCTATGTTGGCGCGCTATGATAATTCGCCCTACCGCAAAGCCATCGCAAGAGTTATCGGCTTTACCGAAGGCATGGAAAAAGCCGGCTGCGAACCAGACGTGATTTCCAAACGCGCACTGAATATTTTGACCAGCGCTAAGCCGAAAACGCGCTATCGCATTGATGTGCAGTCAGGGCAGAACCGGTTTCTCGCTATGCTGCCGAAGCGGCTGGCGGATAAGATGATTGCGAAACAGATGGGGCTGGTGCGGAAGTAAGAGGGAGTTTGGGGAATAGCAGAATATGTGATTTCTATATTTTCGCTAAGGCCGACTTCGGGGCTATGCCCCTTCGCTGGCACAAAGCGCGCTGGGGTTGCCCTTGGCAACCTAGCGCTTCTAGCGCGGAGAGGGAGGGATTCGAACCCCCGGAACGCGTAAACGCTCAACGGTTTTCGAGACCGCCCCATTCAACCACTCTGGCACCTCTCCTGCACCACACATAGCCAAAACATAATCACGCTCCAGCTCGGTTGGCCATCTTGTAAACTATTTATTCCAGAGGTGCAAAGCACAAGCAAAGATTTTTATCCCCAACCACACCAACGCAATTGCACGAAACTTCGCTAAAGCTTACCCTCCCCTTTCAAGAGGAGAAACCCATGCAAGATTTTAAAAATAAAGTCGCCGTCATCACCGGTGCCGCCAATGGTATCGGACTGGATATCGCCAAAACCCTCATCCGCCAAGGCTGCCATGTCGTCGTCTCCGATATTCACCAGAAAGACGCCCAAGCCCGCGCCGAACAACTCGAAGCCATGCCAGATGCCAAAGCCAGCGCCATTGCCATCGCTTGCGATGTCACCGACATGGCTCAAATCAACGCGCTCGCCGATAAAGCTTGGGCGCATTTTGGCCACGTCGATGCGCTGTTCAACAATGCAGGCGTCGGCGCTGGCATGGGCCCCGCCGTGAAAACCAAAGATGCCGATTTGCGCTGGGTCTTCGAAGTTAATTTCTTCGGCAATTGGAACACCTGCATGGAGTTCACCCGCCGCTTTACCGAACAAGGCACGCCTGCCCATATTTGCAATACCGCTTCCGAAAACTCCATCGGTTGGCCCGCCCCTTACATGGCTGGCTATAATGCCACCAAGGCCGCCGTCTTGGGCTATACAGGCATGCTACGGATGGAATTGCCCGAGCCTATTTCCATCTCCCTATTATGCCCCGGCTGGACGCAAACCGAGATTGCCAATTCTGGCGCCCTGCGCCCCGAGGCCTATGGCGGCCCCAAACCCGTGCGCGAAACCCAAATCGAAGGCGATGTCACCCCTTATGCAGTCGAAACCGTGGGCGCCCATACCATCGAACAAATTAAACAAGGCGCGTTTTATATTTTTCCCCATTACGCCGCGCGCCATTTGGCAGAAGAGCGCAACGACGAGATTAGCGCCGCTTTCGACGCGCAACAAACCGATGTCGACGATTGGCCATCGCACGATACGCGCACCTATTTGACGCATATGATTGCCGCCGCTCAGGCCAAAAAAGACAATTAAACCGACAACCGACTAGCCGTCAGATTTGGCGTCTCTTTCTTCGGCCAAACGCCGCTCAATCGAACGGATCCAGCGAAAGGCATCACGCGCGGTGTCGTCATCATCGCCAGCTTTGCGAAAAGCTTTAATGGCGGCGTCATATTTCTCCGTCCGCACCCTTGCAATGCCGAGCAATAACCAAGTGTCGGCGGGTTTTTCCAACTTGCCTTTTTCCAGCGCTTTTTCCAAAGCCGCTTCGGCTTTCGCCCATTGCTCATCTTGCAAATGGCTCTGCGCCAATTGCTCGTAAAACTTGCCTTTGTCAGATTTTTTCGCCGCTTGCGTTAGCGGCGCAATCGAGGCTTTCCACTCGCGGGCGTGACGATAGCTTTGCGCCAAAAGCTCATAATTTTTTTCGGTTTTTTCAATTTTGCCCGCGTCCATACCGCTTTGCAAAACCTGCGCCGCCTTGATCGGAACATCATGATAAAGATATAGCTGCGCCATAGAAGACAGCTCTTTCGACGAGCTTAACATGCCCTGAATATGCATCGCTTGCTGCGCCACAAAAGCCAGCTTTTCGTCATCGGCATCATAATAAACCGCTGTCAGATGCTGCCAGAATGTTTTCACCCCCGGCCAACGCTCCACCGCATCTTCTAAAATCGGGCGCGCCTCTTTATACCGCGCCTGTTGCAACAGCACCGACAATAGAATGCGCGTCCATTGCTGCTTGGGCGCTTCGGCTTTGGCAATCGCCAGACGAATATCTTTTTCCGCCGCCGCGAGATTATCCATCCCCAAATAAATCTGCGCCCGAAGCGCATAAGGCCCCGCACTTGGCTCGCCCTCCAGCGCGGCAAACCATTGGTCTAAGAGCGCCAAGGATTTTTGCCCCTGCCCCTGGGCCAAGTAAAGCTGCGCCAAATTATAAGTGATATCGCTGACCACACGCACAGGCAAATGGCCCGTGGCCAAGGCGCGCTCGAAACTGGCAATGGTTTTGGCATAATCGCCTTGCGCCGCATGAATAAAGCCCATGGTCTGAATGGCCACAGCTTTTTCATACGCGCTAAACCGCTCGCTCTCGAGAATGGCTTGCAGGGGCGCGAAAGCTTCGAGATATTTTTCTTCGCCGAGCCAGGTTTGCGATTGCTCAATGCGTTGGAAAGCCGCTTTGCCCAAAACTTCCGAGCGACGGGTTTTTGGCTTTTTGGGTTTCTCGCGCTTGGCTTTTTGCGCCTGCGCTTGGCCAAAATCAGCGCCGATAAACGCTCCGCTCAAAGGCGCGGCAAACAGCGCCAAGACGGTAATAAAGAGAGGTATTTGTTTCATCTGCGCCCCCTTTATTTCGCTATCTGAAAGCTAATGAGCTGGCGCACGCCAGGGCGCACGGCCGCTTTGCCGTTTTCCACCATGGGGCGATATTTCCACCGCTTCACCGCATTGATGGCGGCGCGGTCGAACGTGCCTTTAGGGTCGGCATCTATCACCGACGGCTCAATGGCTTGCCCCAAGGGGCTAATCGCAAATTCCAATAATACCCAGCCCTCAATGCCGCGCGACAAAGCACGACTTGGATAGCGCGGCAAGACTCGCACAATGGCCAGCGCATCGCCATCGACGGGGGCATTTAAATTCAACCCACCCAAAGCAAATTGGCCTAAATTAACATTGGCCGAAGCCTTATCGACATTGGGCCGCGAGGGCTGCGATAATTTGGGCGGCGGCGGCGGCTCGTCGGGTTTTTCTTGGCTTGGCCGTTTGGGCGCGCGGTTTTTCGTATTTAAATCTTCATCGCGCGCCACGCGCACGAAATCAATGCCCAGCGAGGCCAGCTCTTCTTCGATTTCGTAATCTTGTCCAGTGACCAAAATTTTCATCGTCAAAAACAAAGCCACGGTCGTCAGCAAAGCAAGCCCAAGAGCGCCAAAAAGGCGCTTCGGGGTTTTCGCTGCCGATTCAGTTGCGGTCATTTTTCTTCCGCCGCAATCGAAATAGAGCCAACGCCGGCCAGACGCACTTGATCCATAATCTCTACCAGCACGCCCGTCATGGCTTCTTTATCGGCTTGAATGACCGCACCGCCTTGCGGGTTTTCCGCGTGCAGGCGCTCCACATTGGCGCGCACGGCAGCGAGGTCGACTTGACGGCGATTGATCCAGACTTCGTTATTATTGCGAATGGCAATTAAAATACCAACGCGCGATTGCTTCACCGCCGTTTCCGCATCCGGGCGGGTCACATCAATGCCGCTTTCTTTCACGAAAGTCGCGGTGACGATAAAGAAGATGAGCATGATGAAAACAATGTCGAGCATCGGCGTCATATCAATGGCGGTATCTTCTTCTGGCCTTGCGTGTCTGCGTCGCATGGGGTGTCTCCCGTCTGTTTTCTGGGGCCTAATCGGCCAGCTCTAAATTATCTTCCAATTGCGCCACCGACCCACTGGCTTTGCGCTCCAAATTGGCGGTGAAAAACAATCCCGACAAAGCCACCACCATGCCAGCCATGGTTGGCAATGTGGCCTTGGAGATGCCCGCCGCCATGGCGCGCGCATTGCCCGAGCCGGTGATGGCCATCACATCAAACACTTCCACCATGCCCGTCACGGTGCCAAGCAGACCCAGAAATGGCGCGAGCGCGACCAAGACTTTAATATAGGAAAGATTGGCATTGGCTTGCAGGCGCGCGTCGGAAATCATTTGTTCGCGAATGCGATGGGCGTGCCAACTTTTATGCTCTTTGCGGGCGCGCCAATTTTGTAAATGCTCGGCGCACAGGGTTTTAAACGGCGTGCGGAAAAAACTATAGCGCTCATAAATCAGCGCCCAGAGACACAGCGTCAGCCCTAAAATCAGCGCCAATATATCGCCGCCCAACTCGAGGAAGTCGCGCAAACCCCGCGCCGCCTCCAACGGGTTCAGAAACAGCGAGATAATATCGGTAAAGCTCATCCCTAGGCTCCGCTATTTGCGCTCAGCATGAGCGGCCATCATGCCCGCCGCTTGCTCTTCCAGCACTTGCACAATCTCGCGCGAGCGCGTGGCCGCCACCGTATGCAATAGCAATATCGGAATGGCCACCACCAGTCCCAAAACCGTGGTTATCAAGGCTTGCGAAATACCCCCCGCCATGAGTTTCGGGTCGCCCGTGCCGTAAAGCGTGATCGCTTGGAAGGTCAAAATCATGCCCGTAACCGTTCCCAATAGCCCCATCAGGGGAGCAACGCCCGACAGAAGTTTCAGCAAGGAAAGATGTTTTTCCAAGGCTGGCATTTCTTTCAAAATCGCATCGTCGAGTTTCAGCTCCAGCGTTTCCATATCACTGCCCTTATGCGAGGCATAGGCCGCCCAGACGCGCGCCAAAGGCGTGTCGCCATCCTTGGCCTCTCCGGCAGCCAATTGGCTTTTGACGGCGCGCGCCGTCAGCGTCAATCGGGTGATGCGCTCGCCCGCCAAAGCAATGCCAAAGGCGCCCAGCAGCAAGATGATATAGCCAACCAGGCCACCTTGCGCGATGCGCTCCGACAGGGTCGGCAATTGCAAGAATAAGTTCAAAATCGCGCCGCGAGAGGGGTCGACCGGAGCCGCCACCATGTCGCCAACCGTCGCATCGGTCAAATCATCCGCCGCATCGCCAAAGCGCGCAGGCGGTTGTCGACCCAAATCGGCAAACCGATGATTGCCTGCATAGCGAACAAACGCATCGTCGGCCAAAGCCGTGAAGGGGCCAACGCGCAAAATTTCGGATTGGCGCAAACTGCCATCCAAATTAACCACATCGCCTTGGAAGCGTTTGACTTGCCCTTGCGCGGTCATTTCTTGTTGTAGCGTGAACCATAAATATTCCAGCTCGCTCATCGGCGGCAAGCCTTTGCTTTTGGCCAAGTCGCCCAGCCGCGCGCTGCGCCCTTTCAGCTCGCCCGAAATCACACTTTCGTCAATTTGCGCTTTGGTCTCGCCCGCCACTTGGCGCACAATGCCGAATAATTCGCCGAACACGCCGAGGCGATCATTGAGCAGGCCTTCAAGCTCGGCCAATTTTAATTCGTTCTCGGAGAACCGTTTTTCGAGCCGTTCCGAACGCGCTTCTTCGCGCTTAATTCTATTTTGCGTGCGCGTCAGAACAGATTTTTGCTGATTGCGGTTTTGGCGAAACGCCGCCTCGCGTTTTTCAAATTCGGCATTGTCTTGCACCCGACCTTGGCGCACTTGCTCGAGCAATTGCTGCAAAGTCACGGCACTGGCGTCGGCAATCGGCTTGGCGTTTTGCGCCGAAGCGTGCGCCCATGGCGTCATTATAAAGCCAGCTACAAGCGCCAGCGTGGGAAGGTTTAAGTGGCTAAATTTCATCATCATCCCCTCCTATTTCTCGCCCATGGCGGCGTTGAGCGTCACCGGAATGACCAGCAAATCAGGCGCCGCCTGTTGTTTGGCAATGCGCAAAGCGGCGCGCAATTGGGCGTCGAAATCGCCGTCTAGGTCGGCAAACCTTTTCAAGGCTTGGCTCCAAGCCCCGCTCTCGTCGGCGTCCAATGTTTGATAAATCAGCGCCACGCGACCGACGCGTAAAAACGCCACCGTGCGCGCCTCGCCATTGATTTCCATCTCGCCTTCATAGGCTTCTAGCGTGCGGCCATATTCATTTTCAATCTCATAGGCTTCCAGAATTTTGCGATATTTTTCTGCCGGATTGGCATCCGAGCGATCCATCAGGGCGCGCAAAGCCTGCACCCGGGCGCGGCGCTCATCGATGAGAAACGGCACATCTAATTCAACAAATTGGTCGAGCGCCTCAATCATCCGAAACATCAAAGGCACAATCGTGCGGTCGACATGCGTCACGTCTTCGATTTGTTGGCGCACCGAAATCATCTCGGCTTTTTGCGCGACAATCAATTTATCCAACTGCGCGTTATATTCGCGCAAACTCGCCAATTGCTTCACAGCGGCGCGATAATCGCGGGTGATTTGATCGGTCTCTTCATCCAGCGCATTGATGCGGGTTTGCGAGGCGGCGCCATCGGAGGTGGCGGCTTGCGCCGTCTGGGTGATATTGCCCAAAGATTGCGCCACGGCGGGCGAGGCCCATCCGAATAGGAGAAAGCTGGCTATCCAATATTTCGCTAAATGTTTCATTGTCTTTGCCTTTTAGTCTAGCTCGTTAAAACCTAATATCATGAACCGAATTTATCTCAACATGCGCCTTGCCATAGCGCAAACGCAATTGCCGCGCCAAAGTGTTTTGAAAACCCTGCTTGGCCGATACAGCTATCGCCTTGTCTGGAAAGGGCGACGAGAGAGGGCAGCGGGAAAGATAAATGGGTCATGGGTGATTTTCGTTTAACTGTTTTTTTTACTCTGCTTTATTTACGCGCGCCAAGCAAGACGCAAAATCCACTGACTTGTTTTCTAGGCGGCGCAGGTTAAGTTGAAACTCACGAGAGCCGCAGGAGAAGCCCCATGAAAGCGCTAATTGTTTCCGACCTATTGGACGAGTTTGCCGGAAGCGCCGTGCAAGACATCGCGATGCCAAAAGCCGGTGCCGGTCAGGTGGTCGTGCGCCTACGCGCCGCCGCTTTGGGCTTTCCCGATTTATTAATGACCCATGGCGGCTATCAACATAAACCCGCCCTGCCCTTTACCCCGGGCATGGAAGGGGCGGGCGAAATTATCGAGCTGGGCGAGGGCGTCCGCGATTGGGCGCTCGGCGAGCGCGTGGTGGTTGGCGGGCTTGGCACAATGGCCGAGGCCATGGCTGTGCCGGTCTCGCTTTTGCGAAAAATTCCTGACAACCTTGATTTCAAAACCGCCGCCGCCACAGGCTCGGCCTATCTGACGGCCTATGTATCTTTAGCGCGGCGCGCCTATTTGCAAAGCGGCGAATGGGTTTTGGTGCATGGCGCGGCGGGCGGCGTTGGGTTGGCTGCGGTCGATTTGGCCAAACATATGGGCGCCAAAGTTATCGCCACCGCCGCCTCGGCAGAAAAACTGGCCGTGGTGCAAAATAAATATGCCCCCGATGCGGTGCTGAATACCAACGATGGGTTTCGCACCCAAGTAAAAGAAATAACCGGCGGGGGCGCCGATGTGATTTACGACCCCGTTGGCGGCGATGTGTTCGATGAAAGCGTGCGCTGCATTGCTTGGGGCGGACGCCTGCTGGTGGTTGGCTTTGCCTCGGGGCGCATTCCCGATATTTCGGTCAATATGCCGTTGATAAAAGGCTTCTCCGTTGTCGGCGTGCGAGCGGGCGAATTTGGTCGACGCGATCCCGAGAAGGGCCGCGAAAACCAAGAAGCGATTTGGCAGCTGGCCAGCGAAGGCAAAATCACCCCGCATGTGCATAGCACCTTGCCGCTCGAGCAATGGCGCGAAGCCTTTCGTCAGATGCAAGAGCGCGAAGTCGTTGGGCGGATTATCATCGACCCATCGTTATAATAAGACCCGTGTTTATAATTTGGCCTACAGCCCGAACAAATGAGTGACGATATGTTGGGCGGCTTCTTGCGCGCTCATCTGGGTGGTATTAACCCGAATGTCTGGCGAGAGCGGCGGCTCATAGGGGCTATCAATGCCGGTGAAGTTTTTCAACTCGCCCGCGCGCGCCTTCTTATACAGACCTTTGACATCGCGCTGTTCGGCGACCTCTAGCGGCGTATCGACGAAAATCTCGACAAATTCGCCTTCGGGCAGCATCTCGCGCACCATATCGCGCTCGGCGCGGAACGGCGAAATAAAGGCGCTCAAAACAATCAGGCCAGCATCCACCATAAGTTTGGAAACCTCGCCAATGCGGCGGATGTTTTCCACGCGGTCGGCATCGGTAAAGCCCAAATCTTTGTTCAAACCGTGGCGCACATTATCGCCATCCAGCAAAAACGTATGGCGGTTCATCGTGTGCAGAAGTTTTTCCAGCTCATTGGCAATCGTCGATTTGCCCGAGCCCGATAGGCCTGTGAACCAAAGCAAAAGCGGCTTTTGGTTTTTCAATTGCGCATGCGCCTTGCGGTCGATGTCTGTCGCCTGCCAATGAATATTATCGGCGCGGCGCAAACTAAAGTGCAAAAGCCCTGCCGCCACCGTGGCGTTTGACATTTTATCGATGAGTACAAAACTACCCAAGGCGCGGTTTTCGGCATAGGGCGCGAAACTGATTTTCTGCGTTGTCGCAATTTCCACCACGCCAATGGCATTAAGCTCCAACGTCTTGCTCGCCAGATGTTCCATCGTATTGACGTTGACCTGATATTTCGGCGTCTGCACGCTGGCCGCCACGGTTTGCGTGCCGATTTTCATTTCATACGAACGCCCGGGCAATAGCGCCTGTTCGTCCATCCAAATCAGCGTCGCTTCAAAGCGATCGGCCACGGCGGGGGGATTATCGGCCGCAGCGATAATATCGCCGCGCGAGCAATCAATTTCCGTGTCCAACGTCAGCGTCACCGATTGACCCGCCACCGCCGCCTCCAGCGTTTGCAGTGTGCCATCGCTGGCCATAGTGACAATAGATTTTACCCTCGCGGTTTTGCCCGAAGGCACCACGCGAATGGCATCGCCCGGCGCCACGCGACCGGTGGCGATGAGACCGCTAAAGCCGCGAAAATCCAAATTCGGTCGATTGACCCATTGCACGGGCATGGCAAAACTTGCCGCTTGCGCAGCCTCTTGTTGCAGCTCGACGCTTTCCAAATGCGGCAGCAAAGCCGAGCCTTGATACCAAGGCATATTGTCAGAATTTTGCGTGACATTATCGCCAGCCAAACCCGATAGCGGAATGGCGGTGAAAGCTTTCATCCCCAAATCATCGGCAAACTCGCGGTATTGGCCGACAATCTCGTCGAAACGGTCTTGGTCGTAATCGACCAAATCCATTTTATTGACCGCCAGCACGATGTGTTGAATGCCCAACAAATGCGCCAAATAAGAGTGACGCCGCGTTTGCGTCAAAATACCTTGGCGCGCATCGATAAGAATAACCGCCAAATCGGCCGTCGAGGCGCCGGTCACCATATTGCGGGTATATTGCTCGTGGCCGGGGGTGTCGGCGACGATGAATTTGCGTTTTTCTGTGGCGAAAAACCGATAGGCCACATCAATGGTAATGCCCTGCTCGCGCTCGGCCGCCAGTCCATCGACTAGCAGCGCGAAATCAATTTCTTGGCCTTGCGTGCCGAGCTTTTTACTGTCGGCTTCGAGGCTGGCCAATTGGTCTTCGAAAATCATTTTGCTGTCATATAACAGCCGACCGATGAGCGTCGATTTGCCATCGTCGACACTGCCGCAGGTAATAAAACGCAGCATGGATTTATGCTGATGCAGCTCCAGATAAGCGTCGATATCTTCGCCAATCAGCGCCTCGGTTTCGTAAATCGGGGGGGTAAGCTCAGACATTAGAAATACCCTTCCTGTTTTTTCTTTTCCATCGAGGCCGACGCATCATGGTCAATGGCGCGACCTTGCCGCTCGGAGGTCGTGGTCAGCAGCATTTCTTGGATGACTTGCGACAGGTTCGAGGCTTCACTTTCCACCGCGCCGGTGAGCGGGTAGCAGCCGAGCGTGCGAAATCGAATGGAGCGCATCTCGGGGCTCTCGCCCTCGCGCAATGGAAAGCGCTCGTCGTCGACCATCAGCAACATGCCATCGCGCTCGACGGTGGGGCGCGGGGCGGCGAAATAAAGCGGCACAATCTCGATGTTTTCCAATTGGATATATTGCCAGATATCCAGCTCCGTCCAATTCGACATCGGGAACACCCGCAAGCTCTCGCCCTTGGCTTTTTTGGCGTTATAGAGATTCCATAATTCAGGCCGCTGGTTTTTCGGGTCCCAACGATGGTCCGCCGAGCGGAACGAGAAGACGCGCTCTTTGGCGCGCGATTTTTCTTCATCGCGGCGCGCGCCACCAAAGGCCGCGTCAAAACCATATTTATCGAGGGCTTGTTTCAGGCCTTCGGTTTTCCACATATCTGTGTGCAAGCCGCCGTGGTCGAAAGGGTTGATGCCTTGTGCTTGGGCTTCTGGGTTTTTATGCACCAGCAATTCCATGCCAGCGTCTTCGGCGGCTTTTTCGCGCAAGTCATACATGGCTTTAAATTTCCATGTGGTGTCGACATGCAGCAGCGGAAACGGCGGCGGCGACGGAAAAAAAGCTTTCTTGGCGACATGCAGCATGGCGGCACTATCTTTGCCGACTGAGTATAGCATCACAGGCTTTTCGGCCTGCGCAGCAATCTCGCGCATAATATGGATGCTTTCGGCTTCCAATCTTTGCAAATGGGTTAGCCGAGAGGGGGGTAACTCGCTCATGCTGTGGCCTCTATCTGTTTTGGGGCGGGGTAATAAGCTGGCTTAACCGCACGCAAACCCCGCGCTACACGGCGAGGGATAACCCAAAAAGGTGATAAGTTCAATTGCTTATCGGTTATTTTACAATATTTTTTTATATATATAAATAATCTACATTTTATTTTGTAGTATAGATTCCAAGCCGTCTATCCGCCAAACCAGCCCCGCAACGCTTGCGCGGGGTTTTTGCCGTCTTTGCCACCCATCCGGCGGGCGGATGGGGCAAGTGATTTGACTTGACTTAAGGGTTTTCCCTTGTATATTCGCCGCTCAGCAGCCAGAAAGCCCGCTTTCTGGGTAGCGCTTATGGATAATAGTCCTTTCGGGGACCTAGATTTTACGGATTTGAACCATGTATGCAGTAATTCGCACCGGCGGCAAACAATACCGCGTCGCAAAAGACGATGTCATCGCCATTGAGCGTGTTGACGGCCAGGCCGGCGATAAAATTAAATTCGACGAAGTTTTAATGCTCGGCGAAGATGGCAAAGCCCCAAGCATTGGCGAGCCAATCGTTAAAGGCGCCAGCGTTACAGCCGAAGTGCTGGAACAGGGTCGCGCCGATAAAATTACCGTGATTAAATTCCGTCGTCGGAAAAACTATCACCGCACCAAAGGGCATCGTCAGCACGAGACGGTTCTCAAAATTACCAATATCTCTGCCAAGGCCGCCGCTAAAAAAGCCGCGCCAAAAGCAGAAACAGCCCCTTCAGACGAAGCGGCAAGCTAGGAGCAGTATCAAATGTCAACAAAGAAAGCTGGTGGCTCATCCCGTAACGGTCGCGATTCCGCGGGCCGTCGTCTTGGCGTCAAAAAATATGGCGGCGAGCATGTTATCCCTGGAAATATTATCATTCGTCAACGCGGCACCAAATGGCACCCGGGCGAAAATGTCGGCATTGGCAAAGACCACACAATTTTTGCCGTGGTCGAAGGCAATGTAACGTTCAGCCAAGCTCGTGGAAACCGCACTGTGGTGTCCGTCAGCCCGCTGGCCGAAGCCGCAGAATAAATATAGGGTCGCTCGCGCTGCCCTCCCAATCGGGGTCGGGTCGCCAGCTAACCTTCAAAATTAGGGAGATGGCCTTACCGAGGCCTCTCCTTTTTTTCGTTTTAGCCCCCGAGCTTTACCCCTTCTCGTTTTTAGGCGCGCGCGTTAGACTAGCGCCATCCCCCAAGTGTCGCATGAGGAATTGGAACCGATGAAATTTCTAGACCAAGCCAAAGTCTATATCCGTTCCGGCGATGGCGGGGCGGGCTGTATTTCGTTTCGCCGCGAAGCCTATGTCGAATATGGCGGGCCCGATGGCGGCGATGGCGGTCGCGGGGGCGATGTGCGCGTCGAATGCGTCGATGGGCTAAACACGCTTATCGATTATCGCTATCAGCAACATTTCAAAGCTGGCACGGGCACCCATGGCATGGGCCGAAACCGCACCGGCGGCGATGGCGAAGATAAGGTTTTGCGCGTGCCTGTGGGAACGCAAATTTTTGGCGAAGACAATGAAACCTTGCTGGCCGATCTAACCGAAGTCGGGCAAGTGATAACCCTGGCCACGGGTGGCAATGGCGGCTTTGGCAATACGCATTTTAAAGGGCCGGTCAATCAATCGCCGCGCCACGCCAACCCCGGCCTCGAAGGCCGCGAGGCTTGGATTTGGCTGCGCCTCAAACTCATCGCCGATGTTGGCCTTTTGGGTCTGCCCAATGCGGGCAAGTCGACTTTATTGTCGAGCATCAGCCGCGCGCGACCCAAAATTGCCGATTATCCTTTCACCACTTTGCACCCTAATTTGGGGGTCGTAGGCGCGCCAGAACGCAAGGGCGGGCGCGAATTTGTCATGGCCGATATTCCCGGTCTCATCGCCGGCGCCTCGGAAGGAGCCGGTCTGGGGCATCGGTTTTTGGGTCATGTCGAACGCTGCACCGCGCTTTTGCACCTGATTGACGCCACCCAAGGTAATATTGCCGAAAGCTATTTGACCATTCGCGGCGAGTTGGCCGCCTATGATGATGGCCTCGCTGCCAAGCAAGAAGTGGTGGCGCTGACCAAATGTGATGCGCTGATTCCAGAGCTTATCGAAGAGCAAAAAGCGGCTTTGGCCGAGGTTTGCGACGCGCCTACTTTGACCATTTCCTCGGTCTCAAAACAAGGCTTACAAGAGCTATACGACCGTTTGCTGGGGCTGATTGATGCCGGCCGCGCGCCGGCTTTGGAAGGCGCCCAAGAGGCGGGTTGGCATCCTTTGCGCGAGGCAGACTGATGCGCGAAGAAATTCAAAATGCCAGCACTTTGGTTCTCAAAATTGGCTCGTCGCTTCTGCTGCGCCAAACCGATGGCGGCAGCCAAGGCTTGAACGTCGATTGGCTGGCCGCCATGGCCAGCGATATTGCGCAAGCGCGCGCCAAGGGACAAAAAATCATTCTCGTCACCTCGGGCGCTTTGGCGCTGGGCTGCGCTAAATTGGGCGTGCAACGCCAAGACTTAAATCTGGCACAAAGCCAAGCCGCCTCGGCCACCGGACAAATTGAATTGGTGCGCGGCTGGCAATCGGCTTTGGACGCGCAGGCGTTGCAAAGCGCGCAAGTTCTCTTGACCGCCGAAGACACCGAGCAGCGTCGGCGCTATTTAAACGCGCGCCAAACCCTCACCGCGCTTTTGGATATGGGGGTCATTCCCGTCATCAATGAGAATGATACTTTGGCCACGCAAGAGCTGCGCTATGGCGACAACGACCGTTTGGCGGCGCGTGTGGCGGCCATGGTCTCGGCCGATTGTCTGGTGCTGTTCAGCGATATCGATGGGCTCTATACGGCCAATCCGCAAGAAACCGAAGGCGGCGAATTTTTGGACGTGGTGGAAGAAATCACCCCCGAAATTAGCGCCATGGCCGGCGGCAGTGGCTCGCAACACGGCTCGGGCGGCATGGTCACCAAATTGCAAGCGGGCGAGATTGCCCAAAGCGCGGGCTGCCATATGGTTTTGGCTAGCGGGCGCGCTTTGTCGCCGCTGACCGCTTTGGCACAGGGCGCGCGCTCGACCTTGTTTCGCGCCCATGCCAATCCGTTGACCGCGCGCAAAAATTGGATTGCCAGCACGCTCCACCCCGCAGGCACCGTCCATTTGGACGCGGGCGCCGTGCGCGCGCTGGCGGCTGGAAACTCGCTTCTGCCCGTCGGCATTTCGCGCTTGGAAGGCAATTTCGAGCGCGGGGATTGCTTGTCGATTATCGCCCCCGATGGGCAAGAGATTGCGCGTGGCCTCAGCGCCTATGCCCGTCTCGAGGCAGGCTTTCTTGTGGGCAAAGACAGCAAAGCGATTGCCGCTTTGCCAGAATTTTCTGACTATAATTTAGAGCGCACCGAAATGGTGCATCGCGATGATATGGTATTGATGACAAGCCCAAATGGAGGCACAAAATGAGCGATGTAAAATCCCTAGAAAGCCAAATGTTGCGCCTTGGCAGCCAAGCCAAAATCGCGGCGCGCCAATTGGCTCTTGCGCCGAGCGCCAAAAAAAACGCGGCCTTGCAAAATGCCGCCAATGAGCTGCGCGCCGATGCGGGCAACATTATTGCGGCCAATCAAAAAGACTTGAAACGGGCCGAGGCGGAAAATGTCGGCGCGGCGCGGCTAGACCGCATTATGCTCGACGCCGCGCGCCTTGAGGGCATCGCCAAAGCGCTGGAAGCGATTATTCAACTCGACGACCCGGTGGGCGATGTGATGGCCAATTGGCAGGTGGAAAGCGGTTTGGATATTTCTCGGGTGCGCGTGCCTTTGGGCGTCATTGGTGTGATTTATGAAAGCCGCCCCAATGTCACCGCCGATGCGGCCGCCCTTTGCTTGAAGTCGGGCAATGCGGTTATCTTGCGCGGCTCGTCGGAAATTCAAAACTCGGCGCGCCTTATTCATGGCTGTTTTTCACGCGCCCTGAAAGCGGCTGAGCTGAACGAGCATTGCGTGCAAATCGTCGATACGCCAGACCGCGCTGCCGTAGGCATGATGTTGGCAGGGCTCGACGACACCGTGGATGTGATTGTGCCGCGCGGCGGCAAAGGCCTTGTGGGGCGCGTGCAAGACGAAGCGCGCGTGCCGGTGTTTGCCCATCTCGACGGCGTTTGCCATGTCTATGTGGAAGCCGCGAGCGAGGTAACCATGGCGCGCGAGATTGTGCTGAATGCGAAAATGCGGCGCACGGGAATTTGCGGCGCGGCCGAAACGCTCTTGGTCGATGCCCACTGTGTCGACACGCATTTAAAGCCCATCGTGGAGGCGCTGCTCGAGGCTGGTTGCGCCGTGCGCGGCGACGCGCCCACCCAAAGCGTCGATGCGCGCGTGACGCCCGCCACCGAGCAAGATTATTATGAAGAATATTTGGACGCGATTATTGCTGTGAAAACCGTAACCGGACTAGACGAAGCCGTGGCGCATATCGCGCAATATGGGTCGGGTCATACCGAATCCATTGTCAGCGAGGACGCCGAGAAAGCGACGGATTTTTTAAACCGCGTCGATAGCGCCATTGTCATGCACAATGCCTCGACCCAATTTGCCGATGGCGGCGAATTTGGCATGGGCGCGGAAATTGGCATTGCCACGGGACGCTTTCACGCGCGCGGGCCTGTGGGGCTGGAGCAATTGACCAGCTTTAAATATGGCGTGCGTGGGCAGGGGCAAACCCGGCCGAAGTAAACGCCACGCAAAGCCGAGAAAGGACATGAGGGTGCAGCCATTTTTAAGCTCCGGTCAGACCATCGCCCTTTTCGGCGGCAGTTTTGATCCGCCCCATGCGGGACACCGTTTGGTCGCCGAAGCCGCCCTTTCGACCCTCGCGCTCGATTATATTTGGTGGATGGTGAGCCCGCAAAATCCGCTGAAAGACAATGCGGCGAGCGAGCTGGAACCCCGCCTTGCCGCCACCCGTGCGCTGGCCGAACATCCGCAATTTCACGTCGATGCGGTAGAGGCAGAGCTTGGCACGCAATATGCCATCGACACTGTGCGGGCGTTGAAAACCCAATACCCCGATGTGCGTTTTATTTGGCTGCTGGGCGCCGATAATCTGCGCCAACTGCATCAATGGAAAGACTGGCAAAGCCTGATGGCGGAGATACCCGTGGCCGTTTATCCGCGAGGTACGGATTTGCAGGCGGCGCTGGAAGCCCCTGCGGCTTTGGCTTTTTTGGACGCTCAACTGCCGAGTGCCGAGGCCAGCCAGTTGAAAGATAAGCCCGCCCCTGCTTGGGTTTTATTGCAGGGGGAGCTGTCGCCGCTGTCCTCCACCGAGTTGCGCCGCCAGCAGACGAACCCCTAAAGACAATTGAATTTTTTCCCTATTTATGGTTAGACTGCGCGAACACGCCCGAAACAGTATTTTTGCGAATAGCAAAGCGAGGAAACCGCTCTGAGCGATACAAAGCCAATGGCAAAAGACAAGCACCCCGATCTGGATGACGGCGTGCTTCACGATATGGTTCTGACCAGTCTCGACGATGATTTGGCGCAGGATATTATCTCCATCGATTTACACGGCAAGACCGCGCTGGCCGACCATATGGTTGTTGCCACGGGGCGCTCGAAACGCCACGTCGCCGCCTTGGCCGACCACTTGCAACGTAAGCTAAAAGCGGCTGGGCAAAAAGATATCCGCACCGAAGGCCAAACCACAGGCGACTGGGTATTGGTCGATGCGGGCGATGTGGTGGTGCATATTTTCCGCGCCGAAGTTCGCGAGTTCTATGCGCTGGAAAAAATGTGGGCCACCGATGCCGAACTCATCGCTTATTCGCCCGATAACCCGCCGAAAAAAGCGGATTAGACTGCATGAAACTGTCAATCTTGGCAGTCGGCCAACTGCGCGGCCAAAAGGAAGCGCCGCTGTTTGAGACCTATGCGACGCGCATTTCCAAAACCGGACGCGCCCTCGCTCTCGACGGCTTAGCCCTCACAGAAATCAAAGATCAAGCCGGCGCCAATAGCAAATTGGAAGCCGCTCTCGACGCCGCACCCACAGCCTTTGTGGTGGTGCTGGACGAGCGCGGCACATCGCTGAGCAGTCGAGCCTTTGCCGAAAAATTATCGCAATGGCGCGACGATGGCACCCGCGAGGTGATTTTCGTGCTGGGGGGCGCCGATGGCCTATCCGATGCCCTTCGCCAACGCGCCAATATGCGGATTGCGCTGGGGCCGATGACTTGGCCGCATATTTTGGCGCGGGTTTTAGTGGCCGAACAAATTTGGCGCGCCATTTCCATTTTGGCCAATCACCCTTATCATCGCAATTGATGACACGCATAGGCAACATTCCCGCACTCTTGGCAGCCCTGCTCTATTTGGCCATTATCTCGGCCATAAGCTTGCCGCTATCGCCTGCCTGGGCGCAAGGAAAGCAGCAAAAATTAGACGCTTTATCGGATGAAATTAAAGACCGCAAAGCCCGCCAAGCCGAATTGCAGGCGGCGGCGGAAACGTTAAAATCGCAACAAAGGCAATTGCGCAAACGCATTATCGCGCTGGCCAAAGATTTGCAAAACATCGACGCCGAGCGCGACCGACTGGAAATCCGCTTGAGCGAATTGGCCGTCACCGAAAACCAATTGGACGAAGACTTGCAACGCGACCGCGCCGCCCTCTCAAAACTTTTGGCGGGCTTGCAAGCCATGCAACAACAACCCGCCCCCGCCTTTGCCGTGCATGCCGAAGATGCGCTCGATGCCGTGCAGGGCGCTTTGGTGATGAGCGCCATTGTGCCAGGCATGCAAGCGCGAGCCGGAAAATTGCGCGACCAATTGACCGAGCTGTCGGCCATTCGCCGCCGCATGGATAAGCAATCCAATGCGCTGATTGTCGCCGAACAAGATGCCGCCACCGCGCGCCAAGATATGAACGCCGCGCTGGCGCAAAAAGCCACGGCCGAAAGCCAAGCCCGAAAGCAAGCCGCCCGCGAAGCCCAAGCCATCGCCAAATTAGTGCGCGAGGCGCGCGATTTGCGAGAGTTAACCCAAAGGTTGCAAAACCGCCGCAAAGCCGCACCTCCCCCGACAGGCAGCGGCTCCTTTGGGCGCGCCCGCGGGCTTTTGCCGCTCCCCGTGGCGGGGCAAGTGACGCGCGGCTTTGGCCAGAAAAATGAAAATGGCGTCGCCCAACAAGGGGTTTCGATTAGCGCCCGCGCGGGCGCGCAAATTACCGCGCCCTATGACGCGCAAGTGCTGTATAGCGGCCCGTTTCGTCAATATGGTGGCATTGTCATTTTGGGCGTAGCGGGCGGCTATCAGATGGTTTTGGCTGGCCTCGAAGAAGCGCAAGGGTTTGTCGGGCAAGACATATTGGCGGGCGAGCCGATTGGCACCCTATTGGATGAAAATCCGCAATTGGGGTCTGGGTCTTCGGGCCGCAGTCAGCTATATATGGAGTTACGCTACAAAGGGGAGCCGATTGACCCGACCCCTTGGTTGAAATCATAACCGAGCTCTCGCCGAGCTGGAAACGGAAGCCACGATGACCCTTTCTAAATTTGCTAGCCTTCGCGCCGCCACTTGCGCCGCCTTTGTGGCCGCCGGTCTTTGCCTCACCCCCGCAGGGGCGCAATCGAGCGACGAGAAAGAGCTATATGAGCAATTGACCCTCTTTGGTGATGTTTTGGAACAAGTGCGCCGCAATTATGTCGATGCGCCTTCCGACAAAGAGCTTATCGAGGCGGCTCTGTCGGGCTTGATGAGTTCGCTCGACCCGCATTCCTCTTATTTGCCGCCCAAGGGCTTTGAAGACATGCAAGTGGAAACCAAAGGCGAATTCGGCGGGCTGGGCATTGAAGTGACCATGGAAAACGGGCTGGTGAAAGTCATCGCCCCCATCGATGAGACGCCTGCCAGTCGCGCCGGCATGCGACCCAATGATTTGATTGCCGAGCTGGACGGCAAGCCCATTATGGGGCTGACGCTCTCGGAAGCGGTGGAGCTGATGCGCGGCGAAAAAGGCAAACCCATCACGCTGACCGTATTGCGCGAGGGCGAGGATGAGCCGCTGGAAATTACCATTGTGCGCGACACCATTCGCATTCGTGCCGTGCGCACGCGCGTCGAAGGGCCTGAGAAAAACATCGGCTATATTCGCCTGACCACGTTTAACCAGCAGACCACGCGCAATTTGAAAAAAGCTTTCAACGATTTACCCGCCGAGATTGGCAGCGCAAATTTGGCTGGCTATATCGTCGACCTTCGCAATAACCCGGGCGGGCTATTGCGCGAGGCGATTTCGGTTTCCGATACGATGTTGGAAAAAGGCGAGATTGTCTCGACGCGAGGACGCAATGAAGACGATAGCTCGCGCTTTAGCGCCAGGCGCGGCGACATGGCGCGCGGGCTTCCCATCGTGGTGATGATCAATGGCGGCTCGGCTTCGGCGGCGGAGATTGTCGCAGGCGCCCTGCAAGACCATCACCGGGCGGTGATTATTGGCACGCAAAGCTTTGGCAAAGGCTCGGTGCAATCGATTATGCCGCTGCCCAATTCGGGCGCCTTGCGGATGACCACCGCGCGCTATTTCACCCCCTCGGGACGCTCCATTCAGGCCAAGGGCATTACGCCCGATATCATTGCCGAACAGCAATTGCCAGAAGATTTGAAAGGCCGCAAAGGACGCCGCGAGTCAGACTTGCGCGGTGCTTTGGACGGCCAAAATATCGACGGGAAATCGAACCAAAAAGGCGAGAAGAAAAAACGCCGCAATGCCGTGGCCTTTATTCCGCCCGAGCCGAAAGACGATAAGCAATTGTCGCGCGCCATCGAATTGCTGATGGGGCTGAAAAAAGCCAAGGCCGATTTTGAACCAACCTCTTGAGACATAAAACATGAGTTACGCTGTTCCCCATTATCCGGCCGACCACCCTGCGCAGAGCTTGGCTTATCGCCCCTGTGTCGGGATTGTTTTGCTGAACCCGAAAGGGCAGGTGTGGTGTGGCCAACGCCGCGCCGATAAATTGCCCGAAGATGCCCCCCTCTGGCAATTGCCCCAAGGCGGCATGGATGCGGGCGAAACGCCGGTGCAAGCCGCCTTTCGCGAGTTGGCCGAAGAGACCGGCGTGCGCGAGGCCGAGCTGATTTATGAGCTGCCCAATTGGCTGGCCTATGATTTGCCAGAGGCGCTTATCGGCACGGCCTTGAAAGGCAAGTTTCGCGGGCAAAAACAAAAATGGTTTGCCATGCGGTTTCTCGGCCAAGACAGCGATATTAATTTGACCTCGCATAGTCAGATTGAATTTGAGGCATGGGCTTGGCGTCCAATGTCGGAATGTGTGGCGCGGGTGATTGATTTCAAAAAACCGATTTATACCGAGCTGGAGCGGCGTTTGGCTTTTCTAAGCCCCGCGCAAACCTGATATGGAGAGCCTCCCCGTCCTTGATTTCGCAGCTTTCGCGCAAGACGGGCAGACGCCAAATCAAGACGCGCGCCAGTCTGTCGCCGACGCCATCGGCCAAGCTTGTCGCGAAACAGGATTTTTTCTGCTCACCCATCATGGCCTCGCCCGCGAGATTATCGATGCGGGGTTTGCCCAAGCGGCGCAGTTTTTTGACCGCCCCTTGGCAGATAAACAAAGCCTCTCTATCGAGGCCTCGCCCTATCATCGCGGCTGGTTTGGCGCCGGCCAAGAAGTATTGGATGCCCAAAACCAAGCTCAAGGCGATGCCAAAGAAGGGCTGAAAATCGGCCGCGATTTACCGCTTCACCACCCTAAAGTAGCCGCAGGCGTGGCCTTACACGGGCCGAACCAATGGCCGAATGAGGCCATCGGTGGCTCTGAGTTTAAAGCCGCCATGCAAGCGACTTATGCGGCTTGCGAGGGGCTATCGCGCCAGCTCATGCAAGCCTTTGCTTTATCGCTGGGCTTGGAGGAGAGGCATTTTGAACCTTGGCTGACCTTGCCGATGGCGACGCTGGCGCCCTTGCGTTATCCGCCGATGCGCGACGAGACCCTTTTGGGGGCGGGGGCGCATACAGATTTTGGCTGTTTGACCCTTTTGTTGCAAAACGACGAGCCGGGGCTGGAAGTGCAAAAAGCCAATGGCGACTGGATAAGCGTGCCGGCCTCGCGCGACTTTGTGGTGGTTAATATCGGCGACATGATGGCGCGTTGGACCAACAATCGCTACGCCTCGACGCGCCACCGGGTGGTCAATCGCTCGGGCAAGACGCGCCACTCGATGGCGTATTTTTTCGACCCCGATGCGGAAGCCGATTTATCGCCCCTGCCCACTTGCCATGGCGAGGGCGAAACGCGACACTATGAAGACGCCAGTGCTTTGGAGCATTTGCTGATGAAAATCAAACAGAGTTTTGCCTATCGCCAGGAGCGCTAAATGAAGTCCTTTATCTTGACCCTATCTTGCCCCGACCGCCCGGGGATTGTGGCGGCGATTACGCAAAACCTCGCCGAACAAACATTTAACATTTTGGACAGCCAGCAATATAGCGCGCCCGAGACGGGGCAGTATTTCATGCGCATCGGTTTTGAGGGTGACACAAGTTCTGCCCAAGTGGAGCGCCAATTAGCCGATATTGCTGGAGAATTTGACATGAACCTGCAAGTGGCTGATGCCACTGCGCGCCCGCGCGTGTTAATTCTTCTGTCGAAATTCGACCATTGCCTGATTGATTTAATCTATCGCCAGCAAGTCGGCAGTTTGAAAATGGAGATTGCCGCCATTGCCTCCAACCATGAGACGGGTCGCCATTGGGCGCAGGATGCAAACCTTGCCTATCACACGCTCGGCGGGCGCGAGGCCAAGGCCGACAATGAAGCCAAATTGGATGCGCTCATCGAGCAAGACTCCATCGATTTGGTGATATTGGCGCGCTATATGCAAGTGCTAACGCCCGAATTTGTGGCCCGCCATAGCGGCCGCATCATCAACATCCATCATAGTTTCCTGCCCAGTTTCAAAGGCGCCGAGCCATATAGCCAAGCGCATGAACGCGGCGTGAAAATCATCGGCGCGACGGCGCATTTTGTCACCGCCGATTTGGATGAAGGCCCGATTATCACGCAAGGCGTCGAGCCCGTGCGCCATGATATGAATGTCGCCAGCTTCATCGACGTGGGGCGCGACACCGAACGGCGTACTTTGGCACGCGCCGTGCGTTTGCTTACCGAGCGGCGGGTGTTTTTAAACGGCAATAAGACCGTGGTGTTCGAATAGACATAAAAAAGGCGCCGCTTACGAACAAGGGCGCCTGTTTTTAACTTTTTAGCAGGATTAAGCTTCTTCGCCAGCACCCTCGCCGATGCTCTCCGCCAAGACGGTGACACCTTGCGGGGTCACGTCGACGAAGCCGCCATCGAGCGTATAGTCTTGCGTCTTGCCATCGTTTTCGATGACCAGAGTGCCGGCACGGAGCATGGCCATGACTGGGCTGTGATTGGGAAGAGCCCCAAAATCGCCCTCGGCACCGGGAATTTGCACGCCGTCGACTTGGGCGGAAAACACCAGCTTTTCAGGGCTTACCAGATCAAATTGTAGCTTATCGGCCATTCTCTATCCTAACTAAGAGTTTCCTAACTCGAAACCTTTAGGCGGCTTCCGCTGCCATGGCTTCTGCTTTGGCAATCGCATCTTCGATGGTGCCGACCATGTAGAAGGCCGCTTCTGGCAGATGGTCATAATCGCCAGCGCACAGACCTTTAAAGCCTTTGATGGTGTCTGCCAAATCAACCAGAATACCTGGCGAACCGGTGAAGATTTCGGCCACGTGGAACGGCTGCGACAAGAAACGCTCGATTTTACGCGCGCGGTTCACGACCAGCTTATCTTCTTCCGACAACTCATCCATGCCCAGAATAGCAATAATATCTTGCAAAGATTTATAGCGCTGCAGAATTTCCTGCACTTCGCGAGCCACCCCATAATGCTCCTCGCCAACCACGCGAGGCTCGAGAATACGGCTCGTCGAATCGAGCGGATCCACGGCTGGATAAATGCCTTTTTCCGAGATTGCACGCGACAGAACCGTCGTCGCATCCAAGTGAGCAAACGAGGCGGCAGGCGCCGGATCGGTCAAATCATCGGCTGGCACATAAATCGCCTGCACCGAGGTAATCGAGCCTTTATTGGTGGTGGTAATGCGCTCTTGCAACTGACCCATGTCGGTCGACAGGGTTGGCTGATAGCCCACAGCGGAAGGAATACGACCCAAAAGCGCCGACACTTCCGAACCCGCTTGGGTGAAGCGGAAAATATTATCTACGAAGAACAACACGTCCTGACCTTCGTCGCGGAAGTTTTCCGCAACCGTCAGACCCGTCAAAGCCACACGCGCACGCGCGCCTGGAGGCTCATTCATTTGGCCGTATACCAGCGCACATTTGGAGCCAGCGCCGCCTTTTTCGACGTTCACGCCGCTTTCAATCATTTCCCAATAAAGGTCATTGCCTTCGCGGGTACGCTCGCCCACACCGGCAAATACCGAGTAGCCACCGTGCGCTTTCGCGACGTTGTTAATCAATTCCATAATCAAAACGGTCTTGCCCACGCCCGCACCGCCGAAGAGGCCAATTTTACCGCCCTTCGCGTATGGCGCCAGCAGGTCAACCACTTTAATGCCGGTGACCAGCAATTCACTTTCGGTGGACTGCTCAACAAACTCTGGTGCTTCTTGGTGAATGCCACGGGTTTGGCTGGCGTCTACGGGGCCTGCTTCATCTACCGGCTCGCCGATAACATTGATGATACGACCCAAAGTCGCCTCGCCCACGGGAACCGTAATCGCGGTGCCTGTGTCGCTCACGGCTTGGCCGCGCACACAGCCTTCTGTGCTGTCCATCGCGATGGTGCGAACGGTGCGCTCGCCCAAATGCTGTGCGACTTCTAAAACGAGACGGTTGCCGTTATTATCGGTTTCCAGCGCGTTTAGAATTTGCGGCAGTTCGCCCTCAAATTGTACGTCCACCACGGCGCCAATTACTTGGCTGATTTTACCTGTTGAAGCCATAATTTTGTCCTCGTGTTCTTTCTCTCTCGATAGCGCTTGTCGCGCTGGCGTCTTATAGCGCTTCTGCGCCGGAAATAATTTCAATCAATTCTTTGGTAATTTGAGCCTGACGCGACCGGTTGTAGGTAATGCTGAGACTATCAATCATCTCGCCAGCATTGCGGGTAGCATTGTCCATCGCACTCATCCGAGCGCCTTGTTCACTCGCGGCATTTTCAAGCAGCGCGCGCAAAACTTGAACCGTAATATTGCGCGGCAAAAGCGCATCCAGAATATCGTTTTCTTCTGGCTCATAATCATAAGCCGCCCCTTGCAAGGCATCGGCTAAATTATCGGCCAAATTATCGGCTTGTGACGTCTCAATACTGGCCGGAATGATTTGCAAGCCGGTCGGGATTTGGCTGATGACATTTTCAAACCGCGAGAAATACAGCGTGCAGACATCAAACTTATCTGCGGCAAAATCTGCCAGAACTTTCTCGCCCACTTGCTGGGCTTGCTCAAAGCCAATGCTTTTCAAACCCTGAAACGTAATCGGCTCGAGCAATTCGTTTTCAAAACTGCGCTTCAAAGCGTCATGGCCTTTGCGACCCACACATAGAATCTCGACCTGTTTGCCTTCGCCCATCAACCGTTGGGCATCGGCGCGAGCGAGGCGCGAAATCGACGAGTTAAAGCCACCACAAAGACCCCGTTCGGCCGTGGCAACAATCAGCAAATGGCGCTGGTCGCTGCCCGTGCCAGCCAAAAGGCGCGGCGCGCTTGTGGTATCTGTAATGCCGGCGGCCAGATTGGCCAAGACAGCGCCCATGCGGTCGGCATAGGGGCGTGCGGCTTCGGCTGCTTCTTGAGCCCGACGCAATTTCGATGCCGCCACCATTTGCATGGCGCGCGTAATCTTCTGCGTGGCTTGCACGCTTGCAATTCGGTTACGAAGCTCTTTCAAAGATGCCATCTATCGGCCCTCTTGCTCAATCTAGGGTTTACGCGAAACTCGCAGCATACTCGTCGACGACTTTTTTCAAGGCCGCTTCGGTTGTATCCGACAGAGCTTTCTCGGCGCGAACGCTGTCCAAAATAGCGCTATGGCTATTATGAACCAGCTCGAGGAGACCGTTTTCGAAGTCGCCAACTTGCGATGTTTCAATCGCATCGAGATAGCCGTTTACGCCGGCGTAAATCACCACAACTTGCTCTTCCACTTTCAGTGGCGAGAATTGCGCTTGTTTCAACAGCTCGGTGAGGCGTTCGCCACGGCGCAGCAATTGCTGGGTCGAGGCGTCCAAATCGGAACCAAACTGAGCAAAGGCAGCCATTTCGCGATATTGCGCCAGCTCACCCTTAATTTTACCCGCAACCTGCTTCATCGCTTTAATTTGCGCCGAAGAGCCCACACGAGACACCGACAGACCTACGTTAACCGCAGGACGAATGCCTTGATAGAACAAGTCCGTTTCCAAGAAAATTTGACCATCGGTGATGGAAATCACATTGGTTGGAATATACGCGGATACGTCATTGGCTTGGGTTTCAATGATTGGCAAAGCCGTCATCGAACCGCTGCCCGAATCTTCGTTCAATTTCGCCGCACGCTCGAGCAAACGAGAGTGCAAGAAGAACACATCGCCCGGATAGGCTTCGCGACCCGGTGGACGACGCAGCAGAAGCGACATTTGACGATAGGCCACAGCCTGTTTCGACAAATCATCATAGGTAATCAGCGCGTGCATGCCATTGTCGCGGAAATATTCCGCCATGGTGCAACCCGCAAAAGGTGCCAAGAACTGCATGGGCGCGGCTTCCGAAGCGGTCGCGGCCACAACGACGGAATATTTCATCGCATCGTTTTCTTCCAGTGTTTTCACAATCTGCGCCACGGTCGAGCGCTTCTGGCCAATGGCAACGTAAACGCAATAGAGTTTCGCGCTTTCATCATCGCCTTCATTGGCCGCTTTTTGGTTCAAAATCGCGTCAATCGCAATCGCGGTCTTGCCGGTTTGGCGGTCACCAATGATCAGCTCGCGCTGGCCACGGCCAACAGGAATAAGCGCATCGACAGCTTTCAGGCCGGTTTGCATCGGCTCATGCACCGATTTGCGCGGGATAATGCCCGGCGCCTTGACGTCCACTTTCATGTGCGCATCGGCTTCAATCGGGCCTTTGCCGTCGAGCGGATTGCCGAGCGCGTCAACCACGCGGCCGAGCAAGCCTTTGCCGACTGGCACCGACACAATATCGCCGGTGCGTTTTACGGTATCGCCTTCGCGAATATCGCGGTCCGAGCCAAACACCACAACGCCGACGTTATCTTCTTCAAGATTAAGCGCCATGCCGCGAATGCCGCCAGGGAATTCCACCATTTCACCGGCCTGAACATTGTCTAGGCCGTAGATACGGGCAATCCCATCGCCAACGGAGAGAACTTGGCCAATCTCGGAGACCTCCGATTTTTGGTCAAAGCCTTTAATTTGCTCTTTTAGGATGGAAGAAATTTCCGACGCTTTAATGTCCATCAGTGTGCCTCACTTTAAGGAGCCGCTCAGCCTTCGCTGAGAGCCGTTTTTAGAGAATTCAACTTGGTTCGCAGCGAGCCGTCAATCATACGACTGCCAATTTTAACAACCATGCCACCCAAAAGAGCCGCATCGGTTTCAGCTTCGATAAGAACAGTTTTGCCCGAAGCCTGATTGAGTTCGCTTTTCAGCGATTTAATTTGTTCCGCGGTCAAATCGCGGGCGGATGTCACATAGGCGGTAATCTCATCGCGAGACAGCTCGGACAGCGCATTAAATTGGCTCGCCATATCGACCAGCGCGAAAGCGCGGCGTTTGGAAACCACAAGAGCCGCAAAATTTTTCACCAATTTATGCAGGCCCGCTTTATCCAACACAGCCGACAGCGCAGCCGCTTGTTCCGCGGCGCTAATGAGGGGGCTTTTGATCAGTTTTTGAAGGCTCTCATTGTCTTGAATTAAGGCTTTCAAACCGTCCACATCGCCAGCCACTGTTTTGGCTTGCGCGGCTGGAAGCTCTTGGGTCAATTCGAAAAGCGCTACGGCGTATCGCCCAGCCAAACCCCCAATTACACTTTCATCAGCAGACAACAGATTATTCCATTCGAGTTAGCGGCGGTTTTGGACACTTCAAAAAAAGCGCGGAAACAAATTCAAAATCGCGATTTATGACGGATTTAAAGTGCCTTTCCGTCCAATCTGGCTGATGAGATATCACGTCAGACCAGCGCTGGCAACACCCCATTTGCGCATCCCCCCTCGGCTCTGGCGCGCCTTTTGCGCGGCTCGTGCCAAGGCCGTGGCTTTACAAAAAACTATAGGGGTCAATATCGACGGAAAGCCTTACCGATCCTCGGGTTTTAATGGGTTCGAGCCATTGGCCAATATACGCTTGCATGGGCGCATTTTTGGGGCCTTTGAGCAAAAACCGAAAGCGGAAGCGATTGCGAATGCGCGCAATCGGGGCGGGCGCAGGGCCGAGAACCCGAATCTCGCCATGCACGGGCATTTTGCTGGCCAAATCGCGCACGAAAGCCAGCGCCTCATTGGGGTCCGTGGCCGAGATAATCAGCGCCGCCAAACGGCCATAGGGCGGCATCCCCGCAATCTCGCGCGACAAAACCTCGCGGGTAAAAAACCCATCGCGGTCGCCCGCCGCCAAAGCCTGCAAAACCGGATGCTCGGGCATATGGGTTTGCAACATGGCAAAGCCTTCCGCCTCGGCCGAGCGTCCCGAACGACCCGCCACTTGGCTGAGCAATTGATAGGTGCGCTCGGCGGCGCGCAAATCGCCATTGCCGAGGCCAAGGTCGGCATCGACCACGCCGACAAAACTCAGCTTGGGGAAATGGTGACCTTTGGCAACAATTTGCGTGCCGACGATAATATCCGCCTCGCCAGCGGCAATTTGTTGGATGGTCTCGCGCAAAGCTTGCGTGCCGCCCGCCATATCCGACGAGAGAATAACCGTGCGGGCTTGCGGGAAATGGCCAATGATTTCTTCCGTGATGCGCTCGACACCGGGCCCGCAGGCGGCCAATTTATCTGGCTCATGGCATTGCGTGCAGACATCCGGCACGGGCTCGAGATGGCCGCAATGATGGCATTGCAATTGCTTGCGGAAGCGATGTTCGACCATCCACGAATCGCAATCGGGGCAGGCATAGCGATGGCCGCAGCCTCGACACAAGGTCAGGGGGGCATAGCCGCGCCGATTTAAAAACAGCAGCGCTTGCTCGCCGCGCTCCAGCGCGGCACCAACGCTGGCCACCATTTCTGGTACCATCCAAGCGCCGCGCGGCGGGGGACTGGCGCGCATATCGACCAATTGCATTTTCGGCATGGAAGCGCCGCCATGGCGCGAGGCTAATTTATGCGTCTCATAGCGCCCCTCGCTTGCGTTAACATAGCTTTCCAAAGACGGGGTCGCCGAGGACAAAACAACCGGACACGAAGCGAGGCGCGCGCGCACCACCGACATGTCGCGGGCGTTATAAATCACCCCGTCTTCTTGTTTAAAGCCGCCGTCATGTTCTTCATCGACAATAATGACGCCCAAATCTTGCCACGGCAAAAACAGCGCCGAGCGCGCGCCAACCAAAACCTGAACGCGTCCCTCGGCAATCTCACGCCAAGTTCGGCGGCGCTCGCTGGAGCCAAGACCCGAATGCCATAAAGCTGGGGCGCAGCCAAAGCGCGCCTCGAAACGCTCGAGAAACTGCGTGGTCAGCGAGATTTCGGGCAGTAAAATGAGCGCCTGACGGGTCTCGCGCAAGGCCTGGGCGATGGCCTCGAAATAAACTTCCGTCTTGCCCGAGCCCGTCACGCCATCCAATAAATGCGTGGTAAACCTGCGCTCGCCCACGGCAGCGCTCAAGGCTTTTGTAACGCGCTCTTGGTCGCCCGAAAAGCGCCGGGTCAAATGGTCAGGCTCCGGCTGGGCGAAAGCTTTATGGCCCGGCAAATTATAGGTCTGCAAAAACCCGCCCTCCAAAAGCCCCTTGATGACGGAAGCCGAGACTTTGGCTTCGCGCGCCAAATCGGGGCTGGTCAGCCCCATGGCTTCGGGCAGCGCGGCCAAAACGTCGAAGACGCGCGTGCGCGCCGCCGTCATTTTATCGGGGCGCGCCGCCGAGTTGGAGGGGTCGGCGCGATAGGCCAGCAGCGGTTTGGCCGGCTCAAACGCGGTTGGCACGCGCATCACTTGGCGCAACACGGAGCCAGGCGGCGACATCACATAGGCGGCCACCCAATCGACAAATTCGCGCAATTGCGCCGACAGCGCGGGCACGTCGAGACGCTCGAGAATGGATTTTATTTTTTTCGGCTCAAGGTCATCCGCGCCCAAACTTCGGGGCGCCGACCAGACCACCCCATTGACGCGGCGCGGCCCCAAAGGCACGCGCACGAAATCTCCGACGCGCACGTCCATATCGGGCGGCACGGCATAATCATATGGCCCGGGCAGGCCAAGGGGAATCAGCACGGAAACAATTTGCATGGCGGCAGTTTCTAACAATGGCTGGGAAATGGCAAGTCACGCGAACGCCCGCCGCCTTGATTTGGCGAACCCCCTTGCCGAATGAGAGACAGTGGTGCATTTTAACAAAACATACATAGGAGAGCCAAATGCAGTTTTTTGTCGATAGCGCCGATTTACAGGCCATTAAAGACCTTGCCGACACCGGCATGGTGGATGGGGTGACCACCAATCCATCGCTGGTGGCCAAATCGGGGCAAGATTTCAAAACGCTCATCGCCGAGATTTGCGATCTCGTGCCAGGCCCCGTCTCGGCCGAAGTGACCGCTTTGGACGCCGACGCCATGCTAAAAGAAGCCGATGAGCTGCTGGCCATTGCCGAGAATGTGTGCATCAAAGTGCCGCTGACCTGGGATGGGCTAAAAGCCACGCGCTCGCTGGCCGACCGAGGCAAAAAAGTAAATGTCACTTTGTGCTTCTCAGCCAATCAAGCGCTGCTGGCGGCCAAAGCGGGCGCCGCCTATATTTCGCCTTTCGTCGGCCGCCTCGATGATATTGGCGCCGATGGTATGGGGCTGATATCGGACATTCGCCAAATTTATGATAATTATCCCGATCTGGAGACCGAGATTTTGGTGGCCTCGGTTCGCAGCCCCGAGCATATGCGCGCGGCCGCTCTGATTGGCGCCGATGTCGCCACGCTGCCGCCCGAGGTATTGCGGTCGCTCATCGCCCATCCGTTGACCGATAAAGGCCTTGAGGCATTTCTCGCGGATTGGAAAAAAACCGGCCAGTCTATTGCGTAAACAAGGGTCTTTGCCGAGACGGGTAAAGCCATGAGTCGTGCGTATGTAATGGCGTTTGAAAAACTGGCCTTGGCCGAAGATTTGCACGCGCAACTGGCGCGCTGGATGCAAGGGCTAAAAGACCAAGCCCGCGTCAGCCCGCATACGTTGGAAGCCTATGCGCGCGATATGCGCCAGTTTTTAGAGTTCCGGCTCGCGCTTCAAAGTGGCGAGCTTGGGCTGGGGTTTTTTGCCGAGGTGAAATTACGCAATCTGCGCGCCTTCATGGCCGCGCGGCGCGAGCAAGGCGCGACCAGCCGCTCGCTATTGCGCGGCCTATCGGGCGTTCGCAGTTTCGTGGCTCATTTGAGCGCGCAAGATATTCCCATCAGCGATGCGTTTTCTTTGCTCAATCCGCCCAAAGCGAAAAAGAGCCTGCCCCGTCCGGTGGCGGTGGATGACGCTTTGCGGCTTTTGCAATTGGCTTTGGTAAGCCCAAAAGAGCCATGGGTGGGCCTGCGCGATGGCGCGCTTTTGACGCTTTTATATGGCGCGGGATTGCGCATCTCGGAAGCCCTCAACCTGACCCGCGCCGACCTGCCCGAACAGGCCGAGGCGGGGCTTCGGGTGATGGGCAAAGGCGGCAAAATGCGCGATGTGCCGCTGCTGCCGATGATGCATAAAGCGCTGGTCGATTATCTAAAAGCCGCGCCATTTGATATGCGCGCGACAGAGCCGCTGTTTCGCGGCAAGCGCGGCGGACAATTATCGCCGCGCCAAGCGCAAATGATGGTGGCAGGCCTGCGCCGCGCCCTCAACTTGCCCGACACGGTGACGCCGCACGCCTTGCGCCATAGTTTCGCAACGCATCTGCTGGCGGCAGGGGGCGATTTGCGCACCATTCAGGAATTGCTGGGCCATGCGCAATTAAGCTCGACGCAGATTTACACGCAAATCGATGCCAATGCCTTGATGGATGTTTACGACAAAGCCCATCCGCGCGCCAAAAAATAACCAAAGCTACATATGCAGCGCGCGACCCTCGACCGCGAGGGCGGCCTCTTTTACGGCTTCGGTTAGCGTGGGATGTGCGTGGCACGTGCGCGCGATATCTTCGGCACTGGCCGAAAACTCCATCGCCACCGCCGCTTCGGCAATCATATCGCCAGCTTGCGCGCCCAGAATATGCACGCCCAAAACTTTATCTGTGGCGGCATCGGCGAGAATTTTCACAAACCCATCGGTGGTGCCATTCACTTTGGCGCGACCATTGGCGGTGAACGGAAATTTGCCGACCTTATATTGCGTGCCAGCCTCTTTCAGCTCTTCTTCGCTTTTGCCGACCCAAGCCACTTCGGGCGCCGTATAGATGACGCCAGGTATGACATCATAATTCACATGCGATGGCTTGCCTGCCAAATGCTCCGCCAAAGCAACCCCTTCGTCTTCGGCCTTATGCGCCAACATGGGGCCAGAAATCACATCGCCAATGGCGTAAATGCCGTCGATATTGGTTTTAAAATGCGCATCGGTTTCAATGCGACCCGCGCCATCGCGCGTAACCCCCACGGCCTCCAGACCAAGCCCATCCGTATGCGGGCGTCGACCAATGGAAACCAAAACGCGGTCTGCCGTTAGCGTTTCTTCCGCGCCCTCGCCAGAGGCGGGCGCCAGGGTCAATTTGGCCGAAGCTTTTAAGGCTTTGGCACCCGTCACTTTTTTGCCGAGCTTGAATTGAATGCCCTGTTTTTTCAAAACCCGCTGAAAGTTTTTCGCCAAATCGGCATCGACCCCGGGGGTGATACGGTCGAGATATTCGACAACGGTCACTTGTGCGCCCAAACGACGCCAGACCGAGCCAAGCTCCAGACCAATAATACCGGCGCCAACAATCGCCAAATGTTTCGGCACAGTGTCAAAAGTAAGCGCGCCCGTGGACGAGACAATACGGTCTTCGTCAATTTCAATGCCTGGCAAGGGCGTGACTTCGGAGCCTGTGGCGATGACGATGTTTTTCGCACTCAGCTGGCGCGTGCCGCCGTCGAGCAAAGCCACCTCCAGTTTTCCAGGGGCGGTAAGCGTTGCGGCGCCTTTAATCTCTTCGATTTTGTTTTTCTTCAACAAAAAGCTTACGCCTTGCGTATTGCCGTCGATGCCCGATTGCTTATAGGCCATCATTTTTTCCAAATCGAGTTTGACCGAGCCAAGCTTAATGCCCATGTCGCCCGCGTGTTGGGCTTCGGCGAAAACTTCCGAGGCGTGCAAAAGCGCTTTCGACGGAATGCAACCAACGTTCAAACACGTCCCGCCCGGTTCGCCGCGTTTGTCGATACACGCGGTTTTCAAACCCAATTGCGCCGCGCGCAAAGCACAGACATATCCGCCCGGCCCGGCGCCGATGATGACAAGATCGAAACTATCGTCGCTCATGCGTATTTCCTCATTTTTGAAATCGAGTTAAATATCCAGCAACATGCGCTCTGGATTTTCCAAACATTCCTTCACCCGCACCAAGAAAGTCACCGCCTCTTTGCCATCGACAATGCGATGGTCATAAGACAGGGCGAGATACATCATCGGGCGAATTTGAATTTCGCCATCGACGACCACAGGGCGGTCTTGAATTTTATGGATGCCCAAAATGCCCGACTGCGGTGTGTTCAAAATCGGCGTACTCATCAAGGAGCCATAAACGCCGCCATTGGACAGCGTAAACGTGCCGCCTTGCAAATCGGCAATGCCCAATTTGCCATCGCGCGCTTTGACGCCATAACCCGCAATCGCCAATTCAATTTCAGCCAAATTCATTTTCTGCACATCGCGCACCACAGGCACCACGAGGCCTTTTTCGGTGCCGACCGCAACGCCCATATTGACGTATTTTTTATAGACCAATTCATCGCCCTGAATTTCCGCGTTGACCGCTGGAATTTCGCTCAAAGCCGTCACACAGGCGCGCACGAAAAAGCTCATAAAGCCAAGCCGCGCGCCGTATTTTTTCTCGAAGAGGTCTTTATAGCTGCGCCGCAAATCCATCAGCGCGCCCATATCGACTTCGTTGAAAGTGGTCAATTGCGCCGCCGTGTTTTGGCTTTCTTTCAAACGCGCCGCGATGGTTTTGCGCAAACGAGTCATTTTCACCCGCTCTTCTCCCGCCGCAGGCTCACTCATAGAAGTCGCAGGCTCACTCATAGGAGATGCCGGAGTTGGCGCAACAGACGTGCCGCCTTTGGCCGCTTTCATGGCATCTTCTTTGGTCAGACGACCGCCTTTGCCCGTGCCAGAAATATCCGCAGGGTTCAGCCCATGTTCTTCCACCACACGGCGCACGGCTGGCGATAAATCGGAAGTGTCGACAGCTGGCGCGCCAACTTCTGGCGCGGCAGCAACTGCGGGCTCTGCCATTTCGGGTGCCGCTTCTGGCGCCACTTCGGGTGCCGCTTCGGGGGCGGGCGTTGCGGCGCCCGTGCCTTCGCCGAGCTTGCCCAAAAGCGCGCCGACTTCGACCGTGTCACCCTCGCCCACCATAACCTCTGACAAAACGCCGGCCGATTGGGCTGGCACTTCGATGGTCACTTTATCGGTTTCCAACTCGCAAAGCGGCTCATCAATGGCCACCGCATCGCCTGGCTTTTTATACCATTGCGCGATGGTCGCTTCGGTAATCGATTCTCCCAATTCTGGGACGCGAATTTCATTGGACATAAGTCTCTCCGCTCTCTCTATCTAATCTAGAGGGTCTATCAGGGCGCTTTGCAAAAACGCATCGCGTTGGCGCAAGTGGCGGCTCATTTGACCCGTGGCCGTCGAGGCCGCCGCCGCCCGACCCGCATAGGCAGGGCGCGTATGGGTGGCACTCAGGGTTTTCAAAACATTTTCTAACTCGGCCTCGATAAAGCTCCACGCGCCCATATTGCGCGGCTCCTCTTGGCACCAAATCATTTCGGCATGCGCGAAAGGCTCCAGTTCCGCCAGCAAAGGCCCAACCGGCACCGGGTATAATTGCTCGACCCGCATAATATAAACATCGTCAAGACCCGCCGCATCGCGCGCCTCTAGCAAATCAAAATAAACTTTGCCCGAACACATCACCACCCGACGTATTTTTTCGGGCGCCACAAGACCGCCCGCCAAACGCGCATCTTTATCATCCCATAAAACGCGGTGGAACGATGAGCCAGTTTCCATTTCGGCCAAAGTCGAGACGCATTTTTTATGCCGCAGCAAAGACTTGGGCGTCATTAAAATAAGCGGTTTGCGGAAATTGCGCTTTTGTTGGCGGCGCAAAATATGGAAGTAATTGGCTGGCGTTGTGCAATTGGCCACTTGCATATTCTCTTCGGCGCAAAGCTGCAAATAGCGCTCGAGGCGTGCCGAGGAATGCTCTGGCCCCTGCCCCTCATAGCCATGCGGCAGCAACATCACCAGACCCGACATACGCAGCCATTTAATTTCCCCCGAAGCAATAAATTGGTCGACGAGAACTTGCGCGCCATTGGCAAAATCGCCAAATTGCGCTTCCCATAAAACCAAACTATTCGGGTCGGCCAAAGAATAGCCATATTCAAAGCCTAGAACCGCCACTTCCGACAACATGGAATTAATCACTTCGAAAAGCGCTTGGTCGTCGCGAATGTATTTTAGCGGCTTATAGCGGCGCTCGGTTTTTTGGTCGATCCAAGACGAATGCCGCTGCGAGAACGTGCCGCGCTCGCTATCTTGGCCAGACAGGCGCACCGTATTATGTTCCAAAACCAGCGAGCCAAAAGCCAGCGCTTCGGCGGTTGCCCAATCGAAGCCCTCGCCACTGGCAAACATTTCATCTTTGGCCTTGAGCTGGCGCGCCAGCGCGCGGTGCAAATTAAAGCCCTCTGGCACGCTGGTCAGGCCGCGGCCGATTTCCAATAGCACATCGCGCTCAACACCGGTTTCGGCGCGGACAAATTCGCGACGCTTCTGCTCCAGCCCCGCCCATTTGCCATCCAGCCAATCGGCTTTATCTGGCCGATAGCTATTGGCCGCCTCAAAAGCGCCATCCAAAGTCGCGCGATACTTCGCCCGCGCGGTCTCAATGCCTTGGCCGTCCAACAGGCCTTCGGCTTGCAAGCGCGCGCCATATTTCTGCACGACCGTCTGATGCTGCTTAATTTTGGCATACATGGTCGGCTGCGTGAAAGCTGGCTCATCGCCCTCATTATGGCCATAGCGGCGATAGCAGAACATATCCACCACCACAGGTTTTTGGAATTTCTGACGAAACTCGGTCGCCACTTTGGCTGCAAAAACCACCGCTTCGGGGTCATCGCCATTGACGTGGAAAATCGGCGCTTCCACCATTTTCGCCACATCCGAGGGATATGGCGACGAGCGCGAAAAGCGCGGATTGGTGGTAAAACCAATTTGATTGTTCACAATAAAATGAATGGAGCCGCCCGATTTATGGCCAATCAGCCCCGACAGCCCAAGGCATTCCGCGACAATGCCCTGCCCCGCAAACGCCGCATCGCCGTGCAGCAAGAGCGGAATAACTTTCGTGCGGTCGGCCATGGCGCGCGGATTGTCTTTATATTGGTCTTGCTTGGCACGCGCTTTGCCCAAGACCACTGGGTCGACCGCCTCCAGATGCGAAGGATTGGGCGATAGCGACAGATGCACTTTATTGCCGTCAAATTCGCGGTCGGAAGACGCGCCGAGGTGATATTTCACATCGCCCGAGCCTTCGATGTCTTCTGGATTGGCCGAGCCACCTTTGAATTCATGGAACAGGGCTTCAAACGGTTTGCCCATCACATTGGTCAAAACATTCAACCGACCGCGATGCGGCATGCCGAAAAGAATTTCTTCGACGCCCAAATTGCCGCCGCGTTTGATGATTTGCTCCAAGGCAGGAATCATCGCCTCGCCACCATCCAGCCCAAAGCGTTTGGTGCCAGTATATTTCACATCGATAAATTTCTCGAGGCCTTCGGCTTCGACCAGCTTTTGGAAAATCGCCAATTTACCTTCTTTTGTAAAGGCAATTTCTTTGTCTGGCCCTTCGATGCGTTCTTGCAGCCAAGCTTTTTCTTCCGGGTCAGAAATATGCATGAATTCCAAAGCCACGGTGCCGCAATAGGTGCGGCGCAGAATTTCCAACATCTCGCGGATGGTCGCGGTTTCTAGCCCCAGCACAAAATCGATGAAAATCGGGCGGTCGAAATCGGCCTCGGTAAAGCCGTAAGACGTCGGGTCTAATTCGGGGTGCGAGCCAGGAGGCTCAATGCCCAATGGGTCTAAATCGGCGGCCAAATGACCGCGAAACCGATACGCGCGGATCATCATAATGGCGCGCACACTATCTAGCGTGGCGGCACGCACTTCGGCCTCATCGGGCAGGCGCGAGGCCAGTGCCGCGCCCAGTCTATCGGGCGAAGGTAAATCATCGATTGGCTCGCTTGGCCAATGGGCGTCGAGCGCCGAGGTCAGCTCGCCATTGATGGCAGGGGGCCAATCTTCGCGCTGCCAGCTTGGCATATGCGGCGCGCCAGGTGCGGGCTCTCCCGCTTCCATGGCGGCAAAATAAGCGCCCCATTCGGCTTCCAGCGAGCTATCCCCCGCTTTATAGCGGGCGTAGAGCTGTTCAAGATATAAGACGTTGGAGCCATCCAACAGGCTTTGTGAAAAATCCTGCGATGCGGTGTTGGCGTTATTTGAACCTGATGTTTCTTCAGACATCTTCAACTTCCGTTTCAGCTTCCTCTACCCTAGCCGAGTGTTTGCACTTAGGCCATGAGTTTTATGTAGGGCATTTATCGGCTCCCGCAATGGGGGCCGATAAAAATTTACGCGCCCAACACTTCCACCAAAGTGGTGCCAAGCGAGGCTGGCGACGGCGAAACCGTAATGCCGGCCGAGCGCATGGCTTCCATTTTGTCTTCTGCGCCACCTTTGCCGCCGGCGATAATTGCGCCCGCATGCCCCATCCGACGCCCTGGAGGCGCCGTGACGCCGGCAATAAAGACGACCATGGGTTTTTTCACTTTCGAGCTTTTCAAAAATTCAGCCGCTTCTTCTTCCGCCGAACCGCCAATCTCGCCAATCATGATGATGCTTTCGGTCTCGTCATCGCCGAGGAACATGTCCAAGCAATCGATGAAGTTGGTGCCATTGACGGGGTCGCCGCCGATGCCGATACACGTCGATTGTCCCAGACCCGCAGCCGTGGTTTGCGCCACCGCCTCATAGGTCAAAGTGCCAGAGCGCGAGACAATGCCGACCGAGCCACGACGGTGAATGTGACCCGGCATAATGCCAATCTTACATTCGCCAGGGGTAATCACACCCGGGCAATTGGGCCCGACAAGGCGCGTGTTCGAGCCGTCCAGCGCGCGTTTCACCCGCATCATATCGGTCACCGGAATGCCTTCGGTAATGCAAACCGCCAGCTCAATACCCGCCTCAATGGCTTCCAAAATCGCATCGGCGGCAAACGGTGGCGGCACGTAAATCGCTGACGCGGTGGCGCCGGTTTTCTCGACTGCCGCGCCGACCGTGTCAAATACGGGCAGGTCGAGATGGCTCGAGCCGCCGCGACCTGGCGTCACGCCACCGACCATTTTCGTACCATAGGCAATCGCTTGCTCCGAGTGGAATGTGCCTTGGCTACCCGTAAACCCTTGGCAAATTACTTTGGTGTCTTTGTTGACCAATACAGACATTATGCGGCCTCCTTCACAGCGGCCACAATTTTTTCTGCCGCGTCGTTCAAATTGTCAGCCGGAATAATCGGCAGGCCTGAGTTGGCCATGATTTCTTTGCCCAAATCGACATTCGTGCCTTCCAAGCGCACCACCAAAGGCACGTCTAGGCTTAGCTCTTTGGCGGCAGCCACAACGCCCTCGGCGATGATATCGCAGCGCATAATACCGCCGAAAATATTCACCAAAATGCCTTCGACATTGTCATCCGACAGGATTATTTTAAACGCTTCGGTAACTTTTTCTTTGGTCGCCCCCCCGCCAACATCGAGGAAGTTGGCTGGCTCCGAGCCGTATAATTTAATGATGTCCATCGTCGCCATGGCAAGGCCAGCACCGTTCACCATGCAGCCAATTTTGCCGTCGAGCTTGATGTAAGACAGGTCATATTTGGAAGCTTCAATTTCGGCTGGATCTTCTTCGTCGAAATCGCGCAATTCCATAATATCGGGATGGCGATACAGCGCATTGCTGTCGAAATCGACTTTCGCATCGAGGCAAATAATATCGCCTGCGCCCGTTACCACCAGCGGGTTAATCTCGAGAAGCGACATGTCTTTCTCGATGACCGCCTGATAGAGATTGCCAATCAGCTTGGTCATTTGCTTAACCTGCTCGCCCTCTAGACCCAAAGCAAAAGCGATTTGGCGTCCGTGGTGCGCCGAGACGCCCGAGGCGGGGTCGACGCTGACGGTAAGAATTTTTTCCGGAGTTTTTTCGGCAACTTCTTCAATGTCCATACCGCCTTCGGTAGAGGCAATGAACGAGATGCGCGAAGTGGCGCGATCGACCAAAGCCGAGAGATAAAGTTCGCGCGCAATATCGGAACCCTCTTCGACATAAATGCGTCCGACATGTTTGCCCTCAGGGCCGGTTTGGGGCGTCACCAAAGTCATGCCCAAAATACGCTCGCTTTGTGTGCGCACCTCGTCGATAGATTTCACCACGGTGACGCCGCCGCCTTTGCCGCGTCCGCCCGCGTGGATTTGCGCTTTCACAACCCACACAGGGCCGCCCAAATCTTCGGCTACTTTCGCGGCCTCATCGACGCTATAGGCCACGCCGCCCTTAGGCACGGGAACCCCAAATTCTTTCAAGACCTGCTTGGCTTGGTATTCGTGGATATTCATAATTTCCTCATGTCGCTGAAGTTATTTCTAGGCATGAACCTTGCGCGTCTTCGCGTATCGCGCAAGGGAAAATTCATCCAAAATAAGGAAAAAATCAGGAAAAATTTACGGTGTCACCTCAAGGCTCTGCGAATTGCCTTTCAATGATATTCGGGTGCCGTCGGTGGCCGCCAAAACGCCCTCGGGGCGCACTGCATCGACGCCGCGCAAGAAGATGCGTTTTAGCAAATTATTCTGCGGCACCGGCGCATAATGATAGAACACCAGCAACCGAGCGCCCGCTTCATTAGCCGCCTCGGCGGCCTCTATGGGTGTCGTGTGATAATCCAACGTGTCGGTCAGCAATTGGCCGAGGTTCGCCTGCCCTGCGGCAACCATAGCTTTCGAGGTGGCTTTGACCAATTCATCTTGCAGCACTTCATGGATAAGCACATCGACGCCTTTCGCGGCGGCAATCAGATTGCCATCCTTGGTGGTATCGCCGCTGATCAAAACGGAGCGCCCCTGATAGTCAAACCGATAGCCATAGGCTGGCTCAATGGGGGGATGGTTGACCGTCACCGCCGTGATTTTAAGTCCCTCGGCGATATAGATAACCCGATCGCCTTTTATCGGTTTCGCCACCAGCCCGGCGGTTTTGCTTGGCACAATGGCCTGTGTGTGATGCGCCGTGCGATAGCCATAATCTTGGCCATAGGCGAGGTTAAACCCATCGACCACTTGCGAAACGCCAGGCCCGCCATAGACATCTAATTTATGGGGTCGACCCCGCACCCAACTGGCCAGATGCATTTCGCCCAAAGCGGCAATATGATCGGAATGGAAATGGGTCAGCAAAACGCCGCTCAAACGCCCCATGGGCAAGCCCAATCGCGTCGCCATATCGGCCGAGCGCGCGCCCGTATCGACAAGAAAAAACCTATCGCCAGCAAACACGGCGACACAAGATTGCGCGCCGCCTTGCCCCATCGGCGAGGCGGTTCCGCAAAACACCACATCGAGAGTATCGCCGCCCAAGTCGGTCGGCGCTTGCGACAGGCGCGCCCCGAGACCCCGCTCCACCAAACGGTCTTGCAGGCGCTGGCTATTCATCACCAGAAGATAAAAAACCAAAGCCACAATCAAGAGGCCGCTGAGAACGATGCCGCCCATGCGTAAAAATTTAAATGCCATGATAGCCCATCTCTCTGTTTTTTTGGAATAACGCCATTTTTGATCAAATAAAAAGGGCGCGACAAAAGCCGCGCCCTTGAAAATTTAGGCTAACTATTGACACAATAATCGTCAATATAAATGACGAGGGCTTATCCTCGCCAATCGATCCTTACTTCAGTTTCGGGTTGATGGCTTTACAAGCCGTCAGCAGGCCTTGAACCGCTGCGATGGATTTTTTAAACATGGCGCGTTCTTTGGCATCCAGTTTAATTTCCACCACACGCTCGACGCCTTTGGCACCGATGACGACAGGCACGCCCACGTAAATATTTTTCTGACCATATTGACCATTGAGGTGCGCCGCACAGGGCAGAACGCGCTGTTGGTCTTTCAGGTAAGCTTCGGCCATTTCAATGGCAGAGGCGGCTGGCGCGTAAAACGCCGAACCGGTTTTGAGAAGGCCCACAACTTCTGCACCGCCATCGCGGGTGCGTTGCACAATCTCGTCGATTTTCTTTTGCGTCGTCCATTTCATTTTCACCAAATCTGGCAAAGGAATGCCCGAGACGGTGGAATAACGAACCGACGGCACCATTGTGTCGCCGTGGCCGCCCAGCACAAAGGCGGTGACGTCTTTGACCGAGACTTTAAATTCTTCGGCCAAGAAACTGCGGAAACGAGCCGCGTCGAGCACGCCAGCCATGCCCACCACTTTGTTTTTCGGCAGACCCGAGAATTTTTGCAACGCCCAAACCATGGCGTCGAGCGGGTTGGTGATGCAGATCACGAAAGCATCGGGGGCATATTTTTTAATGCCTTCGCCGACTTGCTGCATGACTTTCAGGTTAATTTCGATGAGATCATCGCGGCTCATGCCCGGCTTGCGCGGCACGCCAGCGGTAACGATAACCACATCCGAGCCTTTGATGGCGGAATAAGATTTGCTGCCTTTGAGGTCCGCATCGAAATGGCTCACGGGCGAGCTTTGCATCAGGTCGAGCGCCTTGCCTTTGGCCGTGCCTTCGTTGATGTCAAAAATGACGATGTCGCCGAGTTCTTTAAGTCCGGCCAAATGAGCCAAAGTGCCGCCGATTTGTCCGCCGCCGATAAGGGCGATTTTATTCCGAGCCATATTCAATTCCTTTTCATGAAAATTCTGCCCTGAAGTAGCGCGTTTGGGGCGCAAGTGCAAGGGCTGGCCGTCGCTACAGCGACTAGCTATCGAGCGGCTTGCTTGGCAAATGCGGCAGCGCCAAATAATCGCGACTTTGCATTTCCATCAATCGCGAGACGGTGCGTTCAAATTCAAACGCTTCATCGCCGCTCGGATAAAGCACTTGCGGCTTGCCATCGGCCGAGGCCAGAAGGTTTACTTTGGCTTCATATAAAGCATCAATGAGGGTGACAAAGCGCACGGCTTCGTTTTTCTTTTGCGGTTCTAATTTGGGAATCGCATCGATGACCAGCGTATGAAATTGGCTGGCCAGCGCCAAATAATCAGGAGCGCCGCGCGCCTCGACGCAGAGTTGCGCAAAGCTCAGACGCGCCACGCCGCCCGCCGCTTTGGGAATGGCTAGGCTGCGCCCTTTCAAATCCAACGTTAAAGGCGCCGCCGCAACCCCTTCGGTTAACGTGTCAAAGCGCTCGTCCAAAGCTTTGCGCGAACGCGGGCCACACGGCGTAAACCAAACAGGGGCGGCTTGCAGACGTGCCAAACGATAATCGGTCTCGGCGCTCAACTCGTGGATATCGAGGTGCGCTTTCATCAATTCAATGAACGGCATAAACCGATGCCGATTCAATCCGCCTTTATATAAGTCATCGGGATGGCGGTTGGAGGTGGCGATTACCACAATGCCTGCGTCGAGCAGCAGCGCGAACAAGCGCCCTAATATAGACGCATCGGCAATGTCTTTAACTTGAAACTCATCGAAACATAAAAGCGAGGTTTCGCGCGCCAGAGCCTTGGCCACGGCCGGCATGGGGTCGCCCGACTTTGGATGGTCGCGTCGATAGGCGTGAATGCGCGCATGGGTTTCTTGCATAAAGGCATGAAAATGCACGCGGCGCTTTTTGGCCACGGGCGCCATCTCCACGAACATATCCATCAGCATAGATTTGCCGCGCCCGACGTCGCCATAGATATATAGGCCGCGAGGCGCGATGGGTTTTTTAAAGGCTAATTTTGCGAACCAGCCCGCTTTGCCTTGCGCCGTGCTTTGGGCTTCGAGGCCGGCATAAACGCGGTCGAGCGCGAGCGCCGCCAAGACTTGTGCCTCGTCTTGGTTGACCTGGCCTTGCGCCACCAGCGTTTGATAGTGCTGGCTGAGAGCGCCGTGGTTTTTCGTATCGCTACTCATCAAAGCGAGGGTTAAAGCCCTCGACCGCATTTGGCAAGTGGAACAGGCTGCGTAATCTCACAAAAAAGGCCACTGCATGCAGTGGCCTTTTTCATTTCGATGTTTAAACGATACCTTAAACGGTGCGCTCCACCATCATTTTCTTAATTTCGGTGATCGCCTTGGCCGGAGACAGACCCTTCGGGCAGGCTTTCGCGCAATTCATAATCGTGTGGCAACGATAGACGCGGAACGGATCTTCCAAATCATCCAAACGCTCGCCAGTTTTCTCATCCCGACTGTCGGCCAACCAACGATAGGCTTGCAACAAAACAGCAGGCCCGAGATATTTGTCGGAGTTCCACCAATAGCTCGGACAAGAGGTCGAGCAGCAGGCGCACAAAATGCACTCATAAAGGCCGTCGAGTTGCGCGCGGTCTTCTTTGCTTTGCTTCCATTCATTTTGCGGGGTCGGCGTGTCGGTTTTGAGCCAAGGCTCAATCGATTCATATTGCGCATATAAATTGGAAAGGTCTGGCACCAAATCTTTGATGACCGGCATATGCGGCAAAGGATAAATCGCAATGTCGCCCTTCACGTCGTCGAGGCCTTTGGTACAGGCCAGCGTGTTTTGGCCGTCAATGTTCATGGCGCAAGAGCCGCAAATGCCCTCGCGACACGAGCGGCGGAAAGTCAAAGTCGAATCGACTTCGTTTTTCACTTTAATCAACGCATCCAAAACCATCGGCCCGCAATCGTCGGCATCAATCGTATACGTGTCGACACGCGGATTGGCTTCATCGTCTGGATTCCAGCGATAGATTTTCAACGTCCGTGGGTTGGCAATGGTTCCCTCGGCCGCGTGAACGACGCCTTTGTCGATTTTTGAATTTGCTGGCAGGGCAATCTCAACCATAATTTTCGCGCTCCCTTAGTAAACTCGAGCTTTCGGCTCGATGTAGCTGACTTCATTGGTCAGAGTGTAATCATGCACGCCGCGATAGCCGATGGTGGCTTTGCCTTTGGCATCCACATAGGCCAGCGTGTGCTTCATGTAATTCTCGTCGTCACGCTCTGGGAAATCTTCACGCGCGTGTCCGCCGCGGCTTTCTTTGCGCGCATTGGCCCCTTCCACCGTGGCGATGGCTTGCACGATAAGATTGTCAAATTCCAGCGTCTCAATGAGGTCTGAATTCCAGATGAGCGAGCGGTCGGCAATGCCGATATCGTCCATTTTGGTGACCACTTC
>JAQWIP010000083.1 GCA_029248825.1 Alphaproteobacteria bacterium | reverse complement strand
AAAGCAAAGAGGAACTTGGCGATGGCGCCATATTCTTCATCATTGCGCGGCACCACATGGCAGGGCGAGCGTTGGAAGACGGTCATCTCTTTGGCTTGCTTGGCAACCTCAGGAATGAATTGCGCGGCCGAGGGACCATTGCCGATAACGGCGACTTTTTTGCCGCTGATGGGCGCATCATGCTGCCATTCGGCGGAATGGAAAATAGCCCCTTCGAAGTCGTCTTGGCCTTTGATTTCAGGCACTTTGGGACGGTTGAGCTGGCCGAGGGCGGTGACCACAATATCGGTCGTCAGCGTGTCGCCATTGGTTAGGGTCAGCAGCCATTTTTGGCTTTTCTCGTCAAATTTGGCGCCTGCGAGTTCGCTGTTGAAACGGGTTTTTTTGCGCAAGCGATATTTTTCGGTCAGCTCTTCTAAATAGGCATGAATTTCTTGGCGAGCTGGATAGACGCGCGACCAGTTTCCACGGGTTTCGAAAGAGAAGGAATAGAAATGCGAAGGCACATCGCAAGCGCAGCCCGGGTAATCATTGTCGCGCCATGTGCCGCCAATGTCGTCGGCTTTTTCTAGAATGGTAAAATTATTGCGGCCATGGCGCATCAATTGCATGGCCATGCAAAGGCCACCGACGCCGCTACCAATAATCGTTACATGTGGTTCGTTCGCTTGCTTGCTCATAAAAAATCTCCCTCCCAAGATATTACGGAGAAATATCGGCGGGGCAAGAAGGGAATTTTGTCGCACATAAAAAAACGGAAAAAATCATTTCCAAAGCATTTGGGGCTTGTCTCCGAGGTCGGTTTATTCCTAGTATTTTTTATCTATTTGTAGGGAGAGAAATGAATGGGACATCCGTCATTCACGAGAAAACAAGCGACCATTATAAATGTCGTTGCTGGCGGCCTTTTGGCTTTGGGCATCGTCAGCAGCATGATGCAATCGTCTTCCGAGGGCGGCCTATCGGGCTTGTTCTCGGCGAAGAGTTCTGCCAGTGCGAGCATTGGTCAAATTGATACCGACCGTATTATCGCGGCCGATAGCGAGCCAGGCAATTGGTTGTCTTATGGTCGCGACTATGGCGAGCAACGCCATTCGCCGCTGACCCAGATTAACGCCAAGTCTATCAAAGACCTTGAGTTGGCTTTCTCTGTCGATATGTATACGACCCGTGGCCTCGAGGCCTCGCCGATTGTCGTCGATGGCATTATGTATATGACCAGCTCTTGGAGTGTGGTCTATGCGGTGGACGCCAAAACCGGCGACGAAATTTGGTCGTATGACCCTGAAGTGCCGGGCGATTGGGCGCGCAAAGCGTGCTGTGATGTCGTCAATCGGGGTGTTGCGGTTTACGAAGGCGCGGTTTTTCTGGCCACGCTGGATGGCTATCTCGTTTCGCTGAACGCCGAGACGGGCGAAGAAATTTGGCGCGTCAATACATTGATCGACCGCAAACGGCCTTACACCATCACGGCGGCGCCACGTGTGGCCAATGGCCGTGTGTTCATTGGTAATGGCGGCGGCGAATTGGGCGTGCGCGGCTATGTAACCGCTTATGACACCCAGACGGGCGAGCAAGATTGGCGCTTCTACACCGTGCCAGGCGACCCCAACCTGCCGTTCGAGCATCCTGAAATGGAAGAAGCTGCGAAAACCTGGAAAGGTGGCGAGTGGTGGAAAATCGGCGGCGGCGGCACCGTTTGGAACTCCATTGTTTATGACCCAGATACCGATACGGTTTTCCTCGGCGTCGGCAACGGCAGCCCATGGACGCGTACCATCCGGTCTCCGGGCGGTGGCGATAATCTTTTCCTCTCGTCCATCGTGGCGCTGGACCCCAATACGGGTGTGAAGAAATGGCATTATCAAACCACGCCAGGCGACACATGGGATTATACGGCTGTGCAAGATATGATGCTGGCCGATATGGAAATTGACGGCAAGCCGCGCAAAGTGATTATGCAGGCGCCGAAAAACGGCTTCTTCTATGTCCTCGACCGCGAAACGGGCGAGCTATTGCGTGCCAATCCTTATGTGACCGTCAATTGGGCGACCCACATTGATATGGATACCGGACGTCCGGTGGAAAATGATTCCCGCGACTTTAACAAAAGCGGAAAATCGAAATGGATTTTGCCAGGCCCGCTCGGCGGACATAATTGGATGGCCATGTCGTTCAATCCGAACACAGGTCTGGTTTACATCCCAGCCATGGAAAGCCCCTTGGTATTTGACGTCGACCACGATTTTAAAGCCACGGGTCGTTATAAATACATCGAGGGCGGTTGGAACACTGGCATTGAATTTGGTCGCTTGCTGCCCCTGCTTGGCGAGCATCCAGACATGCCAGCCAACAAAGGCTATATCACCGCCTTTGACCCGCTGACCGGCAAAACCCATTGGATGCGCGAACATAGCACCCACTGGAATGGCGGCACTTTGTCGACCGAAGCTGGCTTGGTATTCCAAGGCAATGGCGATGGTTACTTTGTCGCTTATGACGCCGAGACGGGCGAGGAAGTTTGGAAAGTAAACACCTACACCAGCACCATTGCCCCGCCCATTACCTATGCGATTGATGGCGAGCAATATGTTGCCATCCAAGTCGGTTCGGGCGGTGCGGGCCTGACCGATGGGTCGACGACGCCGGCGTCTTCGAAATACGGAAACTTTGGTCGCCTTCTGGTGTTCAAACTCAACGGTGGCCAGTCCATCGAGGAGCGTGAACATTGGGCGCGTGAAATTCCAGAGCCACCGAAAATGGAGCTGAAAGCCGAAGCCATCGACCATGGTATGGAGCAATATCACGAGGTTTGCACCTTCTGTCACGGCATTGCGGTTATCGGTTCGGCGGCTCTGCCTGACCTTCGCCACATGAGCGAGCAGACGCACCGTATGTTCAAAGAGATTGTTCTCGGTGGCGTCTTGGAAGATCGCGGCATGTCGAGCTTTGCCGACCGTTTGAGCGAGAAAGACGTGGACAGCATTCACGCTTTTATCGTGGCGCGTAGCTGGCAAGACTATGAAGTGCAAGAAGCGGCCAAGAAGAAAGTCGCAGCCAAGTAAACCAGGCGCGCGCCCCCTCGCGGGATGGGGCGCGCCTCTATTTGGGCGGTAAATCGGGCGTTGGAAGTTCTCTAAATTCGAGCTTCAACCGCTCCTCATCGCCAGCAGAATCGGGACGGCTTTTATTGCCGTCCCTTTTTTGTATCTCTTCCATCTCACTGTCCGGATTGGCCGCCTTATAACTCATGCGCGCTTCTAGCGGTTTGCCGTCTTCTTTTTTGGTTAGGGCTTCGTCAATCTCTTCAGCCAGCTCTGGCGTGAAAGGCAGCTCATAAAGTCGTGGGCTGCCTTTGGTAACGCCATTGCGGTTCAGGGCTTGGGCTAAAATATAAATCGCGCCATCGGTGCGTTTGATTTTATCCGGCTCCTCAACAATCGCCCAATGTAGTTTAAACGGATTGGGTGGCGCTTTGGCAATGGCCCAGCCGCGCAAGTTTTGACTGCCATGATAGGTGCCCGCGTAAAGCAGGCTGACCACAATAATGGCGCTGATTTTAATGGCGCGACGATATCGTTTGGGCAGCTCGCTCGACAGATTGAGATTGAGCAGCAAAGCGGCAATGGCGGCATAGGCCAGCCCTAAACTAAGCGGGATGGTCATTGACTGCCTCCTGCGGCTGCGTTGCGTTTGGCGTCAAAAGCATCGGCGCGGATGAGCAATTTATCGCGCGTCGCCATTTCCACCACATTGCCTTCGGCGTCGAGGCGAAAGCGGATCGAGGTCTGCTCGTCGCCGGCGCCGGTTAAATTGGTGGTGCCAGCAAAAATAACGCTGACTTGCGGATTGAGTTTTTCGACCTTTACTTTCACCGGAACCGAGTCACTGCCTTGCGCCTTATAGTGCAGCAGATTGACCACATATTCGCCCGCCGCAATGCCGCGCAAGGTGACGGTTTCTTGGTTCAGCGGATTTTCGATGGTGCGCCCCGCCACGGTAATGCTATCGCCCAAATAGCCTCGGTCGTCGCGGTCGAGATGCATGAGGCCCGACTCGCGCGCATCAAACCAAACCAGATTGCCCTCGCCATCTTCGACAATTAAGTCGATGTCATCCTCATGGCCATCGGGCCAAGCGGCGGTAATCATAAACTCGGCCTTGGGGT
>JAQWIP010000007.1 GCA_029248825.1 Alphaproteobacteria bacterium | reverse complement strand
ACATTATTCCGGAAGCAATCAAGGGTCATTTCAGCGACTTGCTGGACACCGGCTTGGACAGCGTTTCCGGTTCCTGAGACAATCATATTCGGCTTCAAAATCGTCCCTTCCAAATGCACACCCTGATCGGCCAGCTGTGCGTAAAGTTGGTGCAACGCAGCCGAGGTCACTTCAAAGCAGCGCTCAACCGAATGCGCGCCATCCATAATGACTTCCGGCTCAACAATCGGCACAATCTCGGCTTCTTGGCATAGCGCCGCATAGCGCGCCAAAGCGTGCGTATTGGCGCTCAAGCAACCAGCCGATGGCTGCGTGTCGGTAATGTTCAACACGGCGCGCCATTTGGCGAATTTGGCGCCGAGGCCGTGATATTCGGCCAAACGATCGCGCAAGCCGTCGAGGCCTTCGGTGACCATTTCGCCAGCCTTGCCGGCCATATCTTTGGCGCCAGCATCGACTTTAATGCCGGGCAGGGCGCCCGCGTCGAGCATGATTTGCGTCAGCGGCGTGCCATCGGCCGATTTTTGGCGGATGGTTTCATCGAATAAAATCACGCCGGAAATATTTTCCTGCATCGCCTCTGTGGTGCGGAACAGCATTTCGCGATAATCGCGGCGGCTGTCTTCGGTGGAGGTGACGTTAATCGTGTCGAACCGTTTTTTAATGGTGCCGGTGCTTTCGTCCGCCGCCAGAATACCTTGTCCGTCGGCCACCATGGCTTGGGCAATTGCTTCAAGAGCCTGTTTGTTCATCTTACTCTCCATTAGTTACCTTTCAGGGCCGTGACACCAGGCAAAGGTTTGCCGTCCAGCCACTCTAAAAATGAGCCACCTGCGGTGGAGACATAGGTGAAATTCGGGCCTGCGCCCGCATGGTTGAGGGCAGCAACTGTGTCGCCTCCGCCAGCCACGGAAATCAGCCCACCCGCTTGGGTCAGCTTGGCCGCATGTTGTGCCGCCTGATTGGTCGCCGTATCAAACGGCTCAATTTCAAACGCGCCCAAAGGCCCGTTCCAAATCAACGTCGCGGCCTCATCAAAAGCGGCGCAGATTTCTTTTACCGCTTCGGGCCCTGCATCCAAAATCATTTGCTCGGATGGCACGCTCTCGCTGGCCACAATCTGAGGGGTTTGTCCGGCTGCAAATTCGGGCGCCACGGCGGCATCCCTCGGCAGCAAAATACGACAGCCTTGTGTCTCGGCTTGCGCCATAATTTCGCGCGCCGTATCCAGCATAGTGGCTTGGCAAAGCGATTTGCCAACGTCATGGCCTTGCGCGGCCAAAAACGTATTGGCCATGCCGCCACCGATAACCAGCACATCGACTTTGGCCGAAAGATTGCCCAGCAAATCCAATTTGGTGGAAATCTTGGCACCCCCCACAACCGCGACAAGCGGGCGTTGGGGCGCCCCGAGTGCGGCTTCCAGAGCTTCTAATTCGGCCTGCATGGCCGCGCCGCAATAGGTCGGCAAATGCTGGGTAATGCCATGCGTCGAGGCATGAGCGCGATGGGCGGCGGAAAACGCATCGTTTACATAAGCCACGCCAGAGGCGGCGAGGGCTTTGGAAAACGCCGCATCATCGGCTTCTTCGCCAGCATGAAACCGCGTGTTTTCCAAAACGCAAATGCCACCTTCGGGCAAAGCTGCCAGCGCGTTGGCAGCAGGCTCGCCAATGCAATCGCTGGCAAAGGCGACGGCTTGCCCCATCCGCTCGCCGAGCGCATGGGCAACGGGGGCAAGGCTCATCTCGGGGACCACTTGGCCTTTCGGGCGCCCAAAATGCGACAAAACACCGATGCGATAACCCGCTTGGCTGAGCTGTTGGAGGCTTGGCAAAAGCCGTTCCAGACGCGTGGCATCGCGCACCGCGCCGGTATCGTCGAGCGGCACATTTAAATCCGCGCGAACCAGAATAATACTGCCAGCTGGCGTCTTGGCTGCCAGCTCATCCAGTGTTTTAAAACCGCTCATTCGGGCTATCCCTATTTAGCTGACTTACAATTTGCCCATGGCGACAGCCGTGTCGGCCATGCGATTGGCAAAGCCCCATTCATTGTCATACCAGCTCAACACACGAACCAATTTGCCATCGACAATTTGGGTTTGCGTCAAATCAAAGGTCGACGAGAAAGGACTATGGTTGAAGTCGATGGAAACCAGCGGCTCATCGCAAACGCCCAAAATGCCTTTCAACGGGCCATTGGAGGCTTTCAAAATCGCGGCATTGACGGCCTCTACGGTGGTTTTCTTTTTCGCTTCAAAGACCAAATCAATCATCGATACATTTGGGGTCGGCACGCGAACGGCGGTGCCATCGAGGCGACCGGCAAGCTCTGGCAAGACCAGACCCACGGCTTTTGCAGCTCCCGTCGAGGTCGGGATCATCGACAGCGATGCGGCACGCGCACGGCGTGGGTCAGAGTGCAATGTGTCGACCGTGCTTTGGTCGCCAGTGAAAGCGTGAATGGTGGTCATATAGCCACGGGCAATGCCGAAGTTTTTGTCCAGCACTTGCGCGACAGGCGCCAAGCAATTGATGGTGCAAGAGGCGTTGGAGACAATTTTATGGCTCTTTTTCAGCTTCTTATGGTTGACGCCATAAACCACCGTCAGGTCTGCGCCCGAAGCGGGAGCCGAGACCAACACGCGTTTGGCGCCAGCGGTAATATGTTTGCCAGCGGTTTCTTTCGAGGTGAAAAGGCCGGTGCATTCGAGGGCAATATCGACGCCCATTTTTTCCCAAGGCAGATTGGCAGGGTCGCGCTCGGCGATAACTTTAATGGCTTTGCCATTGACGTTAATGCCGGTCTTGGTGGCTTTCACCTTAGCGGCCAGCGTGCCATGCACACTGTCATATTTCAGCATATGGGCGTTGTTTTCAATGCTGCCTAAATCGTTGATGGCGACCACATTAATGTCTTTGCGTCCGCTTTCGATGATGCCGCGCAAGACGAGGCGTCCGATACGGCCAAAACCGTTGATTGCTACGTTAACTGCCATTTTATAATTCCTCTCGTATGACTGATATCAAGCCAGCGCTTCGCGCGCTGCGGAAATCACGGCGTCTGCCGTAATGCCAAAATGTTGAAACAATTGGGGAGCCGGCGCACTGGCACCGAAATCATCCATGCCGATGAAAATATCCTGCTCGCGCAAATAGCGATCCCAGCTCATTTGCATGGCGGCCTCGACGGCGATACGCACGGGCGTATTGCCCAGAACATCGGCTTTGGTGGCGGCCGATTGTTGCTCGAATAATTCCATACACGGCACCGAAACCACGCGGGCGCCAATGCCTTCGGCTTCCAGCTTTTTGCGCGCTTCCATGGCGATGGAAATCTCCGAGCCAGACGCCATGAGGGTCACTTGCGGGTCTTTGCCGCCAGCCGCCAATTCATAGGCACCTTGGGCGCACACATTGCGCTCTTCATATGTCCGCACGCTCGGCAAGCCTTGGCGGGTCAGCGCCAAAACGCTTGGGGCTGTGTCCAATTTCAGCGCCAATTGCCAGCATTCCAATGTCTCAATGGCATCGGCAGGGCGGAACACAAATGTATTGGGGATGACGCGCAAGGCCGACATATGCTCGACCGGTTGGTGGGTCGGGCCATCTTCGCCAAGCCCAATGCTGTCATGGGTCAACACATGAATGGTGCGCTGTTTCATCAGCGCCGACAAACGAATGGCAGGGCGCGAGTAATCCGAGAACACCAAAAAAGTGCCAGAGTAAGGAATGAACCCACCGTGCAAAGTCATGCCGTTCATGGCCGCCGCCATACCGTGTTCGCGAATGCCCCAGTGGATAAATTGCCCAGCATAATTATCGGCCGAAACGGCCGCCTGTTCTGGTGTGCGGGTGTTATTGGAGCCGGTCAAATCTGCCGAGCCGCCAATCATTTCTGGCACATGGGGGACGATGGCTTTCAAAACTTCTTCCGAAGATTTGCGCGTCGCCCAGCCTGGCTTTTCTTCGGCCAGATGTTTTTTATAGGCATCCACGGCTTCGTCGAGACCCTCTGGCAAATCGCCAGCCAAGACGCGTTCCATGCGGTTTTTAGTTTCGGCGGGTTGGCTGTTCAAACGCTCTTCCCAGCCCTTGCGGGTCGAGGCATGCGCGCGACCCGCCAAACGCCAAGCGTCCAACACGTGCGAGGGAATTTCAAACGGCTCTGCCGACCAGCCCAAAGCTTCGCGGGTCAGCGCAATTTCTTCGTCGCCCAAAGGCGCGCCATGCACACCGCTGGTGCCTTGTTTGTTGGGCGAGCCATAGCCGATGGTGGTTTTGCACGCGATTAAGCTCGGCTTATCGGTTTTGCGCGCATTTGCAATGGCGGCTTCAATGGCGTCTGTGTCGTGGCCGTCGATACGCACCGCATCCCAGCCCGCCGCTTCAAAGCGACCCAAAGCATCGCCCGACTCGGTCAAGTTCAGCGGGCCATCGATGGAGATATCATTGTCATCATACAAAACGATGAGGCGGGATAATTTTAAGTGACCGGCAATCGAGATGGCTTCATGGCTAATGCCTTCCATCAGGTCGCCGTCGGAGGCCAAAACATAGGTAAAGTGGTCGACCAGCGCATCGCTAAAACGGGCATTCATCATCCGCTCCGCCAGCGCCATGCCGACTGCGGTAGAAATGCCTTGGCCAAGGGGGCCCGTGGTGGTTTCAATGCCGCTCGCGTGGCCATATTCAGGATGGCCTGCGGTGCGCGCGCCCAATTGACGGAAGTTTTTAATTTCTTCGAGCGTCATATCGGCGAAGCCGAAAAGATAATGCAAAGAATATTGCAACATCGAGCCGTGGCCGGCGGATAGCACGAAGCGGTCGCGGTCTGGCCAATTTGGCGCCAGCGGATCGATTTTCAAAAACTTAGTGTAAAGCACCGTGGCAATATCGGCCGCGCCCATGGGCAAGCCCGGGTGGCCAGAATTGGCAGCTTGAACGGCATCCATAGACAGCGCGCGAATGGCATTGGCCATATCGCCTAATGGCATAGAGGCAGAGCTTTTCAGATTGGTTTCAGCGGCGTCAGACATTTAAAATCCCTCATATCCGTCTCGCGATAGGGGCGAGATTAAGACGTTCCATGTGGCTTCTAAAGGGGTGCCTTAGAAGCCCCATGATTTACACGATTGGCCCTAGATTTGACGTTCGTAATATGGGGCGCACAATGCCCCCGAGGCCAGATAGAGTCAATGCCAGATTCGAAGCCGCGAGTCTCGTTTTTACTTGTTGATAGGGACTTCCTTTCCGCTGGCTATTGACGCGCAAACCTCGGTGTCCTTATGTTGGGGGCAGAGGTTGATATGCAAAAAATTCGTCCCGCCATGGAGCGCCTAAACGCGGCTCTCGATAGGCTAGAAAAACATCAGAAAAAATCGGCTGCCAATGGTGGCGATATGATTGGCATGCAAGCCGAAGTGGATGCTTTGGCCATGCAATGCGCTCATTTGCGCGCCGAAGTGTCGAGTTTGAAAAAGAAAAAAGCCGAGCTGGAAGCCGCTCAAACCAGAGCTGGCGTGCAAATTGATAAAGCCATGCGCCAAATCGACGATGTATTGGGAGACGCCTAATGGCCGAGATGACCGTTCTCATTAACTCGCGACCGTTTCAAGTGGTCTGCGCCGATGGCGAAGAAGCGCAAGTCTCGCAATTGGCCGAAGATTTGGCAGCCCGCGTGGCGACGTTGAAAAAGGGCAATGAAAAAATCGGCGATAGTCATTTGCTGGTGCTGTCGGCTTTGACCCTGTGTAATGAGCTGCGCGACATGAAACATGAAATTGAAGCCATTCGCCAAGATGTCGCCAAAGCGGGAACAGCGCGCGAAACGCTGGGCGAGAAAATGGGCGATATGGAAGAAGCCCTTTCGGCGGCTTTGGTGCTGGCGGCGGAAAAAGTCGAGGCGATGATACCGCTTTTGGAAACGCCCGACGCTTAACCTCGCCACAGCTAAGTTGCGCCTAAAGTAAAGTGGCGTGAGCGCTT
>JAQWIP010000004.1 GCA_029248825.1 Alphaproteobacteria bacterium | reverse complement strand
GGTCGAGTGTAATCGCTTTGCTACGATCAGCAATTGCGGGTTCGTATTGTTTTAAGTGAATGTAGGCATTGCCGCGATTATAATAGACAGCAGGGTGTTTTGGGTTGAGTTCAATCGCCTTGTTAAAGTCAGCATGCGCGGCGTCGAATTGAGCCAAACTACTGTATACACTGCCGCGATTAGCATAAGTGGCGGCGCCTGGGTTGAGTTCGACTACTTTATTGCAATCGGCAAGCGCGGCCTCGAATTGTCTCAAATTAACGCAGGCACCGCCGCGCTTATGATAGGCTTCGCCGTCATTTGCATCAGCCTCAATGCGAGCCGTCATCTCTTCAACAATGCGTTCTTGCTCCGCACGCTCTTCCGCCGTTAATTCTTCTTCATAGTCATCAATCATTTTCCGCTCCTTTTGCAGGATGTTTTTTTCTTGCCCTCACCCTAAGCACGTCCCTAATTTAAGACAATTGAAATCCGTGCCGATTTCTTGCACATTCCGCCTATGAGTATGACTTCCCCGATAGCGGTGCCATCCGCGCCGAGTGAGACGCCTTTTGTCGTGGCCGCTTTCTATAAATTCGTCCGCCTCGAGGACTTCGAGGCCGTGCGCCCGATTTTGCAGACGCATTGCCAACGCGCTGGCCTGCTCGGCACGATTTTGCTCGCGCCCGAAGGCATTAACGGCACAGTCTGCGGCTCGCAAACCGCGCTCGAAGCCCTCTTGCAGGCCTTCGCCGCCGATGCCCGCCTTGCCGATATCACCCCGAAATTCAGCTTCGCTTCCGAAGCCAGTTTTCACCGCATGAAAGTGCGCCTCAAAAAAGAAATCGTCTCCATGGGACAACCCGATATCGACCCCGTTGGCGATGTCGGCGCCTATGTCACGCCCGAAAATTGGAACCAACTCATCGCCGACCCAGACACTTTGGTCATCGACACCCGCAACGCCTATGAAGTCGCCATTGGCACTTTCGAAGGCGCGCTCGACCCGAGAACCAACTCGTTTCGAGATTTCCCCGAATGGGTCGATGGCTATCTGGCGAAATTAGACGAAGCCGAAAAGCCGAAAAATATCGCCATGTTCTGCACCGGCGGCATTCGCTGCGAAAAAGCCACCGCCTATTTGGTTGGCCAAGGCTTTGAAAATATTTTCCACCTGCAAGGCGGCATCCTCAAATATCTCGAAACCGTGGCCGAGACCGATAGCAAATGGAACGGCGATTGCTTCGTCTTCGACCAGCGCGTCAGCGTCAAACACGGGCTAGAAGAGGGCGACTACGACATGTGCCACGGCTGCCGCATGCCGCTAACCCAAGCGCAAAAGACCCACGCCGCCTATGAGGCCGGCATCTCGTGCGAGCATTGCATCGACACCCACTCAGAAGCCGACCGCCGCCGCTTTCGCGAACGCCGAAAGCAAATCAAATTATCCCGCGCCCGTGGCCAAGACCATATCGGCCAACAAAGCGAGAGCGGCGAATGACGCAGCTCCCCCAGCTCTATAGTTTCCGCCGTTGCCCCTATGCCATGCGCGCGCGCCTAGCTGTCGCCGTGGCCGAAGTGCCTGTGGTGTTGCGCGAAATTCTGCTGCGCGACAAACCCCAAGCCATGTTGGCGCTTTCGCCCAAAGGCACGGTTCCGGTTTTGCGTTTGCCCTCGGGCGAAGTCATCGACGAAAGCCGCGCCGTGATGGATTGGGCTTTGGCGCAAAACGACCCGTTACACTGGCTGGCCAATAAAGACGAGGCGCTCATCGACCTGTTCGATACAGATTTCAAACATCATTTAGACCGCTATAAATATGCCACGCGCTACCCCGAAGAAGCCGTCGACGTGGGCGAGCAGCGCGACCATTGCGCGCAGCTTTTGCAGCCCTTGGAAGCGCGCCTGACGCACGGCTGGCTGGGCGGCGCGGCCCCTGCGTATACCGATGTCGCCTTGCTGCCTTTCGTGCGCCAATTCCGCATCGCCGATAAACTTTGGTTTGACGAGCACCTAGATTTGCCAAAAGTTCGTGCGTGGGTGCTGCGGTTTCTCGACTGGCCGAGCTTTTTGCGCGTCATGCAAAAATATCCGCTCTATCTCGATGGCGAGCAAGAACATGCGTTTCCGCCAGCACAGGAGAGCCCCTAGCATTGGGCGCCGTCTCGTGTAATCTGGTGGCACGAAAAGGGAGGGAATAGATGTTAGAAGAGCTGAAACTCAATGCGAAAGTTTGCATCATCGGCGCGGGCTGCTCGGGATTTACCACGGCCAAACGGCTGAAAGATTTCGCCATTGCCTATGACCATTTCGAGATGTCCGACAATATCGGCGGCACTTGGTATCACAAAAACCCCAATGGCAAATCGGCCTGCTATCAATCGCTGCACATTGATACGTCGAAGTTTCGTCTCGCTTTTGAAGATTATGCCGTGCCAGACGATTGGCCAGACTTCCCGCATCACAGTCAGTTGTTTCAATATTTCAACGATTACGTCGGCCATTTCGGCTTGCGCGAAAACATCACGTTCAACACAGCTGTAGAAGATGCGCGCCGTGACGAGAACGGCCTGTGGCAAGTGCGCTTAAGCACCGGCGAGACGCGCAGCTATAGCGCTTTGGTGGTGGCCAATGGCCATCATTGGGACGCCAAAACCCCGCATGAATACGGCGATAATTTTGCCGGTGTCCAAATGCATTCGCATGATTACGACTCGCCCTTCGAGCCGCATGATGTACGCGGCAAAACCGTATTGGTGGTCGGGGTTGGCAATTCGGCGATGGATATTGCCTCGGAAGTTTCGCAACGCTCGATGGCCAAAAAATGTTTCGTATCGGCACGCCGAGGCGTCTGGGTTTTGCCGAAATATCTAAACGGCGAGCCAGCCGATAAAGCCGTGATGCCAAATTGGATGCCGCCGTCCATCGGGCGTTGGCTCGGCCAAAGGGTGATTGAAAAAGCCATTGGCAATCCCGAAAAATACGGCCTGCCCAAGCCCGACCACGACGTGCTAACGGCGCATCCTTCGGTTTCGGGCGAGTTTCTGACGCGGCTTGGCTGTGGCGATGTGCATGTAAAGCCCGGCGTTGAGCGCCTCGATGGCGATGCGGTTACCTTTACCGATGGCAGCCGTGAGCCGATTGATATTATTATTTGGGCAACGGGCTATCGTATTTCTTTCCCATTTTTGCAGCAAAACGAGCTGGCAGTAGACGCCAATAAGTTTCCGCTCTATCGGCGGATGGTGAAGCCGGGCTGGCGCAATTTATTTTTTATGGGGCTAGCCCAACCTTTGCCAACTTTGGTAAACTTGGCCGAGCAACAATCTAAATTCGTCGCTTCGGTTTTGGCGGGCAACTATAAAATGCCAGACGATGCGCAGATGGAGACGCAAATTAAGGCCGATGAAAAACTCTATCTTGGCCATTTCTACAACAGCGAACGCCACACCATACAAATCGACTTCGGTCGGTATGTGAGCGATTTGAAAAAAGAACTACGCGGTCATTGGATCGCATAATTGGGGAAGATTATGAAACAGACACTCTCACTTTTGCTCGGCAGTTTTTTACTCATGGGAAGCGCCCATAGCGCCGACTTCGAGCGCAAAGCCGCCAGTGCCAACACCAAAGCCGCGCATGAAAAAGTCATCGCGCGCCTGCCGTTTGAAAATACCGAAGACTTCAAATTGGCCACTCGTGGGCTGTTGGCCAAGCCAGACGCTTTGGTGGTGAAAGATAAAACCGGCCGCGTGGTCTGGAATATGACCGGCATGGAATATCTCGAAGGCCCGCGCCCCGATACGGTCAACCCAAGCCTCTGGCGCCAAGCCAAGCTCAATGCCATTCACGGACTGTTTGAAGTCAGCAAAGGCATTTATCAGGTGCGCGGCTATGACCTCGCCAATGTGACGTTCATCGAAGGCAAAACCGGCTGGATTGTCGTCGACCCGCTCACCGCCACAGAAACCATGGACGCCGCCATGGCGCTGGTCGATAGCCATTTTGGCAAGCGTCCGGTGAAAGCCATTTTGGCCACGCATAGCCACGCCGACCATTTCGCTGGCATTCGCGCTTTGGCCAAGGAAGCTGATTTGAATTCAGGCCGCATCCGCTTCGTCGCGCCCGAGCATTTTGTCAAAGAAGTGTCGAGCGAGAACGTGATTGCGGGCAATGCCATGGGGCGTCGGGCGGGCTATATGTTCGGCAATCTACTGCCCGCCTCGCCGCAAGGCGCGATTGATAGTGGCCTCGGCAAAAGCGTGGCCTTTGGCTCTATCACGTTGCTGACGCCGACGGATATTATTTCCAAGACCGGGCAGAAGCTTGTTCTCGACGGCATAGAGTTCGAGTTTCAATTGACACCGGGCGCTGAAGCTCCGGCGGAATTTGTGTTTTATCTGCCGCACCTCAAAGCGCTTTGCGTGGCCGAGGAAGTGAACGGCGTGATGCATAATCTTTACACGCCGCGCGGCGCGAAGATTCGCGATGCGCTGGTTTGGGCGCGTCACTTGACGGATATGTTGGAGCTATTTGGCGAGCGCACGGATGTCGTCTTCGGCTCGCACCATTGGCCGCGTTGGGGGCGCGAGGCTGGCACGGATTACATCGCCAAACAGCGCGATATGTATCGTTTCATGCACGACCAAACCGTGCGCCTGATGAACCAAGGCTATACGTCGACCGAGATTTCCAACATGTTGGATTTACCGCCGTCGCTGGCGCAAGAGTTTTACAACCGCGATTATTACGGCACCGTGAGCCATAATGTGCGCGCCGTGTATAATTTTTATCTCGGCTTTTTCGATGGCGTGCCAGCCAATTTAAACCCGCAAGAACCCGAAGTTCGGGCGCGCAAAATGATGGCACTGGCAGGCGGGCCAGATGGCCTCTTGCGCCAAGGCGAACTGGCTATCGAGGCCGGCGATTATCGCTGGGCGTCGGAGCTGTTGAGCCATTATGTTTTTGCCCATCCCAAGCACAAGCAAGCGCGCGCCAAACTGGCCGATGCTTATGAGCAATTGGGCTATCAGGCCGAAAGCGGGCCATGGCGCAATTTCTATCTGACGGGCGCGCAAGAATTGCGCGAGGGTGTTTTGCAAGGCGGCAGCATTCGCACCGCCAGCCAAGATGTCGTTAGCTCCGTGCCAACGGGCATGTTCCTAGATTTCATGGCCGTGCGGTTTAATCCAGAAGGCATGGATGATGTGGAAGTGAAAATCAATTTGGACTTCACCGACACCCAAGAGAAATTTGTTCTCTCGCTCGACAATAGCGTGCTGAATAATATTCCCAACAAACAGGCGAAAAATCCGGATGCTTCGCTGACGCTGACCCGCGCTATCTTCAACCAAGTGGCGGTCGGCAAGACCAGCTTCCCGAAGGAGATTGTCAAAGGCAATGTGAAAGTGGGCGGCAACCCGCTGGCGCTGATGAAAGTGTTTGGCAATTTGGATGAGTTTAATCCAGATTTTAATATCGTCACGCCTTAGGCGCTTGGTTAAAGATTAGGCATAAAGTTGAAGATTAGGCATAAAAAAGCCCCGCTCTTTTTAAAAGTGCGGGGCTTTTCAATTTTGTAAAAGCGGGTTTGCTTAGGCGGCAAAAGCTTTCAAGCGTTTGGAAATAATTTCATCGGCTTCTTTCATCATGCCGCTGATTAAATCTTGGCAGCTTGGCACATCGTGAATGAGGCCTGCGACCATGCCACAGCTCCAAGCGCCCGAGTCCATGTCGCCATCGGACATGATTTTCGGATAGACGCCAGCCACTTCATCCATGATGTCGTTGATTTTAATGTCGGCGCCCAGCTCTTTCTCTTTTTCGAGAATACGGTTCACCGCATCGTTTTTCAAAACCCGCTCGGTATTGCGCAGCGGACGCATAATCAGCGTCGTGTCCAGCTCGCTGGCACCGACAAGCGCGTCTTTTACGTTTTGGTGGACGGGGGCTTCTTTGGTGGCGATGAAACGCGTGCCCATGTTGACGCCGTCAGCGCCCAGCGCCAAAGCGGCAACCAATTGCTTGGCATTGCCAATGCCGCCCGAGGCGACAAAAGGAATGCTCAATTCTTCGGCGGCGCGCGGCAGCAAAATCATGTTTGGAATATCGTCTTCGCCGGGGTGACCGCCGCATTCGAAACCATCGACGCTCACCGCATCACAGCCAATTTTTTCGGCTTTCAACGAGTGACGCACGCTGGTGCATTTGTGAATGACTTTAATGCCCGCGTCTTTCAGCATCGGCATATATTGCTCGGGGCTACGCCCTGCGGTTTCCACAATTTTCACATCATGGGCGATAATTGCTTCGATGTAGCCCGGATAATCAGGGTCGGCAAAGCCTGGCAGAAACGTCAAGTTCACGCCGATGGGCTTGTCGGTCATGTCTTTGCAACGCGCAATTTCATTCGCCAAGTCTTTGGGCGTGCGTTGGGTGAGGCCGGTGATAATGCCCAGCCCGCCAGCGTTGGAGACGCCGGCTGCCATTTCAGCGAAGCCCACATGGTGCATGCCGCCTTGAATGATGGGATGCTCGATGCCGAATAATTCAGTAATACGCGTTTTCATAAGTGATCTCCTCAATCAGATTTGAGGCCATGTTAAGCGGTGGCTCAGAATGTGCAAATGAAAATTCACTTGTCGTAGCGAGGCCGCATTTGGTATGCATAGCGCCAAGAGACTTTTATCATAAGACAACATTAGGAGAGCCACATGGCCGAAGCATATATTGTAGCCGCAGCACGCACCGCAGGGGGGCGCCGCGACGGGAAACTCAAAGACTGGCACCCAGCCGATTTGGCGGCCGAAGTCATCAACAACCTCATCGACCGCACGGGCGCCGATCCGGCCTCTGTCGAAGATGTGATTATGGGCTGCGTCGGCCAAGCTGGCGAGCAAGCTGGCAATATTGGCCGCAACGCGGTTCTGGCCTCTAAATTGCCAGAAAGCGTGCCAGCCACTTCCATCGACCGCCAATGCGGTTCGTCGCAACAGTCCATCCACTTTGCCGCCCAAGCGGTAATGTCTGGCACCATGGATTGCGTTATCGCGGCTGGCGTAGAAAGCATGAGCCGCGTGCCGATGGGTCTGCCCATCTCGCTGCCGTTCAAAGAAGGCCACGGTTTTTACGTGTCGCCGAACATGCAAGAGCGCTATCCCAATGTTCAGTTCAGCCAATTTGTTGGTGCCGAAATGGTCGCCAAGAAATATGACCTGAGCAAAGAAGACGTAGACGCCTATGCCTATCGCAGCCACGAGCGCGCGATTGCTGCCACGCAAGCTGGCGCTTTTGATACGGAAATTGTTCCTGTTGAAGTAACCAATGCAGATGGCGACAAAGAAATGCACAAAACCGATGAGGGCATCCGCTTTGACGCCAGCCTCGAGAGCATTTCGGGCGTGAAGCTTTTGGCGGAAGACGGTGTCATCACGGCGGCCTCGGCCAGCCAAATTTGCGATGGCGCCTCGGGCGTGATGATTGTTAACGAAGACGGCCTAAAAAAACTGGGCGTGAAACCTTTGGCAAAAATCATCCACCTGTCGGTAATGGGTCACGATCCGGTCATCATGTTGGAAGCGCCAATTCCGGCCACCAAACGCGCGTTGGAAAAAGCGGGTCTGTCGGTAGACGACATTGACGTGTTTGAAGTCAACGAAGCTTTCGGCTCCATTCCGGTAGCTTTCGCCAAAGAATTGGGCGTCGACGAAGAAAAGCTAAACGTGCATGGCGGCGCCATTGCGCTGGGTCACCCATTGGGCGGCTCTGGCACGAAATTGATGGCTACGCTGGTTAACGCCTTGCAACGCAAAGGCGGCAAATACGGCCTGCAAACCATGTGCGAAGGCGGTGGTATGGCCAATGTGACGATTATTGAGAACCTTCAGTAGTCTGACCAAATAAAATTGAATTGAGAAAGCCCCGTCAGAAATGGCGGGGCTTTTTTGTTGTGTGGGGGATGGGGGTTGGTTAGGGTTTGGGAATAAGAAAAATAAAAAAAGGAGCTAAATCATGGCAAAATATACTCAGGCAATGTTTGAAGATGCGGCTGGCCATATTCTTCATGAAGCTCGGCAGCAAGGTAGGACAAGTATTGATGTTTCTGTTGGTGATTTATTAGATGCTGTGAAAAAAGAAGGGGACAATCCTCCGACACCGTCTGCTAAAAGTGCATTAGAGCGTATCGCTTACGGAAGAAGTGAGGTAATTGAATGTGGGAAAGGTACAAGTAGCAATTCGCGCAAACGGAAATACAAAATTAACTTAACCAAATGAGTGCTTAAGTTGCCGATGCGCGGGTATCGAGCAAACATGATCAGGAAGAGATTTGCTGATGGCTAGTCTTGCACACAAGCCTGCTGGACTTTAGGGTTTCAATAAAAATAACAAGGAACACGCAGTGACCCATTACTTCCGGCTTCTCGCCATATTTCTATGTCTTTCATTTGCTCTGGTCAGCGGAGCGCGAGCTGATGCGCAACGCGATTTCGATCGGGGTGATAAAGCCTATTTCGCTGACAATTACGCCGAGGCGGTAAAATGGTATCGCAGGGCTTCCGAGCAATGGCATGCCGTCGCGCAAATTAGTCTGGGAATTCTGTATGACCAAGGCCAAGGCGTGTCGCAAGATTATGGCAAGGCGGTAAAGTGGTATCGGAAGGCCGCCGAACAAGGGGATGCGGGCGCGCAATTTAATCTGGGGCTTATGTATGTCAAAGGCCAAGGTGTATCGCAAAATTATGGCAAGGCGATGAAATGGTTTCGCAAGGCCGCAGAGCAAGGGAATGCTCGAGCGCAATCTAATCTGGGGTTTATGTATGATCTAGGACAAGGCGTGCCTCAAAATTATGTGACCGCGCACATGTGGTATAATTTGGCTGCCGCGCAAGGAGAGGAGGACGCGCAATTTAATCTGGGGATTATGTATGAACTAGGACAAGGCGTGCCACAAGATTATGTGACCGCGCACATGTGGTATAATTTAGCTGCCGCGCAAGGAAATGAAAACGCCGCTAAAAACCGTGGTCTTCTCGCCAAGGAAATGACTTCGCAACAAATCTCCAAGGCACAAAGCCGAGCCGCTTCTTGTAAGGCACGAAGCTACAAGGGTTGTTAATGCGATTATTCCATCACCACTTTGCCCTAGCCATTTGCTTGGCCATGGGCTTTGCCTCCCATGCCTCGGCACACGGCGGCGGGTTCAACGATGATGGCTGCCACACCAAGCGCAGCACGGGCGATTTTCATTGTCATCATTCCGAGGCAGTGGCGACCTATTATCTACAAAAGTTTGCTGGCGAGGGCTTGAGCTATCGAGCCGAGGTGCTGGACGTATTAGATGGCGACACGGTTCGGGTTGCGCCAAGATTTGGCTCAATCATATGGTCGAGACGCTGGTGCGGGTGCGCGGTATTGATACGCCAGAATATGGCAAGCGCGCCAAATGCAAACAAGAACGCAAGGGCGGCGAGTTTGCGCGTCAGAGGTTTAAAAAGCTGGCTGGCAAGGAATTGATTTTGCACAATATCGCGTTTGATAAATATGGTGGGCGCGTGGTCGCCGATGTCTACTCTTTAGAGTTTCGCAATCTCGGCCTCATCTTGGTTGATGATGGCCATGCGCGCCCCTATACTGGTCGGGGCAAGCGCCGCTCTTGGTGCGATGCCAGTAGATAAACCAGTGTCACGGGAGCCCCACATGAGCCAAGCGGAATGTCCACAAAAAGCGCCTTATAAAACCGAAGTCAAAGCGGGAAAAACCTATTTTTGGTGTTCTTGCGGCAAGTCTACCCGCCAGCCGTTTTGCGATGGCAAACATAATGGCAGCGATTTCGAACCCGTCGCCTATACAGCCGAAAAAGATGGCCAAGTATACTTCTGCGGCTGCAAAGCCTCGGCCAAAGGCGTGCTATGCGATGGCGCCCACAATAAACTCTAAGTCGCGGCTAACGCGTGAGAGCGTAAAGCGTTACCGCCGTTGCCGTGGCCACGTTGAGTGTGGCGAAAGCTTCGCCCGTGGCGCTTTCGGCTACGGGCAGACGCGCCAGCATATCGCAGGTTTCGCGCGTCAAACGACGAAGCCCCGGGCCTTCAGCGCCCATCACCACCGCAATCGGGCGGTCTTTCGACACTTCGTCAATCAACACCTCGCCATGTTCGTCTAGGCCGACGCTCATATAGCCAGCTTTATGCAGCGTTTCCAGCGCGCGCGCCAAATTGGTCACTTCAATCAGGGGCATGACTTCCAAGGCGCCCACCGCCGTTTTGGCCAAAGTGCCAGCCGGCGGCGGGCTGTTTCGTTTGGTCATAATCACGCCGCCCGCGCCAAATACGGCGGCCGCGCGCAAAATCGCGCCGACATTGCGCGGATCCGACACTTGGTCGAGAATAATCAGCAATTTGCCCGAGACAGCCGCGTCTTCCAACGAAACCGGGGGCAGGGAGCTGGCGTCCAGCACCATGCCTTGATGCACCGCATCCGATGGCAAAAGCGCGGCCAATTCGCCGCTGGTTTGCAGCTCCACCGATAGGTTTCGTTTGGCGCAAATCGCTTGCAGCTCATTGGCGGCATTTTGGGTGGCAAACAGCTTGTTGATCCGGCGTTTCGGATTTTCCAAAGCCGCGCGAACCGCATGCGTGCCATAGAGCAAAGCCACCGCACTCTCGGCGGGGATTTTTCTTTTATTTCTTAAGTGGTTGGGCTTGCGCTTGGACATACAATTCCTTATAAGGCTGATGACATTGATGTGCAAATACTGTGTCGTTAACCCCGTTTTCGGTTGAAAGTAAGGCTAGCGGACAGGGTTTTGTGCATTAATTTCGTATTAAAATCAAGTGTTTACTTGAAAGTAGACAGGTGGTTTTACCTTTGGGCGGGGGGATGCCCGAGTGGCTAAAGGGGACGGGCTGTAAACCCGTTG
>JAQWIP010000078.1 GCA_029248825.1 Alphaproteobacteria bacterium | reverse complement strand
TGCGCTACCAGACTGCGCCAAGCCCCGACTGATACCTGCTTAATAGAAATGTCTCTGGGTTTCAAGCAAAACAGCTATCTATCTTCTAATAATCTGAAAATCGCCGAACTTCGAAAGATTAACCCATCCATCGGCGGCTCTTGGGCTTCCCCGACCCACGCATAGGCATCGACAAAAGCGGTTTTGCCGGTCGCGCGGCTGACCCTCGCCGTGCCTTGCAGCCATTCGCCGCTTTTGGCGCTGCGTAAGAATTCCGTGTTGAGTTTTATCGTTACCGAAGATCGCTTCACCTCGCGAAATACCGACGTCGCCGCCAGACCATCCGCAAAGGACGACAAAAACCCGCCATGGACAATGCCGCGACTATTGCAATGGCGGTCGAGCAGGCGCACGCCTTGGCGAAAGCTATCCGCACGCGCCCAATGGAACCAAGGCCCATTATGCGTCGTAAAAGGCCCGCGCCGCACGCTTAGGCGGAACGGCTCGGGGGGCTGTAAAGCCGCTAGCTCGGTTTCGGAGAAATCAGACATGCCTGTTGATTGCCATAGGCCGACAAGCAGCGCAAGCGCAAACAAGCCTAGTCGTCGCTCTCCGATGTCGATGCGTCTGGCATGGGTGCATCTGACGGCATAGGCGCATCTGACGGCTCGGGCGCTCGCGACGCATCGTCGAATGATGCACGAGAACATTTACCCCGCCTGCGTCTGGCACAACGAAACCGTAACCTTTTACCGCATCGTACCACTTCACAGTGCCCTCAATCAGCACCGCCTCTTTCGCTGAACCATGAGCGGTTTCTAAAGAAAATATTGCAAAACCTCTATTATTCTTATTGTTGTTATTACATATTTTACGACTTTATTGTATCACGCTAACACAAATCGAACCCTAGAAAAGGCAAAAAATACGCCGCCCCCTGCCCCAGTCTAGCAAGCTTGCCCGAGGCTGGAATAAGTTTCCAAAACCCGTTTAGCTATCGAGACTTACTAGATTATGCAACGTCGGGGTTATTTCTTCGTTAAGAACCAACGAGGCTGAACTGTCCAAATCGGTCGGCTGGCGATTGAGGATAACCAAACGGGCGCCATTATGACGCGCCAGAACCGGAAACCCCGCCGCCGGATAGACTTGCAAAGACGACCCAATCGCCAGAAATAAATCGCACGCTAGGCTCGCCGCCTCGGCGCGCTGCATGGGCGCTTCGGGCATCGCTTGGCCAAACGAAATCGTCGCCGATTTAACAATCCCGCCACACGCCGAACATGCGGGAGCGCGCGTCATTTGGCTGGCTTCAAACTCTGCGCGAATGGCGTCCATATCTTGGCGCGCCTCGCACTCTAGGCAGGTGGCATAAGTGCCATTGCCATGGAGTTCGACTATATGCTCATCCGCAATGCCGCTATCTTGATGCAGATTATCGATGTTCTGCGTAATCAGCGTTTTCACTTTGCCGCTTTGCACCAATTGAGCGATGGCCTTATGGCCGTCATTGGGAAAGCTTTTGCCCAGCTCATCGGCCATGGCGAATTTTCGCCGCCACGCCTCGATGCGATTTTCTTCGCTGGCCATAAAGTCTTGAAACATAATCGGCGCCATGCGCGTCCAGACGCCGCCCGGACTGCGGAAGTCTGGAATGCCGCTATCGGTGCTCATGCCAGCGCCCGTAAACACCACGATATGTTTGGCCGCTTCTACCCATTGACGCAAAACGAGGCTCATAGAATTAGCTTGGCCTCATAAAATCCAATGGCTTCGGCTATGGCGGCGCGGCGTTCGCCATTGTCTTGCAGCAGCGTAAAATGGTCGCCCCTATAGCTCGTCAAACGCGCCAGCGGCCCACAGCGGCGGGCGAAATTATGCGTCGCCTCATTGGAAACCACTTTATCGATATCGCCGATTTGCAACACCATGGGCGTGGTCATTTCATCCGTCAAAAGAGACGCATTATTGCTTTCAAACGCACCTTTCAAAAAACTATCGGGATGCAATTCATTCTTCCAAGTCTTGCCCGCCAATTTGATATAGGCCTTGGCTTCCGCCGAGCCGATAACCGCCGGCTGGGAAGCTTTGCCCGGGGCGATTTGCAACATCTTAGCTTGGCTTCGAAACCACCGCGTCTTGAACCGATGCACAATCGCTTTCATCAAGGCTTGGGTGGCTGCGCCGCCTCGTTGATAATTGCCGACATGGGCCGATAGCACCGGGTCAATCATCGGCACTTGCGCGACGACACCACGAATTTTGGCATCCCCATGCGCCAGATGCATCACATGGCCGCCGGAAAACGAAATGCCCCAAAGGCCGATGCGGTCGGCGTCGACATTGCCATGGCTGCGCAAAAAATGGATGGCATGGCGCCAATCTTCTAGCTGGCGCGGCACACATATGAATTGGCGCGGGGCGCCATCGCTTTCGCCAAAGCCGCGATAGTCAAACACCAGAGCATGGAAACCCGCCTCGGCAAAAGCTTGCGCATAATCGAACAAGCCGCAGTCCATCGTGCCGCCTAGCCCATGCGCCAAAACCACGCCCGCGCCATTGGCGGCTTTGGGTTTGGGCTCATATAAGCGCCCTCGGCAGATGTGTCGGGAGGATTTAAATTCGATGGGACTAATCATATTCAATTCTTATTGTCTGGATGGAGAGGTCGCCACTTAAACATGATACGGATGCAGAGGCTACTGTGTTTTCTCGAAGGTGCGACGCTAAATAACGCGACAGGCTGTGCGCAGTCACTTAAAGTAGGGCAAACGGAGGATATTGCTGGTGAAATATTTACATACAATGGTTCGCGTAACCGATTTAGACGCCTCGCTAGAATTCTATTGCACTCATATGGGGCTGGAAAATTTGGGACGCTATGACATTGAAGACGGCAGATTTTCTTTGGTCTTCTTGGCGCCCCCCGGCCAACCCGAAGCGCAAATCGAGCTGACCCATAATTGGGATGAAAAGGAAGTCGACGAAGGCCGCAACTTTGGTCATTTGGCCTATCAGGTCGACGATATTTATGCGACCTGCGAGAAACTGCAACAAGCTGGCATTACCATAAACCGTCCACCGCGCGATGGCCGCATGGCCTTTGTGCGCTCGCCCGACAATGTGTCAATTGAACTCTTGCAAGCCGGCGACGCCCTGCCCGCGCAAGAGCCTTGGGCGTCTATGGAGAATATCGGCAATTGGTAAATTTTCTCTTCTCGCTGGCGGTCTTGCTGGTTTTGACGACGCTCGATATCGCGCAAGCGCAATCGCGCCGCCAAGACCCGCAAGAAATAATGCGCAAACGCCAAGCCGAACGCAAAGCCCAACACAGCCCCTATTGGGATGGTTTCGTTTTAAAACACCAAGGCAATTGCGCCGAAGCCGTGGCCAAATTACAACCCTTGGCCAAGCGCGGGTTTGGCTTTGAAGACGCCCAAACCGCGCTCGGCGAATGCCATTTAACCCTCGCCGGATTGCCCGCCGACGGCGGCACAGCCCCGCCTCGGGCGCAAATGTTGGCGATGCCAGATTATGCGCTCGGCATTGAATGGCTCGCCAAGGCAGCCAAGGCAGGCCACTTTGGCGCGCAAGGCGTTTTGATTAGCCTTTATGCCGCCGAGCTTGGCCCCACCACCGACAAAATAGACGCCGCCGAATGGGCGCATCTTTATCTTACCAACCCGCAAAGGCTAGGCCTTGGCGCGCCTATCACGGTAGGGTTTGCCATTGAAGCCTTAGAGAAAAACATGCCGCGCCGCCTTTGGCTGCAAGGCAAGGAACGCGCGCGCAATTGGGCGCCGGTCTATGAAACCGCGCCGCCGCAAGACACCGAGCGAGACGAGAACAAATAAAAGCCATAATCCGAAGGCACAGTAATACTTGAGGAATTCAACAGACAATAAACCTTCAAAGGAAAAATTATGTTTCGAATTATCTTGCTTTTGAGTTTCCTTTCCGTGCTGAGCGCGCCCGCTATGGCGGCGCAAAAAACGGCTTATTTCGCTGGCGGATGTTTTTGGTGTACGGAAGCCGATTTCGAAAAAATCGACGGCGTTGGCGATGTCATCTCTGGCTTCATGGGCGGCAAGCAGGCCAACCCCTCTTATCAAGACGTTGCCTATGGGCGCACCACCCATCGCGAGGTCGTAAAAGTGCCTTATGACGACACGAAAGTCAGCTATCAAAAATTGCTCAGCGCCTTTTGGCGGATGCACGACCCGTCCGACCCCAATGGCAGTTTCGTCGACCGTGGGCGCCATTATGGCAGCGCGATTTATTATGCCGACAGCCAGCAAAAACGCCTCGCCGAAGGGGCGCTCAGGGCGTTGCGCCAAGCCGATAAATTCAGTCGCCCGATTGCCACTGAAATCACCAAAGCAGGCGCATTTTATCCCGCCGAAGACTATCATCAGGATTACTATAAAAAGGCGGGCTATAAATATGCTTATTACCGCTTGCGCTCGGGCCGAGATAATTTCATCAAAAAATATTGGGCCGACGATAAAACCCTGTATCAGGCAAGCAAATAGGCGCTTACCTTCGGGGCTAGGCTGCGGCTTATGTATTTTGGAAAACACCAAGTCATGGTACGCCCTAGGGGAATTGAACCCCTCTTTCCAGGTTGAAAACCTGGCGTCCTAACCGATAGACGAAGGGCGCTCCATGAACTTTGTCGGCATGATATATCCTTAATCGAGATGCATTTCAAGCCCTTCTAGGCGGCTTTATGCAATTGCGACATCATGCACCATAAATTGCACATCGCGGCGCCCATTCCAGTCGTCGGCGCGCAAATATCCCGCGACATGCACGGGGCCGCGCGCGGTTTGCAAAACCATACGCACCTCTTCCGGCACCGAAGCAAAAGCCATAGCTTTTAAACGCCCCCCGCCCTCGCCCGAGAAAGTGCAGCGCACATGGCCATCGCCCACCACCGATTGATGCACAATCCGCACCGAGGGCAAAACCACACGCGGCTCATTATTGCCCGCGCCAAAGGGCCCCGCCCCTTGCATTTGTTCCCATAATTCGCGCGTCGCGCCTTGCGGGGTCAGCGTGGCATCGAGGCGCAAATGGCGCGGCGCATCTAACGCCATACTGCCCAATTGCTCGGCCAGATAGGCCTCAAATCCGGCCACTTGGCTTTCGTGCAAAGTTACCCCCGCCGCCATGGCATGACCGCCGCCGCCTTCAATCAGCTTCAAATCCACCGCGCCCGCGACCAGACGGCCAATATCAACCGAGCTGACCGAGCGCGCCGAGCCTTTGCCCATGCCGTCTTCATCAATCGCAATGACGAAACTCGGGCGGTGATATTTATCTTTCAGACGTCCCGCCACAATGCCAATAACACCCGCATGCCAGCCCTTGCCCGCTTGCAAAATAAACGGCCCCAAAGCGTTTTGCTTGGCGAGGCTCACCTCCACTTGCCGCATGGCTTCTTCTTGCACATCGGCCTCAATGGCGCGCCGCTGCGTGTTGAAATCATCAAGGCGTTGCGCCAAGCCGATGGCTTCTTCTGGGTCGGCGGTAGACAACAGCCGCACGCCCAAATCAGATTGTCCAACGCGCCCGCCCGCATTGACGCGCGGGCCCAATTGGAAGCCCAATTGATAGGTTCCCCACGTGCCTTCGGCGCGCGCCACTTTGCCCAAAGCTTGCACGCCCACATTGGCGCCCGTGGCCATAACTTTGAGGCCTTGGCGCACGAAAGAGCGGTTGACGCCCTCGAGCGGCACCACATCACAAACCGTGCCGAGCGCCACTAAGTCGAGCAATTGGGTTAAATCTGGCTCGCCTTTGCCCTCGAAAAACCCTTTCTGGCGCAAAGCCCGATTGACCCCGACCAGCAACAAGAACGTCACGCCGACGGCCGCCAAGTGGCCAAGGCCGCTGGCGTCATCGGCGCGGCGTGGGTTGATGAGCGCGAAACAGTCAGGCAAGCCGCCACCCGTTTGGTGATGGTCGGAGACGATAACCTCTTGGCCGCGCGCTTTGGCTTTTTCCAACACGCCATGCGCCATGGTTCCGCAATCGACGGTGATGAGCAGCTTATAGCCCTCGCTATCGAGCTGCGCCAAAGCGGCGTCATTGGGGCCATAGCCTTCTTTTTGCCGGTCGGGAATATAGGCGCGCATCTCGTGGCCGCACATCTGCCAATAGCGCAGCAGAAGCGCCGAGGACGTGGCGCCATCGACATCATAATCGCCAAACACGGCTATCGGCTCGGCGTCGATAATCGCCTGCGCCAGACGCTCGGACGCTTTATCCATATCGCTCAAGCTGGAGGGGTCGGGCAAGAGGTCGCGCAATTTCGGGTCGAGATAGGCCGGCGCCACATCGGCGCCAATGCCGCGCGCCACCAACATACGGCAAACAATATCGGGCAGCCCGTGCAATTGCGAAAGCTGCAAGACTTGCCGGTCGTCGGTTTCGCGCAGAGACCAAAACTGCCCCGCCGACGAACGCGCCACCCCAAGGGCGGCGCGCGGTGGCGCGGCAGATGGGTCGGTGGCGCTAGTCATTGAGGTGGAATTTATCTGGGTCCGTATGGCGCGCTTTAATCCAACGAATGGTGCCCGTCGAAGACCGCATCAGCAAAGTATCCGTCCAAATTTCATTGCCCTGCTGAACAATGCCAGTGAGCATAGACCCCGTGGTGACGCCCGTGGCCGATAGCACAACATCGCCGCTGGCCATTTCTTCGGCGGTATATTTACGGTCAAAATCTTCAATGCCCATTTTGCGCGCGCGTTCTTTTTGACCCTCATCTGTGGTCACCAAACGGCCTTGCATTTGGCCACCTGTGCAGCGCAAAGCGGCAGCAGCCAACACGCCTTCTGGCGCCCCGCCTGTGCCCATATACATATCGATGCCCGTCGAGGGGTCGGTGCAATGAATGACGCCAGCGATATCGCCATCGCTAATCAAGGTCACGCGCGCGCCCGCTTCGCGCACTTTGCCAATCATCTCGGCATGGCGCGGGCGGTCGAGAATGCACACATTGACCAAGCCAACGTCCACGCCCTTGGCTTTGGCAACGGCTTTTACATTGTCGGCAGGGTCGGCATCCAAATCGACCGTATTGGCAGGATATCCGCCGCCAATGGCGATTTTATCCATATAGACATCCGGCGCGTTCAACAGGCTTCCGCCCTCGGCCATGGCCACCACGGCCAGCGCATTGCCCATGCCTTTGGCGGTTAGGGTTGTGCCTTCTAGCGGGTCGAGCGCGATATCGACTTTCGGGCCATCGCCTGTGCCGACTTTCTCGCCGATGTAAAGCATCGGCGCTTCGTCGCGTTCGCCTTCGCCGATGACCACTTCGCCATCAATATTGAGCGCGTTCAGCTCGCGGCGCATGGCGTCTACGGCTGCTTGGTCCGCCGCTTTTTCGTCGCCACGGCCAATCAATTTGGCGGCTGCAACGGCAGCGCGTTCGGTAACGCGAGCCAGTTCCAAAGTTAGCGAACGATCGATTTTCTTCGATGCCATGATAGTCTCTCCAACATTTCTTCCGTAAAGACTGGCAGCGCCAGAACTTCGTTACAAATATCTTTTTGGGCTTTCAACGCCCCCAAGGCGGTTTGCAAAGCCGAGGCCTCGCAGTGATGGGTAATAAAGACCACCGGCAGAAAACTGTCACCTGCTTGCGACGACCTTTGCACAACTTCTTCAATGGACACGCCGTTTTCCGCCAATATTTGCGTGGCCTTGGCCATGCTACCCGGCTTATCGGCCAGTTCCACGCGCAGATAATATTCCCTATCGGGTGCATTTTGCGTCACTGATTCTTTCATCGCCGACGTTGGTGCGCCAAATAGCGCGCGGCCAAAGCCCTGCACGATGTCTGAAATATCGCCCAGCACAGCCGAAGCCGTTGCCCCGCCGCCTGCGCCTGGCCCTTGCAAAAATATCGAACCGACCGGTTCGGCTTCCACTTTCAGCGCGTTCAACTCATTGCTAACTTGCGCCAAAGTGGTGTTCTTTTTCACCAGCATTGGCACCACTTGATGAAACACCCCATCGGCGCCGCGCTTTTCCGCCATGGCCACCAGACGGATGACGCTGTCAAAACTATCGGCGAAGGAAATATCTTGCGCGCTAATCTGTTCGATGCCCGTCAGCGATACATGCGCCATATTGGGCGCGACCTTAAACCCGAGCGCCGAAAGCAGGGTCAGTTTTTGCGCCGCATCTGTGCCGCTTACATCCAAAAACGGGTCCGCCTCGGCAAAGCCTTTGTCTTGCGCTTCTTTCAAGGCCGCCTCGAAGCTCAATTTCGCGACTTCCATACGGCTCAAAATATAATTGCACGTGCCGTTTAAAATACCCGACAGGCGGCTAATCTCATTGCCAGCCAAGCTCTCGCGCACCGCTTTGATTACCGGAATGCCGCCCGCCACCGCCGCCTCAAAAGCCAAAGGCACGCGAGGCTCGGCGCAGGATAATTCAGACAGGCTCGCGGCATGAGCGGCCAACATAGCCTTATTGGCGGTCACGACAGGCTTGCCTGCTTTTAGCGCGGCTTGCACCAAATCAAGCGCCACGCCGCTCTCGCCGCCCATCAACTCAACAACGATATCCACGTCTTCGGCCGCGGCCAAATCTAGGGGGTTTGCGACAAATCGTTGGCCGGATAAATCGATACCGCGATCGCGGGTTGCATCGCGCGCGCTGACTGCCGTTACCACAGCGCCAGGCACCGCGCCCGACAAAAGCCGTGCGGCCACTTGCGCCCCTACCGTGCCGAGGCCAGCAATAGCTATGCATTTTTCGCCGCTCACTTTTTGGCCGCCGCTTTATGCGTATCCATGAAACGCTTCAAATTACGACCCGCTTGGCGAATGCGTTGCTCGTTTTCCACCAAAGCAATCCGCACATAATCATCGCCATATTCGCCAAAGCCAATGCCAGGCGAGACCGCAATATCGGCCTCTTGCAACAGCAGCGTCGAAAACTCGAGCGACTTCATATGGGTGAACGGCTCGGGGATTTTCGCCCAAGCAAACATCGTCGCTTGCGGCGCTGGCACATCCCAGCCCGAGCGATGAAACACATCGACCAGCACATCGCGGCGCTCTTTATAGACTTGGCGAATGTCATGGATGACTTCCTCGGGGCTATCTAAAGCCGCCGCCGCCGCCACTTGAATGGGCGTGAAAGCGCCATAGTCGAGATAAGATTTAATCCGCGTCAGCGCGCCAATCAGGCGCTCATTGCCAACCGCAAACCCCATACGCCAACCGGGCATGGAGAAGGTTTTCGACAAAGAGGTAAACTCCACGGCCACATCTTTGGCGCCCTCAATTTGCAAAATCGACGGCGGTGGATTGTCATCGTCGAAATAAATCTCCGCGTAAGCCAAATCCGACAGCAAAATAATATCGTGCTTTTTGGCATAGGCGACGACTTCTTTGTAGAAATCCAAATCGACCACTTGCGCCGTCGGATTGCCCGGATAGTTCAGCACCAAAGCTTTCGGCTTCGGGTGGCTATGCACAACGGCTTGGTCTAGCACTTCAAAAAAATCAGTGTCGGTCTCATTGGGCAAATGCCGAATGGTGGCGCCCGAAATGATGAAGCCAAAGGCATGAATGGGATAGGTCGGGTTCGGCACGAGAATAACATCGCCGGGGTCGGTGATGGCTTGCGCCATATTGGCAAAGCCCTCTTTCGAGCCGAGCGTGGCGATGACTTCTGTGTCTGGATTGAGCTTCACCCCGAAGCGGCGTTCGTAATAATTGGCTTGGGCTTTGCGAAGCCCCGGAATGCCTTTGGACGCCGAATAGCGATGGGTGCGCGGATTGCGAACCGTCTCGACCAATTTCTCGACAATATGCGTCGGCGTCGGCAGGTCTGGGTTGCCCATGCCGAAATCGATAATATCTTTGCCCTTCGCGCGCGCCTCTGCTTTTAGCTTGTTAACGCTCTCGAATACATAGGGTGGCAGTCGTTGAATGCGGTGAAATTCGTTTTCCATCGTCGTCCCATTACTTAGTTGAAAGTCTTCTTTTGGCCGCGAAATACGGCAAGAGAATGACTTCTTACGGATAAAGCGGCTGTTGCAGCAAACCTGCGGTTTCGTCAAAGCCAAACATTAAATTCAAATTCTGCACGGCCTGCCCGCTCGAGCCTTTGACCAGATTATCCAGCGTCGAAAATAAAATCACCCGCCCGTCAATCCGGTCGTCAAAGGCCGACAGCAAACAATAATTCGAGCCGCGCACATGGCGCGTTGCTGGCGTCTCATCGACCACGCGCACAAATGGCTTATCGCCATAAAACGACTGCCAAGCCGCCTTCATATCCGAGGCGCTCGCGCCGCCGGCAACCTTGGCGTAAATCGACACATATTCGCCCCGGTTCATCGGCACTAAATGCGGCGTAAAATTGACCCGCACATCGTCTTGCCCTGCGGCTTGGCTCAGCTCTTGCTCAATTTCGGGCGCGTGCCGATGGCCGCCGACAGCATAGGCATTCATGCCCTCCGCCACTTCCGAGAATAGGTTCTGCTCTTTCAAGCTGCGTCCTGCGCCGGTGACGCCAGACTTCGCATCGATAATCAAATCTTGCGTTGTCACCAAGCCTGCTTTCAGCAATGGGATGAGCGCGCTTAACGCCGCCGTGGGGTAACAGCCCGGGCAAGCCACAAAACGGGCTTGTTTTATTTCGTCGCGATAATGTTCGCTCAGTCCATAAACCGCCTCGCCCAAGAGCGCCGCTTGGTCGTGCGTGCGGCCATACCATTGCGAATAGGTCTCGGCATCGCGCAACCGAAAATCGGCCGACATATCAATCACCCTCACCCGCGCGGGGATTTTGGCAATCACATCTTGCGCCGTAGAATGCGGCAGCCCACAAATCACCGCGTCGATATCGCTCCAATCGGCGTCTTCGGCTTTCACCAGATTTGGCATCGAAAGCCCGCCAAATTGCGGGTAAATTTCGGCCAAAGCTTTGCCAGCATGGGCATTGCCCGTCAGCAATTTAATCTCGACATTGGGATGAGCCGCAAGCAAGCGCACGGCATCGGCGCCGGTGTAACCCGACGCGCCTAAAATACCGACGTTGATTTTTGCTTTACTCATCTTCGTGTTCCTAGACCCTTAAGCGTCTGGGTCGTGGTTGATGGCCATAATCTCGCCTTCGGCCATCAGCTGGCCATCGACGAAAACTTCGCCCTTGAATTTATACGCCATGCCGCGCCGCCGAATTTGCGTCACATGGATGCGCATCTGATCTCCCGGGGTAACGGGATTGCGGAAGCGCACTTTATCGACCGTCATGAAATAAATCGTTTTGGTCACCATCGGATTGCCTTCATCCTTGGCATTTTGCATGACCAAAATGGCAGAAACTTGTGCGATGGCCTCGATAATCAGGACGCCTGGAAACACCGGATTATCGGGAAAATGCCCGGTAAACCAAGGCTCCGATGCGGTGACATTTTTAATGCCCACGCCAGATTTCTCGCCATCCATTTCCACCACGCGGTCGACCAATAAAAACGGGTACCGATGCGGCAGGAATTCCATGATTTCGGTTATCGTTACGCTACTTCCGGGAATTTTATCCATCTTCGAATCTCTCTTGTTTTCGCTTCCCTCTACATAACAAAAAAAGGGACCAAAAGG
>JAQWIP010000168.1 GCA_029248825.1 Alphaproteobacteria bacterium | reverse complement strand
GCGCAAATTGCAGGTCGCGGCGTTCGGGATATAGATGATGGCCGTGGTGCAGCCGAATTTGATAGTCGCGCCAGAAACCCGGCTTTGGTGTGAGATCGCGGTGCAGCGTATATTTATGCGTGATCCATTCAAAAAACGGCGCCGAGACAATCACCAAAATCGCCCAAGGCCAATAGCTCCAAAGCGCTTGGCTGGCCACCGCATAGAGGCAGATGGCCGCCGCCAAAAACAGCATTTGCACGCTGGCATGGGTTGCATAATTGCGCAGAATATCTCGCATTCGGGGTCTCCTAGCGATGCCCATCGCCAGCATAATAGCTGACGGCAAGGCGCCGCTTGTGTCTCATATAAGCCTCGCCTAAACTGGCCTCAATTGATGGGCTTTTCAAGTGATTTAGGGGTGCGACATGAAACAACCATGGGAAATGGCAGGCGAGGCAGCCAAGCTCGTCGGGCAAATGTCGATTGAAGTCAAAGCGTCGCTGATGTCTGGCTCTAGCTTTTGGGATTTGCAGCCCATCGAAGAATTTGGCCTTGGCAAAGTCATGGTGTCCGACGGCCCGCATGGGCTGCGCAAACAAGGCGCCAAATCCGACCATATGGGGCTAAGTGCCGCCGTTCCCGCCACGTGTTTTCCCACGGGGGTTACTTTGGCCTCGAGCTGGAACCGCGAACTGATGGCCGAAGTCGGTGCTGCCATTGGCCGCGAATCCATGGCCGAAGACGTCTCGGTTTTGCTGGCGCCTGGGGTGAATATTAAGCGCAGCCCCCTATGTGGACGCAATTTTGAATATTACTCCGAGGACCCATATCAGGCTGGCGAGATGGCGACGGCTTTTGTTAGCGGCGTGCAATCGACGGGGGTCGGCACCAGCTTGAAGCATTTTGCCGTCAACAACCAAGAGGCGCAGCGCATGGTGGTCGACACTTTGGTCGATGCGCGCAGCCTGTTTGAAATTTATCTGCCAGCTTTTGAAACCACCGTAAAACAGGTTCAGCCATGGACCCTGATGTGCGCCTATAATCGCTTCAACGGGGCGTATTGCTCGGAGAATGAGACTTTGCTGAGCGAGATTTTGCGCGACCGCTGGGGCTTTAAAGGTCTGGTGGTCACCGATTGGGGTGCCGTGAACGACCGCGTGCGCGGCGTGGCGGCGGGCTTAGAGCTGGAAATGCCAAGCACGGGCGGCGTCAATGACGCCCAAGTGGCGGCGGCGGTTCACGAGGGACGCCTCGACGAAGCGCATCTCGACCGCGCCGCGTCTCGCGTTACCGAGCTGATGTTGGCGGCGCAAGAAAATGCCGTGGCCAGAAAAGTTGATTTCAAAGCGCATCACGCATTGGCGCGCAAAGCGGCGGGCGAAGGCGCGGTTTTGCTGAAAAATCAGGCCAACCTCCTGCCATTGTCGCCGCGCGATACGATTGCGCTCATCGGGGCTTTTGCCGAAACGCCGCGCTATCAAGGCGCGGGCAGCTCGCAAGTGAACGCCACGCAAATCGATACACCTTTGGCGCTATGGCGCGAAAAACTCGGCGAGGCCAACGTGTCTTTCGCGCCCGGGTTTGACGCGGAATTGGCGGCGCAAGATGACGCGCTTATCGAACAAGCTGTGGCGCAAGCAAAGCAGGCCAAAGTCGCGATTGTGATGGCTGGCCTGCCGCCGCTGTTTGAAGCGGAAGGTTTTGACCGCGAGCATTTGCGCCAGCCCGCCCAGATTGAAAACCTCATCGAGGCGGTCGCTGCCGTGAACCCCAACACAGTGGTTGTTTTGTCGAATGGCGCGCCGATTGAAATGCCTTGGCTCGATGCCACGCCAGCCGTTTTGGAAATCTATCTGGCGGGACAGGCTGGCGCGGGCGCGCTGATTGATTTGCTATATGGCGATATAAACCCGAGCGGGAAGCTGGCCGAAACGTTTCCTTTGCATTTGGCGGATACTCCGAGCCAGCAAAATTTCGCCACGCATCCGCGCCAATTGGTCTATCGCGAAGGCCTGAATGTCGGCTATCGCCATTTCACCAGCCGTGATGTGCCCGTGCTTTTTGCGTTTGGCCACGGGCTTAGCTACACGAGCTTTAGCTATAGCGAGGCGCAAATCAGCGCGCCTTGGTCGGTGCAAGACGAGCAGATAAGCGTGTGTGTGCGGGTTACCAATAGCGGCGCTGTGGCTGGGTCTGAAGTGGTGCAAGTCTATGTGCGCGATGTGGAAAGCACGCCCTATCGCCCCGACCGCGAGCTAAAAGCTTTTCAAAAAATTACCCTGCAAGCGGGCGAGAGCCAAGTGGTGGCGTTCACGCTCGACCGACGCGCGTTTGCTTATTTCGATACGCAGCTAGATGATTTCGATGTCGAGCCGGGTGCTTTTGATATTCTGTTTGCCGCCTCGGCCAGCGATATTCGCGAGACCCTGCAAGTCGAATTACCGGCCAGCTCGCAGCGCAATTCGAAGCCCTTGGCCGAAGCGCCCTATGTGGTGATGGGGGACGCGCAGCTCGCCGCCTTGGGCGTGCAAGTGCCGATGCCCGACCCGATAAAACCCTATCATGCCAATTCTACTTTGGCCGATATTCGCTATCATTGGCTGGGCAAGCGCGTGGCAGCCGCGGCGATGGAGATGGCCAGCGCCGCGCTCGGGCAGGGCAAAGACACCCCCGTGGCGGTGAAAATGCGCGAAGAAATGATTATGTCGATGCGCTTGATTACGGTCAGCAATATGTCGGCCGGAGCCTTGGCGGGCAAACGTTTCGAGTTGTTATTGCTCGCGTTAAACAATCGTTGGCTGCGCCTTTTGTGGCGCCTGACGCGATCCTAATCAGGGCCTAATCAGGCCTAATCGCGCCTAATCACGCAAATCTAACCAAGCCACTTGCTCGGGAGTTAGCTGAATTTCGACGGCGCGCAAGCTGTCGTGCAGTTGCATCGGCGTGCGGGGGCCGATGATGGCAAAGCACGGAAAGGGCTGGCGCAACACATAGGCCAACGCGATTTGCAGCGCGCTGACGCCAAGTTTTTCACCCAGTTCAAACGCGCGGCGGCGGCGTTCTAGATTTTCGGAGGAACCCCAAACGCGGTTCATTTCTTCATCGCTCGGGTCGGCGCCATGGCGGCTGGCGGCGAGGCCTGTGCCTTCCCAATTGAGAAAAAATCCGCGCGCTTGTGCCGACCAAGGCAGTAACGCCATATTGGTTTTTGTGTGCCAATCGCGAAACGCATCGGTGGAGCTGGCCAAACAGCCCGGCCAGACGGGCGTCTCCATTCGCGCCAGCGAGAAATTATTCGACAGGAGCGAGAAGCCCTGCAAGCCATTTGCCGCCGCATAGGCATTGGCTTCATCGACGCGCTCGGCCGTCCAATTGGAGCCGCCGAATTGATGGATGCGTCCAGCGCGAATCTCGCGGTTCAGCGCATCTATCCATTCCGACACTGGCACATTGGGGTCATCGCGGTGCAAGCAATAGAGGTCGAGATAAGAGGTTTGCAGCCGCTCCAGCGAGATGTCTAATTGCTGCGACACGGCCTCGGGCGAGCAATCGGGCGTATGCGCGCCTTTCGAGAGAACCACCAAATCATCGCGCAGGCCGCGCGCGGCCATCCATTCGCCCAGCAGGGCTTCGGAACGTCCGTCGGAATAAATGAAGGCCGTATCGAAACAGGTGCCGCCAGCTTCGACGAAAGCATCGGCCATGGCGGCCATGGTTGGGGCGTCGATTTGATTGTCCGTGCCAAGCACGAGTTTGGAAACCGGTTTGGCCAGATTGCTTAAAGGCGCGGTTTCCATTTTGCTGTGCGCGCCCACGCGCACGCGCTGTCCGTGAAAACCGATGTCGCTCAGCGTGTCGGCGGCATAAACCACGCCGCCCGCGTCGCGCCAGCGGTCCATCCAATAGGCGGTGTTAATGCTGAAATCTGGGGTCACCAAATCAGAGCTTTTGGCATGGCGCGCCAGCAACTCGCCGATATGGTCGGCTTCAATGGCATAGAGCGGGCGAGGGTCGTCGTGGGTGTGAAGGGTTTCTGCGCCTGCCGCATCGGTGATGGAAATGTGATTGTTCTCAGGCCCAGGATGCCAAGGCTGGGTGATTTTCAAAACCCCTGCGTCACCTTCTACCGTGATGTGCCAGTCTAAATCTGTGTCGATGGCGCAATGGAGATGCGCGTCAAACCCGTCATAGGCAAGGGTTGCTTTGGCTTCGGCATCGGCGCCACTGGACGCCAATCGTGCGTTGCCCGTCAGCCTGTTCGGCTCGCCGAGGAAATAGCGCGCCGCCGTTAACGGATAAATACCAATGTCGAGAATGCCGCCGCCCGCGCGCTCGATATCATAGAGGCGATGCTCGGGCGTGAACGGGAAAGCAAATCCAAACGACGATCGGAACCCCGTGATGGTGCCAATCGCGCCATCTTCGATAAGCTGTTTGGCCAAATGCATACGCGGATGCATGAGATACATCAGCGCCTCGACCAAGAGCGTGTCTTTGCGCGCGGCTTCGCCGTAAATGTTTAGAACTTCGCCTTGGTTTAACCCCAGTGGCTTTTCGCATAGCACGGCTTTGCCCGCGGCCAGCGCCTTATGGCTCCATGCCAAATGGCTGTCATGGGGGGTGGCAATGTAGATGGCGTCAATGTCGTCGCGCGCCAAAAGCGTCTCATAATCGCAAGCTGTGCCGCCGTGGGTGTCGCAAAACGCCTGCGCTTTGGCCGCATCGCGGCTGGCCACGCCCACAAGGGTGCCCGTGTGGCTATGGAGTAAATCAGTGGCGAATTGCTCAGCAATACTGCCAGTGGCAAGAATGCCCCAGCGGGTTTTCGATGATGACATGGGGAACTCCTTCGATTAACGACGAGTTACTTTTACAATCATTTCTGAATAGCCGTTAACAAAATGTGAGCTGACGCGAACGGGGTCTTTGACAATTTCAATCTTCTCAAATTTCTCGAGAATTTGTTGCCACAGAATGCGCAGCTGAAGTTCGGCCACGCGCAGTCCCATGCACCGGTGAATGCCAAAGCCAAACGATAGGTGGCTTTTGCCATTGGGGCGGTCGAATTTCACTTCGCGCGGGTTCTCAAACACATCTCCATCATGATTGCCCGAGTAATACCACATGACGACTTTATCGCCTTTTTTAATGGTTTTACCGTGCATCTCGACGTCTTCCAAAGCGGTGCGACGCATATGCGATAGCGGCGTTTGCCAGCGAATAACTTCGGCCACCATATTGTCAATCAGCGATGGATCTTCGCGCAATTTGGCGAACTCATCGGGGAATTGGTTCAAGGCGTTAATGCTGGCCGACATGGAATTACGGGTCGTGTCATTGCCGCCGACAATCAGCAAAAGCAAATTGCCGAGGAAATTCATGCCATCCATATCTTTGGTATTGGGGTCGCGCGCCAGCATGGAAACCAGGTCGAAACTTGGCGCGCCATTAGCACGGTTTTCGCGCAATTTAGTGAAATATTCGAGGCACTCCATCAGGCCTTCCACGCGCTTTTCATGGCCGGGGAAATGGTCAGAGCCTTCGGTCGATGAGTTCGCCAAATTGCGCGAAGATCCATCG
>JAQWIP010000075.1 GCA_029248825.1 Alphaproteobacteria bacterium | reverse complement strand
TGATGCCGATGTCGATGGCGCGCATATTGCCGCTCTGCTGGTTACGTTTTTCCATGAGCAAATGAGCGAGTTAATTCAAAAGGGCCATCTTTATATTGCCGTGCCGCCGCTTTATCGTTTGGCGCAAGGGGCGAAAACCTTTTACGCGCGCGACGATGAGCACCGCGAAGAATTGCTGAAAACAGAGTTTCGCGCCAATGCCAAAGTCGACATCAGCCGCTTTAAGGGTTTGGGCGAAATGCTGCCCGCGCAATTAAAAGAAACCACGATGACGCCCGGCTCGCGGACGCTTTTGCAGGTGCATATTCCAGACGAAGAAGCCAAAGCGACAGCGCAAACCGTGTCTGATTTAATGGGCAGCAAGCCCGAATTGCGCTTTAAATTCATCCAAGAAAACGCCGCTTTCGCCAGCGATGAAATGCTGGATATCTAAATCCGCCCGCGCTTGGGATGAGCAAAGGCTTTACATAGCGCTAAATCCCTCTATGTTCGCCTCACTAAGTCAGGTCAGGCCGTGGTGGCCTGAGCTTTGAGGGAGCCCCCCTCAAGCACCGCGCATGTCGCGCAAAAGCGAACGCTTCAACGGAAGCGTAAATTGCTCGCCCGCCAAATGCAGGGCCAACACGGAAGATATATATAATGAGTTTTGATAGCCTCGGCCTTGCGCCAGAAATCATGAAAGCCATCCACGAAGTTGGCTATACCGAGCCAACGCCCATTCAGGCCGAAGCCATTCCCCATGTTTTGGCAGGCCGCGATGTTTTGGGCATTGCCCAAACCGGCACCGGCAAAACCGCCAGCTTTACCTTGCCGATGATCCATCGCTTGATGAAAGGCCGCGCCAAAGCGCGTATGCCGCGCACGCTGATTTTAGAACCAACGCGCGAATTGGCCGCCCAAGTGGCCGAGAACTTTGACCTCTATGGCAAAAACACCAAGCTCAACAAAGCCCTGCTTATCGGTGGCGTGAGTTTTAAAGACCAAGAACAAGCCATTTTGCGCGGCGCCGATGTGCTGATTGCCACGCCAGGTCGCCTGCTCGACCACGTGGAACGCGGCGGCGTTTTGCTGCGCGGCGTGGAAGTTTTGGTGATTGATGAAGCCGACCGCATGTTGGATATGGGCTTTATTCCCGATATCGAACGCATTGTTTCGCTGGTGCCATTTACCCGCCAGACTTTGTTTTTCTCGGCCACCATGCCGCCCGAAATTACGCGTCTGTCGGAGCAGTTTTTATCGGCACCTGTGCGCGTTGAAGTGGCGCGCCCGTCTTCGACCAATGACAATGTGAGCCAACAATTGACGGAAGTCGCGCCGGCGAAAAAACGCGAAGCTTTGCGCAGCCTGTTTGAAGCCGAAGACGTCGCCAATGGCATTATCTTTTGCAATCGCAAACGCGACATTGGCGACTTGCTGAAATATTTGCAGCAGAATAATTACAAAGCCGTTTCCCTGCATGGCGATATGGATCAGCACATGCGGTTGCGGATGCTCGACCAGTTTAAAAACGGCGATGCGACCTATCTCATTGCGTCCGATGTCGCGGCGCGTGGGCTGGATATTCCGGCCGTGAGCCATGTGTTTAATTTCGATGTGCCTACACATGCAGAAGATTATGTTCACCGCATTGGCCGCACCGGTCGGGCGGGTCGTTCGGGCGCTGCCTTTACCTTGGCCACGCGCAATGATGCGAAATATGTTGAGGCCATTGAGAAACTCATCGAGCAAACCATCCCTCGCGCCAGTTTTGAGGGCGGCAGCGCTTCCGAGGAAGCTGGCTCGGAAGAGAAAAAACCGCGCAGTCGCAATCGTCGTTCGCGCAATGAAACGAAATCCGAAAGCCATGCGCCGGCCAAGCCGCGCGAAGGCGGAAAACGCCGTGGCCTTTTGGGTCGCGGACGCCGAGACGACAAACCCCAAGCGGCGGAAGCTGTTTCGCCAACGCCCGTCGAGGCAAAGCCTGAAGAACCGCCAAAAGTAGAGGCCGAAGTTAAGCCTAAGCCAGAGAAGAAGGCAGAAAAGAAGTCAGAAAAGAAGGTCGAAGCTAAGTCGAAGCCGGAGAAGAAAGCCGCGCCCAAGACTGGCGACAAAAGCCAAGCCCCGAAAAAAGGCTCGGATGCTTTTGATGGCAATATGCCCGATTTTCTAAAATAGGTTTTTCTAAAATAGGTTTTTAAAAAACCCCTGTCCTATCGACGCTGGTCGAAACGTCGCCCAACCATGGCGGCGGAAATATTGGTTTTTTGAATATCAATCGCGCCGCCGGCAATGCCCCAGCCCCAAGCGTCGCGCATACGCCGCTCCATTGGGTAGGCTTTTGAGTAGCCATAGCCGCCCATAAGCTGAACGGCCGCGCCCGTGACTTCGCGGCAAATCTCATTGGAAAAACATTTGGCGACCGAACTATCGATAACGCTCGGCAGGCCATCTTGCGCGTTTACCGCAGCGCGATGAATGAGCAGGCGCGCCGCCTCGACGCGCATTTGCATCTCGGCCAATTTAATTTGCACGCCTTGAAACTCGACCAATTCTTTGCCGAATTGCTGGCGCTCTTGCACGTAGTCCAGCACATCTTCCAAAGCCCCCGAGGCCTGCCCCAAGGCCATGGTCGCATTGCCACAGCGTTCTAGGTCAAAGGCTTCCATGAGTTTGCGAAACCCCCCAGCTGGCACGACGATATTGTCTTCTGGCACGGTAACATTATCGAGGAAAATATCGGCCGATGGCACGCCGCGAAAGCCCATTAGTTCCTCTTGCGCGCCAAAGCTCAAACCGGGCGTATCTTTATCGACAAACACCGCGCCAATGCCTTTGGCTCCCGGGTCGTCGGACAGGCGCGTGTAGACCAAATAGCCATCCGAATGGCCGCCGCCCGAACACCAGCGCTTCTGGCCGTTCAGGGTAACTTGGCCATTGTTTATTTCGCCGCGCGTGGTCAAATCGGTCAGCGCACTGCCCGCTTGCGGCTCCGACATAGAGACCGCCAAAACCATTTCGCCGCGACAGACTTTCGGCACCACCTCATGTTTCAGGCGATCCGAAGCGAAATGCACCAGCGCATGAACAGGGCCGACATTGGCCTCAAAAAGAGGGAAAGCCGAAGCCGAGGAGATTTTAGCAAATTCTTCCAGCACCAAAAGCGCTTCCAGATTGCCAAGCCCCAGCCCGCCCAAGGCCTCTGGAATATTAATCCCAAGAAAGCCCATATCGCCGAGTTTCTTCAGCATATCGGCGCCGGGCGGATGGCCTGTTCTCTCGCAAGCCTCGGCTATTTTTGGCATTTCGGCACGGGCGAATTTTCGCGCGGTCGCTTGTAATTCTCGCTGCTGGTCACTGAGCTGAAAATCCATATTAATATCCTCATCGGGCTTCACTTGAAATCTTGCATTTGAAATCTTGCGGGCCAAGTATAGGGGCAATCCAGCCAAAGCGTCCACCGTTAGCGTGCGGCAAAATCGCATCTGCCCGCTTTATGGCGCTTGATTTAGCCGCCGTTTCGGGACAGTCTATCGCCAGAAATAAATTTGACCTTAGGGAGTTACGAATGACTGAAGCATATATTATTGATGCCTGCCGCACACCGCGTGGCGTTGGCAAACCGGGCAAAGGCGCCCTCGCCGATATTCACCCACAACACTTAGGCGCTACGGTTCTCAAAGCGCTGGCCGAACGCAATAAAATCAACACCAGCGAAGTCGACGATATCATTTGGGGTACGAGTTCGCAGCGTGGAACGCAAGCTGGCGATTTGGGTCGCATGGCCGCTTTGGATGCGGGTTATGATGTGCGCTCCAGCGCCATGACCCTCGACCGCTTTTGCGGTTCGGGCATTACCGCCGTCAACATTGCAGCCGCCAACATTATGTCTGGCATGGAAGATATGACCATCGCAGGCGGCACCGAAATGATGTCGCGCTTTGGCACCGATGCCGCCGCCAGCTCGCCTTTCCTCGACAATGGCAACGAGCGCTTGCGCGAAGTGCATCCCCAGCCGCACCAAGGCGTGTGCGCCGATGCGATTGCCACGCTAGAAGGCATCGACCGCGAAGCCGTGGATGCGCTGGCTTATGTCAGCCAAAAACGCGCACAACATGCGATTGAAAACGGTCACTTCGACAAGTCGCTGATTGCCGTGCATCGCGAAGATGGTTCGCTGGCGCTCGACAAAGAAGAGTTCCCGCGCCCGCAAACCACGCTCGAAAGCCTTGCCGCTCTCGATCCGTCGTTTGCCAAATTGGCCGATATTCCGCTCGACGAGCAAGGCACGACTTTCCGCAAGCTGGTGGCGCAAGCCTATCCAGATTTGGACATTAACCATGTCCATCATGCGGGTAATTCGTCGGGTGTTGTGGATGGCGCGGCGGCTCTTTTGCTGGCGTCGAAAACCTATGCCGATGCCAATGGCCTGAAACCTCGCGCCCGCATTCGCGCGCTTGCCAATATGGGCGATAGCCCAACCTTGATGCTGAACGCGCCTGTGCCGGCTGCCAAAAAAGTTTTGGACAAAGCCGGTCTGACGGTAGCTGATATTGATTTGTTTGAAATCAACGAAGCGTTTTCCGTGGTCGCCGAGAAGTTCATCCGCGACCTCGACCTTGACCGCGATATCGTCAACGTCAATGGCGGCGCCATGGCTTTGGGTCACCCAATTGGTGCGACGGGCTCTATCCTCGTCGGCACGATGTTGGATGAGCTGGAGCGCCAAGACAAACAGTTTGGTTTGGTAACCATGTGCGCGGCTGGCGGCATGGCACCTGCGGTCATCATCGAACGCGTTTAAGCCAAATCCAAGATTTCAAGAAAGGCGTTGCGCGGGTTTCGGGCAGCGCCTTTTTTGCATCTGGCGGCAGATGCTCTTGACCTCGCAAGAGGTTTTAGACAAACTTGCCGCAGATAAATAGGGAGCCATTCATGCGCGCACATTATAATCATCTCGACCCCTTTCTCGCGGCAGACGATGCCGACACCATGTTGCGGCTGGCCGAGAATTTCGGCAGTTTCGGCCCCTATGCCAATGAAGGCGAAAACGAAGGCATTGGCGAAGCCCTGCCGCAGCGCTTTGACGCCGCCTATAATTACATCGCCAATGGCATCGACGGCGGCGGCAATGAAGAAGATTTCAAAACCGCAGCCTCGCGCACCAATTATTTCCGCGAAACTTACGCCTATGGCGAAGATGTGCAAGCGCCAGGCGTTGAGCCGTTCATGAACCATCCGGCGCTGAAAGAAACCGCGCGCAAAATTTCTGGCGTCGAGCGCATCGTGCCAGCGATTATTTTCGCCAACCTCTTGGTGCCTGGCCAAGAGCTGGCCGTGCATACGGATGTGCCGGAGTTTCGCGGTGCCAATCGCAAAGTGACGCCGCAATGGCTCTTGGTCACCATGTTGCATTCGGGTCTTTTCGACGAATGGCGCATCCCCATCACCACCTGCGTGTCTTGGTTTGGCAAATCCAAAGGCGGCGCGTTTACTTTCTACCCCGAGGGCGCAACCGGCACCCGCGAGGCCATTCAAGCGCAGCATAATTCAGCGATTTTAATCGACACCGATGAAGTGTTTCATGGCGTCGAACGGGTAACGCAAACGCGGCCTGAAATTCCGATTATCGAAAAATCAACCCGCCTGCATTTCCTAGGCGGCGACCACTGGCAAATGCGCGAAGGCGACACGGTCTTGGGCGATTATGATTGGGCAGATTTGCGCTATTCCATCTCGTGGAAAGCCTATTGCTTCAAGGATGAAGCGGAAGAAAACCTATGGCGCACGGGCAGCGACGACCTCAGCATTGAGTTCATCCTCGACCGCATCGAAGCGGATTTGCGCAAATCTGGCGCGCTGACGGGCGAACGCCCCGAGCCAACGGAATTTGCCACGCTTATGGTTGGCCATTATATCCGTTTCCCACGCCAACAAATGGCGGCTGAATAGACCGACTAGGCCACCCAACCTTGCAGTTGGGCAGCTTCCTCGCGCACGGCCTGTGGCCCGCCGAGCAATTGGCGATTGGCGCCAATGCGTTTGAACCAATAGTGCAGCCCCAGCAAATCCGTAAAGCCCATGCCGCCATGCACTTCGGTGGAAGTGCGCGCGACGAATTTAGCGATTTCCGAAACATGCGCTTTGGCCAAACGCGACGTCAGCGCCGCCTCTTCTGGCACATGGTCTTGCGAATAAGCGGCATACCAAACCAACGAACGACAAGGCTCTAATTTAGCTGCCATCTCCGCGCACATATGTTTGACCGCCTGAAACGAGCCGATAGGACGATTGAACTGCTCGCGGTCTTTCGAGTAAGCGACCGCTTTCTCCAGCATCATGCTGGCCGCCCCCAGACTATCGGCAGCCAGTAAAACGCGCCCCGTATCAATCATTTTGCTTTGCGCTTCCCCATGGTTATTGCCCGACACCAAATGCGCCGAGGCGGCCTTTAAATCTAGGTTCACCACGTGGCGGGTTTTATCGATAGTGGTCAAAGCCACTTCCTCGATGCCTGCGCCTCCGCGTTCCACAATCAGCAATTGCTCGCCCGTGGTCAGCAGAAAATGCGTCGCCGCTTCGGCGCCCATGACGAAACTCGCCCGCCCCGAAACCTTGTCACCGCTCAACGCCAAGCCAGCGCCTTCGCGCGCGCCAATCGCTTCGGTCGCGCCGACCCCCATCACCACCTCGCCCGAGGCGATGCGGCCCAGCCAATCGCTATCGCCACACGTGCGCAAAGCGATAACCACCATGCCATAAGCCGCCGTGAAAGGCGATGGCGAGACATTGCGCCCAAGCGCCTCTTGAATGAGCGCTGCTTCCAGCACGCCCATGCCAAGGCCGCCCTGCTCGGTTGGCATGAGGACGAAAGGCACGCCCAAATCCATCAGCCCGCTTTGCAGCTCGGCCGCCAAGGCAGGGTCGCCATCGACAAACCCGCGCACCAAAGCCAGTTCCGAAGCGCCTTCTAAATAGCGACCCACCGAGTCTTGCAACATGGTTTGGTCTTCGTTTAATCCAAAATGCATGTCTATAACTCCTAATTCGTGCTTTGCGCGGCGGGTTTGGCCGGCTTGGGTTCGCGAGGCATACCGAGGCCGCGCTCGCTGATAATGTTTTTCTGAATTTGCGCCGAGCCGCCGCCGATAATCAGCCCGAGGTCGAACATATAATGGGTTTGCCACATGCCACGGTCGCGAACAAACGGGCTGTCTTCGTAAAGCATGCCGTATTCGCCCATCACATCAATGGCCAGCTCGGCCATTTGGTGGTTTAGCTCGCAGCCCTGCAATTTGACCAAAAGCCCGGCCATGCCAGACGATTTTTTCTCGCTCGACAAAGTCGTCAACCGCATGCCGTTCATTTTCATCGCATAGGCCTCGCCCTGCAATTGCACCAGACGGTCGCGGTAAATATCATTGTCCATTAGGGAGGCGCCATTCAGCTGCTCTTGCTTCATAATATCGGCAATCGAATGCAGCCGCGACAGCGCCGCATCGGGGTCTCCCAACATGCCGCGTTCATGGGTCAGCGTGGCATTGGCCACCATCCAGCCCTCGCCGCGATTGCCGACTATCGAATGGGTCGGCACGCGCACATCGGTGAAAAACACTTCGTTGAATTCCGCGTGACCCGTCATCGTCATCAGCGGGCGCACTTCAATGCCGGGCGTTTTCATATCCAGCAAAATATAGCTAATGCCTTGGTGCTTTTTCGCATCCGGCTCGGTGCGCACGAGGCAGAACATCATGTCGGCAAATTGCGCCGTGCTGGTCCAAATTTTTTGGCCATTGATAATAAAATCATCGCCATCGACGACCGCAGAGGTTTTCACCGCCGCCAAATCTGACCCCGCGCCCGGCTCGGAATAGCCTTGGCACCAAACCATTTTGCCTTCCAAAGTCGGCTTAATATAAGCGTCTTTTTGCTCTTGCGTGCCAAGCTCCAAAAGGGTCGGCACCAGCATGTTTATGCCTTGGCCAGAAATCCCGCCAGGCATTTTGGCGCGCGAGAATTCTTCGGCAATAATGCGCGCTTTCAAAGCATCTGGCTCGGCGCCATAACCGCCATATTCTTTCGGATGGGTGCGCGCTGCATAGCCTTGCGCCAGCAATATTTGCTGCCAAGCCAAACGCTTTTCGCTGCTTACCGAGCGGTCATTGCGATTGGGGGCGGCGTCTTTATGCGCTTGTAAAAACTGCGCCACTTCGGCACGAAAATCGACATATTCTTGGGTTAAATTCAGATCCATTACACTCTCCCGAGGATTGCACTTTGGCCAAAGCTTAAGCAAAGCCTGGCCAGAGTGCAACGCTAAGCTGGACAATTTCAACGCGCATTGCCTATAGGCGAGACGCCAAACCACTGGTATGTTAGGTCATGCTCGACCGTTACTTATTCCTACGTTTGCTGAAAGGCCAATTGGCGCTAACCCTCGTGTTGGCCGTCGTCATATGGCTGGTGCAAGCGCTCGACCTCTTCGACAAAACGTTGAGCGCCGGCGCATCACCGCTTGTGACTTTGGGCATTAGCCTATTGATTTTACCGCGCGTGATTACCTTCACGCTGGGGCCAGCTTTGCTGATTACCGTTTTGTCGCAAATGGTTCGGCTGCTGCAAGACTATGAGTATTTTGCGCTTACCGCAGCGGGGCTGAGCCCGTTGCGGATTTTGCGTCCCATCGCCTTGCTGGCGGTATTAACCATGCTGGTGCAAAGCGCTTTGGCTTTTTATATTTCGCCCATCGCCATGAAGCACTTAAAAATCCAGACCGAAAGTGCCGCCACGCAATTGGCCTTGGGCGATTTGCAGGCAGGCACTTTCAAAGATGTCGCCAAAAACCTAACCATTTACACTAGCGGGCGTGACGCGCAAGGCCTCTGGCAAGACATTGTGATTTACGACACTTCCTCGCCCAAACAACCCATGCTCTATACAGCGCAAAAAGGCGAGATAGGCGGCCCGCCAGAGCAGAGATATTTCGTCTTGCAAGACGGCACGCAAAAAATCACCAATGAGAAAGGCCAGCTTTCTTTCGTCCATTTCTCGCGCTATCTCGTGCCGCTTAGCCCCGCCAATACGGCGGTTAAAACGCGCCATTATTGGAACCGAAATCAGATGATGATTCACCAATTGCTAGACCCGGCCGCGCATGGCGTCACCCATGCGCCTCGCATTGCCCGCATGCAAGCGCGGGGGCTGGAGTTGATTTCCAATCTGGCGGCGCCGTTCATTTTCACCTTGATTAGCTTTGCCGTGGTCACCGCAGGGGGGCTAAATCGGCATGGCTATGGACGGCGTATTTTAATCGCTGTAGCGCTGGCGATTGTCTTTCAAATTGGCGTTATCACCATGGCCTCCCTCGCCGTGGAACGCGACCAAGCAGGCTTGGTTTTCCTCTGGCCATTGGGCTTTTTCGCAACGCTTTGCGCGGTGATTATGGGGCAAATCAATCCGGCTAGTATGTCGAGATGGAACCCGCTGCGCCGCAAGAGAGACGCCGCATGAAAGCCCTGAACCAATATCTCATCCGCCGCTTTGCCATGTGGCTATTGATTGTCCTCGCAGGCTTTGGCGCGGTGGCGGTTTTGGGCGACTTCCTCGAAATGCTGCGCTTTGCCAATCGGTTTGATCTCGGCGCAGGCGCGGCGCTCGGTTTCACTTTGCGCCGTTTGCCGCTCATCCTTCTCGATTTCCTGCCGTTCATCTTTTTGTTCGCCACGGTGTTTTGCTTGCTTCGGCTGTCGCAAGCCCAAGAGCTTGCGGTCATTCGCGCGGCAGGGCTTTCGGTATGGCAATTCCTGACGCCGCTTTTGGTTTTCACTTTTCTCCTCGCCAGTCTCATCGTCGCCATTTTGGAGCCGATTGGCGCGCGCAGCATGGCGAATTTTACCGCCAAACAAGCGCAGATTACCGGCATTAAAGCCAAACTCAGCCTGTCCGTAGGCGGCATTTGGTTTCGCGAAAACAATGCGCAAAGCAATTACATCATCCGCGCCGATAAGTTCGACCCAAAAGACGCTGCACGCCTGCTCAACGTCGAAGTGACTTTGCTCGATGAAAACGGAGATTTCGCCCGCCACCTAGAAGCTAGCTCAGCCCAACTAAGTGGGGGGCAATTAGGCGGGGGACAATTTGCCTTGCACAATGTCAAAATATTCACGGGCGCGCGCGCGCCGCTAACCCAAGAGACATATAAACTGCCCACGCAATTAACCTTGGCCAGCATTCAAAGCGGTTTCAAAGCCCCACGCACCATCGGCCTATGGCGACTGCCCAGCTATATTACCCAAGCGCGCGCGACTGGCATGGATGTCTCGCGCCATGAAGCACGCTTCCAATCGCTTTTGGCTCTGCCGATTTTACTTTTGTCCATGGTGATGGTGGCGGCCTGTTTCTCGTTGCCGACGGGGCGGATATTCTCGACCTCGCAAACTTTGGGCTTTTCGGTTTTATGCGGCTTTTTAGTCTTTCTGTTCAATGATTTCATCGGCCTGATGGGCGAGTTGAACATTCTGCCTGCCGTCTTGGCCAGTTGGGCGCCCGCGCTTATTGCCTTGTTACTATCGGTGAGCTATCTACTAACCACGGAAGACGGCTAGACAAACTTAGGGATTTTTATGACTGACTTGAAACTTGGATCCGATTTTGGAACGCCATCGCAAGACGATTGGCTCGTCGCGGTCGAGAGCGCCCTGCGCGGCAAAGCGGCCGAGAGTTTGGTGTCCGAGGATTTAGCTGGCTTCGCGCGTCAACCGCTGTACACAAAAGCCAATGCCCCCAGCGAGGCGTCCGGCCTGCCCGGTTTTGCGCCGTTCACGCGGGGGCCGCAGGCGGTCAATAATAGGTATCTGCCTTGGCACATCGCTCAACGCGCGGTTATGGGGCGCAAAGGGGTCGACAATGACGCCCTTTTGAACGACCTCAATGGCGGCGTCACGGCGCTTTGGCTCGACTTTAGCCATGGCGTGGCCGATGCCAGCCAATTGACCCTTTTGCTCAAAGACGTGCGCCTAGATTTGGCGCCGCTTTGCTTGGCACCGCATCACCATGGCATGGCCGCCGTGCAACCGGTGCTGGCCTATTACGAGCAAGAAAAAGCCGCCCCCGAAACCATCGGCTATCTCAATCTTGACCCATTGGCCGCAAGCCTCGAGCATGGGCAGGTCGGCGCGATCGATTACGAGGCCTTGCAAGGTCTCTCGGCCTCGCGCCCTGGCCTTCGCTGGATGACCAGTTCTGGCGCTACCTATCACGCGCATGGCGCCAGCGTGCCGCAAGAATTGGGCTGGATGCTGGCCGGATTGACCGACTATATGCGCGAGCTGGAAACTGTGGGCGTCTCGCCTGTCGAGGCTTTAGCGAAAATCACCCTAACTGTCGCAGCGGACGTCGACTTTTTTGCCACGCTGGCGAAAATCCGTGCCGCGCGATGGCTCTTTGCCAATATCGCCGAAGCCGTGGGCGCGCCCGACACGGCGCCGCAAATCCATGCCGAGAGCAGCCTGCGTGCTTTTGCCGATGTTGACCCATGGGTCAATATTTTGCGCGCAACCGCCGCGACTATGGGCGCGGGCATTGCTGGCGTCGATGTGATGTGCGTCGCGCCTTGCACGGCGACAAGTGTGAGCGACAGCACGCTAACGCGGCGCATCGCCCGCAATACGCAGATTATTTTGCAAGAAGAAAGCCACATCGGCCAAGTCACCGATGCGGCAGGCGGCAGCTATTATGTCGAGCAATTGACGCAAGATTTGGCCACCTCAGCTTGGCAGGTTTTCCAAGACATCGAAGCCAAAGGCGGGCTGTCGGCCGCCCTCGCCGATGGCCGCATTGGCGATGCCTTGGTTCATCAGCGCGCCGTTTTTGACGCCGCTATCGATACGCGCGCCCATGCCATGGTGGGGGTCAGCGAGTTTCCCAATCTGGAAGAAGCGCCATTGGAAACCTCTGCCTCGAGCCAATATCGCCTATCGCATAAATTTGAAGCCTTGCGACATGACGCCCAGAAAAGCAAACCCAAGGCCTTTCTCGCCTGTATCGGCGAT
>JAQWIP010000156.1 GCA_029248825.1 Alphaproteobacteria bacterium | reverse complement strand
CGTGGTCGTCGCCGATTTATGTAGAACATAGCAATGGTAAATTTAAGTAGTTAGGAAACCCGATGCCCCATAAACCCATGCGCTTACGGCGCTCGCAACTGGCGGTTCCCGGCGTCAGCGAAAAAATGCTGACCAAAGCGGCGGCGTCGAAAGCCGACCATGTGTTTTGCGATTTAGAAGACGCGGTCGCGCCTTCCGCCAAAGCCGGCGCGCGCGAGACCATTGTTGATGCGCTCAACCATCTCGATTGGGGCGAAACCGTGCGCTGTGTGCGGGTCAATGATATCGGCACGCCATGGTGCCATGAAGACATTATTACCGTAGTAGAAAAAGCCGGCAAAAACATCGACACGATTATGCTGCCCAAACCGCTTAACGCCTCGGACGTGCAGTTTGCCGATACGCTGCTGACGCAATTGGAAATGAAATTGGGTCTGGAGCGCAAGATTGGTTTGGAAGTGCTGATTGAAGAAGTCGAAGCGATGCAAAATGTCGCTGAGATTGCGACCAGTTGCGAGCGTTTGGAATGTATGATTTTCGGCATGGGCGACTATGCGGCCTCGCAAGGTCTGGTGATGAAAAACATTGGCGACACGCAAGGCTATCCGGGCGATATCTTTCATTATCCGCGCTATCAAATGACCATTGCGGCGCGCGCCGCTGGCTTGGATGCGGTCGATGGGCCATTTGTCGATTTCAATAATCTGGAAGCCTATAAAGTCGAGTGTCAACGCTCGCTGATGCTGGGCATGGTTGGTAAATGGGCCATCCATCCGGCGCAAATTGAGCCTGCGTTAGATATTTTCTCGCCCACTCAAGAAGATGTGGATTTTGCGCGCGAGGTGATTGCTGTTTATGAAAAGGCGGCTGGCGAAGGGCTGGGGTCTGTGGGGCATAAGGGCGTCATGGTAGATGCCGCCTCGGCGCGTCTGTTTCAAAACACCGTCAATCGGGCTGATTTGATTGGCATGTAGCGCGCCAAATAGCGCTTGCGAGAGCTTCGCGCGCGTGACTAGACTGAACATACAACTTTAGGGAGATATGCCATGAGCAGCCAATCATTAAGACGTCCAAGTGAAATTCTCGACCAGTCGCCGATGCGCGGACGGCAATGGTTGGTGGTGCTTATTTGCATTCTGGCCATGGCCTTAGATGGCTATGACGTGATGTCTATCTCGCTTGCGGGCGCGGGCATTACCCAAGAATGGGGACTGACGAAAGCCGAGTTGGGCTTTTTGCTGCCGCTCGAATTTATCGGCATGGCCATTGGCCTCATCTTCATCGGCACGCTGACCGACCTTTATGGTCGGCGGATGGTGTTCCTCTTGTGCTTGATTATTATCACGCTGGGCATGGCGGGTTCTGGCTATGCATATAACATGGAAACCTTGGCCGCCTCGCGCGTCTTCACCGGCCTTGGCATTGGCGGCATGATGGCTTCGGCCACGGCTTTGTCGTCGGAATATAGCAATGCGAAAAACCGCAGCCTGACCGTGATTATGGTGGCTGGCGGCTATACATTCGGTATTTATCTGGCCAGCCAGTTTTCGGGCATGTTGCTAGAGGGCGGCGATTGGCGCGCGATTTTCACTTTCGGGGCTTGGATTAGTTTTGCCTTTATTCCCGTGGTGGTGTTTTTAGTGCCTGAATCCATCGGCTTCCTCGAGCGCCGCCGTCCTGACGGTTTTGTTGAAAAAATCGGCACAACCTTGGAGAAAATCGGCTTCGACGAGAGCTTCGATTCCAGCGTTCCGGCGGCAGAAGACGAAGAGAAAATTTCGCCCATGCGTCTGTTCGAAGGCGAAACCCGCCGCATCACCATCATTATGATGATCTGCTATTTGGGCAATATTTTGACCTATTATTATTTCGTCAAATGGATGCCTGCCGCGGTTACTGATTTGGGGTACACGGCGGTGGAAGGCACGCGGGTGCTGGGCATGATTAGCATCGGTGGCCTAACCGGCTCGATTGCCATGGCCTTTGCCTCGCGGCTGGTAAATCTAAAAACCCTGATGATTATCTGCCTGACGGGCAGTGCGCTATCGGTGGCGGCTTTCCCATTCTTCACCGGCACGCTGAGCTTGATGTTGGCGGCTGGCACTTTGGCTGGCTTCTTCCTCTTTGCCGTTATTGGTGGGGCTTTTGGGCTGTTCGCCTATGCCTTCCCGCCAGCGGTTCTGGGTTCGGGCGTGGGCGTTGTGCTGGGCACGGGTCGCGGCGGTGCCGTGGTTGGCCCATGGGTCGGTGGATTGTTGTTCGCCGGTGGCATGAGCCTCTATGTGGTGTCACCCATCATGGCGGCAGGCTCCTTCATGGGGGCCATCGCCTTGCTGTTCTTGCCCAAGCAAAACAAAGTCGGGGGGTAAGCCCACTAAAGGGTTTTACCCGAAGCCGCTTTATATCTACTCCAGCCCCGCCCACCAATTGGTTTGCGGGGTTGGGTTTTTGGTCGAGTGGATGGCGCCCAAGACGGGCGAGGCGAGGGTGACGCCTTTGGCTTCGGCGGCGCGGCGCGCGCGTTCTATCGGTTCTTTCCACGGATGATAGCCCAAGTTAAACGTGCCCCAATGGGTCGGCAGCATGGTTTTGCCGCGTAAATCTATATGCGCTTGAATGGTTTCTTCTGGCGGCATATGCACGTCTACCCACGATTGACCTGGCCCATAGGCACCGATTTTCATCACCGTTAAATCAAACGGCCCATGCGTTTGGCCGATGGTTTGGAAGCTTTTGCCGTAGCCCGTGTCGCCCGAGAAATAGACCCGATGCTGCGGCCCCGCAATCACCCAAGACGCCCACATCGTCTCATGCAAATCGAACATGCCGCGACTGGAATAATGGCGCGCAGGCGTGGCGGTAATCTCAACCTGCCCGAGGCGCACGCTTTGCCCCCAATCCATTTCTTGCACTTGGTCGGGCGCGATACCCCATTTTAGCACTTGTGGCCGATTGCCAAGCGGTACGAAAATCTGGGCGCCTTGCGCTGCCAACTGGCGAAGGCTGGCTTCGTCCATATGGTCGTAATGATTATGCGAGACCACCACGGCATCGATGTTTTGCGCGTCCGCCAAAGCCAAAGGCGAGGGGTGAAACCGCTTGGGGCCAGCAAACGAAAACGGCGAGGCGCGCTCGGAAAACACCGGATCGGTGAGGATGCGCAGGCCGTCGACTTCGAGCAAAACCGTGGAATGGCCTATCCATGCATAGCGCAAACCGGGCGCGGGTGCGGCGCTCAAGCGCGCGGCGGCTATCGGGCGAAGCGGCAAGCTATCGACCGGCTCGGTGTTGGGGTATTCGGCAAATGCATCGGCCAAGCTGCTCCAGCTAAACTCGAAGCCCGCCGCGGGTTCTAGGTTTTGCACTTTGCCCTGACGGACATTTAGCGAGTTTTGCAATTTGGTGTCGGTCTCGGCCGAGGTGGCCGAGCTGAGACGATAGCCCACAAGGGCGATGACGCCAGTGGCCAGAAGCACAAGGCAGAGGAGGGCGACGAGGCTGCGTTTTAAATAGGTCATGCGCGAGACTAACGCTTTTACAAGATTTGCGCAAAACCTCTGGCACTTCGGGCTGACCAGCGATAGAACTATGGCAGACAAAATTAGCTATATTCAAAGGTGAGGTATTTCCATGCAGTTCGATGACGTAATCACAGGCCGCCGCAGCATTCGAGGCTATAAGCCAGAGCCGGTTCCCAAGGCGTTGATAGAAGAAATTCTGGCTCTGGCGATGCGCTCGCCATCGTCGATGAACACCCAGCCGTGGAATTTTTATGTGCTGTCTGGCGAGCCGCTCGACCGCATCCGCGAGGGCAACACCGAGCGCAATATGGCGGGCGTGCCGCATTCGCGCGAGTTCCGCACGGGCGAGGCTTTCGAAGGCCAGCACCGCGACCGCCAAGTGGGCGTGGCCAAACAATTATTCTCGGCCATGGGCATTGCGCGCGAAGACAAAGACGCGCGCCTGGATTGGGTGCTGCGCGGCTTTCGCCAATTCGATGCGCCGGTTTGTGTGATTGTTACCTACGACCGCAATTTGGCGGGCAGCGATGACACCTCGTTCGATTGCGGCGCGGTGACCACAGCTTTGGTGAACGCGGCTTGGTCGCGCGGCCTCGGCGCGGTTATCAATAGCCAAGGCATCATGCAATCGCCGGTTGTGCGCGAACATGCGGGCATTGCCGAAGACCAAGTGATTATGAAAGCCGTGGCCATCGGCTGGCCAGACGAGAGCTTTCCGGCCAATGCCGTGGTGTCGGAGCGCAAAAGCGTGGAAGAAGCCACAACCTTTTTGGGCTTCGACGAGTAAACGTTAAAACCCGACGCAAAGAAAAGGAGGCGAGGGCATATACCCGCGCCGCCTTTATTTATTTTGAAACCCCGTAAGGTTTAGTCAACCAGCGTGACCAGAGTGTCTTGCGACTTGCGGACTTTTTTCATGGGCAGCAGCCAGTCTCCGGTTGGGTCGCGATAGCCGAGCGGCAGCAATACTACCGAGCGCAGGCCGCGCGCTTTCAGTCCCAAAATTTCATCGACGGCATCTGGGTCGAAGCCTTCCATTGGGGTGCTGTCGACTTGTTGTTCGGCGGCGGCCACCATGGCGATGCCCAAAGCGATATAGGCTTGGCGTGCGGCGTGGGCGTAATTCACTTCTGTGTCGCGCGGCACATAGGCAGATTTCAGATTATCGTAATAGGTGTTCATCATCTCGATTTCGCCGCGCTCTTGGGTCATCAGCTTCACGACATCGTCTATGCGTTGGTCTGTGTAATTATCCCATGCCGCGAAAACCAGCAGATGCGAGCCTTCGGTAATTTGCGCTTGTCCCGAAGCGGCTTCGCATAGTTGGCTACGAACCTCGGGATTGGTGACGACGATAAGCTCAAACGGCTGGGTGCCGCTAGAGGTTGGCGACAGGCGCACGGCCTCGATAATCTTGTCGACTTTGTCTTGTGGAACCGGCTTGGCTGGATCCATTTTCTTGGCGGCATAGCGCCAGTTCAATTGTTCGATGATGTTCATATATTTTGCTTTCTATCTCGAAGAGGGTGGGGTGTTATTTGCCGATATAAGCACTTGGTCGCGGCGTAACAAGAGGGAGCTGGATATAGAGGGAAACCTTATCAAGGAGAGGAAACACTTGAAGTCGTTTTGAAAACAGCTTTATGCTGGCGTTAATAAAAAATTAAGAATGCGGAAAGCATCAAATGACGAAAACTAGTTTCTCAAAATATGCGCATGGCGCGCGAACCCATATGCCTCTTTGCAACGGTTGGTGCCTTGTCAGAGGCCGTCGATATGTATGAGGCCGCGTTTAAAAACATCGATGACACATTGCAAAAAGACGCGGGTTGCAGTGGTGAGCTTGATTACACCGAGCAAACCAGTTGGATGCGGCTGGTTAATCAGACTGCGTCTGTATTCAAGCCTCCAAAGCCTTGCCTTTTTTCCAGCTCCTTGGCTAGACTATTGCCAAGGGAGATTCTCATGCGTGTTTTAACCAAATTTGCTTTGCCGATTACCGTCGCCTTCATCGGGCTTTTTGCTTGGGGGCTGGAGCGTTCCATTCAGGACAACCGCACCGCCACAGCCGAGCCGCTGCTCACCCCTTCGCCTTGGGATGGGCTGAGCGCCAGTGAGTATCAGCGTTCCGCAAAGCTGCTGCAAAACGCCCATGGTGAAACCGCTTTGTTTACCCGCATCAGTTTGAAACAACCCGATAAGGCGCGCGCCCTGAAGTGGCGCGAGGGCGGGGTGGCGCAGCGCGCCGCCGAGGTGACCTTTCTCGCTAAAGGAAAACCGCGCTTGGCGCTCGTCGATGTAACCAATAATAAAATTATCTCCGACAAGCCCATGAGAGGCGGCCAGCCCATGCTCTCCAATAGCGGCGAGCTGGAGCCATTGGTTATGAAAATGATGGAACACCCGACGGTGTTGGCCGCGCTCGAAAAACGCGGCGTCGAAGCCGGAAAAGGCATTTGCTTGCCGCGCACCATCGGCCGGTTTTTCGCCGATAAAGTGGATGTGCGAAACCATCGCGTCGTTCGGCTGGATTGCTTTTATATGGCCGGCACGGGCGCCTTTGGCGTTTTGCCCAGCAGTAATATTTTCGCCCGACCCATCGAGGGATTGGCGTTTCTATATGATTTGACCGACGATAAAATCGTCGAGCTTATCGATACGACCGACGGCAAAATCGCGCCGCCGCATGATTTGCCAAGCGGCGAGTTTAGTCACGATAAGCTAGACACGCGCGCCAGTCTGCGCCCCGTCACCAGCGCTCGCCCCAAGGGCGTGAACTATAAGCTGCGCGGCAGTCGCGTCGATTGGCAAGGCTGGCAGTTCCGCCTGCGGTTCGATGCGCGCCAAGGCACGGTGCTAAATCGGGTGGGGCATAAAACAGACGCCGGCCTGCGACCCGTGGCCTATGAAATTGCCATGTCGGAAATGTTTGTGCCGTATCATGACAACGATCCGAATTGGTTTTATCGCGCCTATTTCGATATGGGCGAATATGGCTTTGGCAATATGTCGACGCGATTGCAGCAGGCCGATTGCCCCTCGCATGCGCAATATTTTAACGTGACTTTGCACGAGGCGACAGGCGCGCCGTTTGAGGCCGACAATCGCATTTGCATTTTTGAATATGACCCTGGCCATCCATCTTGGCGCCATGATGAGCCGCTGCTGGCGGGCATTCCGGGGCTGGAGCAGCATCAGTCGCGAAAGGCCACCGAGCTGGTGGTGCGCATGGTGGCGACCATTGGCAATTACGATTATTTTCAAGACTATGTTTTCGGCCAAGACGGGCGCCTGCGCATTCGCCTCATCTCCACGGGGCTGGATGCCACCAAGGCGGTGCTGGCGGCGAGCCTGGACAGCCCCACGGCGGCCGAAGACACGAAAACCGGCACGTTGATTGCGCCGCATCGCTTGGGCGTCAACCACGATCATTTTTTCAGCTATCGCAATGATTTCGATATCGACGGCACGGAGAATGATTTCTCGCGGTTGCGCTTGGTCGCGCCGAAGCAAAATCGCGCCGCGCCACGGCAAGGGCTTTGGCGCCTGAGCTCACAAAAAGTGCGCGATGAGAAAATGGCACAAACCGATATGAACGCTGAGCGGCCTGCCGTATTGCTGTTCTCGAGCCCCGAGCGCAAAAACGCCATGGGCTATCCGACGGGTTATCAGCTGATGATGCCGAATATCAAGCCGCTTGTATCGCCGCTAGATGAGACGTTTAAACGCGCCTATTGGGTGCAGAAGAACCTTTGGGTGACGCGTTATAAACGCGACGAGATTTTTGCTTCTGGCCTACCGGTAAACCAATCGGCGCCATGGTTGGGTCTGCCTGAGTTCATTGCCGATAATGAAAACTTGGAAGGGCAAGACATTGTGGCGTGGGCGACGATGGGCTTTCATCATGTGCCGATGGCTGAAGATTGGCCGGTGATGCCGTCTAAAGTTGATGAGATTGTGCTAAAGCCACGCAACTTCTTTGACCGCAATCCAGCGATTGATTTGAACGATTGATAGGTGCGGGATAAGGCTAGCTAATGGCGGAGAGGGAGGGATTCGAACCCCCGGAACGCGCAA
>JAQWIP010000155.1 GCA_029248825.1 Alphaproteobacteria bacterium | reverse complement strand
TCCCTTAGCAGGGGAGCGCCTTCAGCCACTCGGCCACCTCTCCACCGCCGTTGATAGCGAAGGGTGGCGCCCTTTTCAAGCGGAATTCATAGCTTAACGCAGATTTATCGTTTTGCCCTGCGCCTGCCAGCTGCGAGCCGCTTAAAACTCTTCTTTAAAGGGGCGAATATCCAGCTCTTGTGTCCATGCGGTTCGGTGCTGCTCATGCAAGGCGAAAAACGCGTCCGCAATCGCGCGAATGTTCAGCGCGCCATCCTCGCCCTTCGAGTCGAGATAATCGCTCCATTGCGAACGAACTTTCTCGCCCTCAATCATCCCATCAATGACCACATGCCCGACATGAATGCCTTGCGGGCCATATTCGCGCGCAATCGATTGCACCATCATCCGCAAAGCACTCTTGCCCGCCGCGAAAGCCGAAAACCCCGCCTTGCCGCGCAAAGAGCCGCTGGCGCCTGTAAACAATAGGCTTTGCTTGGGCGCGCTGTCTTGTTGGTTTAGCATCAGCCGCAGCGTCGCCTGCGCCGCCACGAAACCGCCGAAACAAATCACCCGCCACATCTCTTCAAACACCTCTGGGGTGACGTCCAAAAACGCTTCGGGTCGATTGTTGCCAGCATTATAAATCGCCAGCTCAAGCGGGCGTCCATCGGCCTCGATTTGGGCGAAGGCGGCCTCGACTTGTTTGACGTTAGTGACATCGGCCAGGAGCGGCGTGGCGCTGCCGCCCTCGGCTTCAATGGCTTTCGTCACCGCCTCGATTTTTTCTTGCGTGCGCCCGAGCGCAAAAACATGCAAGCCCCGCGCGCTGGCTTGGAAACATAGCTCGGCGCCGACACCTTGGCGGGGGCCGACCCCGAAAATCACGGCACTGGTGGCTGGCTTTGTCATAAATTGGCTCCTGAAAAATAACGTCCGAAAGGCTGGCGGAGGGGACACGACTTGCCGCCTTGAAATCTTATGCTATGTTGCCGTCAAAGCGCCTGCCTGTCTATTTTTGTTTCCCGAAGGCGCGTCTAACCAAATGGAGTTCACCATGTTTCGAGGGTCCATCACCGCGCTCATCACGCCGTTTAAAGACGGCCAAGTCGATGAAGCGGCTTTGCGCAAGCTGGTCGATTGGCAAATCGCCGAGGGCACGCATGGGCTGGTGCCTGTGGGAACCACGGGCGAGTCGCCAACGCTGAGCCATGAAGAACACGAACGTGTCGTTGAAATTGTCATTGATGCGGGCGCCAAACGTGTGCCGATTATTGCCGGCGCGGGCTCCAATTCCACGGCGGAGGCCATCGCCTTTACCCAACACGCCGAGCGCGCGGGCGCCGATGGCGTGTTGCATGTGACGCCCTATTATAACAAGCCAACGCAAGACGGTTTATTCGCGCATTTCGAGGCGATAAACGCGGCCACCCAATTGCCCATTCTGATTTACAATATTCCAGGTCGTTCCATCGTTGATATGACGCCGCAAACCATGGGGCGGTTGGCCGAGTTGAAAAACATCGTCGGCGTGAAAGATGCCACCGCCGACCTGTCTCGTGTGGGGCAGCAGGTTGGCACCTGCGGCGATGATTTCTTGCAGCTTTCGGGCGAAGATGCGACGGCCATAGAGTTCATCAAACAGGGCGGCCATGGCTGTATTTCTGTGGCGTCCAATGTGGCACCGAAACTCTGCTCAGCCATGCAAGAGGCGAGTTTGACCGGAGATTATGAAACCGCAGAAGCGCTGTTGGCGAGACTTTTGCCGCTGATGGATGCGCTGTTTTGCGAAACCAGCCCATCGCCAGCCAAATATGCCATGACGCGTTTGGGGCTATGCGAAGAAGAAATTCGCCTGCCGCTGCTGCCCGCCACGCAACACGCGCGCGAGCAAGTCGATGCGGCTTTACATCAGCTCGGCCTGATTTAGCGCTATGTCTTCGAAAAGCGGTGGCCGTAAAAAAAATAGCGCAGGGGACGGCACCATTGCAGAAAACCGCCGCGCCCGCCGTGATTTTGAAGTTACCGATACGTTTGAAGCGGGTCTCGTGTTGCAAGGCACAGAGGTTAAATCTTTGCGCCAAGGCAAAGCCAATTTAGCGCATTCCTTCGCCACCGTGCGCGATGGCGAAGCGTTTTTGATGAACGCCGATATTCCTGAATATTTCGGCGGCAATCGGTTTAACCATAAGCCGACGCAGCCGCGCAAAGTGCTTTTGCATCGCCGCGAAATCAATAAGCTGATGGCCGCCGTGCAGCGCGATGGCATGACACTTGTGCCGCTTAAATTATATTTCCATGAGAATGGTCGCGTGAAATTGCTTATCGGTCTGGCGCGCGGGCGCAAAAAAGCCGACCGCCGCGATGTCGAAAAACGCCGCGATTGGGATCGGCAAAAAGCCAGATTATTGCGCTAGTTTTTGCTGCACGAGGGCGAACACATCTTCAAACATTTGCGGGGTTAAGCGCCGCGTATTGGTATTATAGCGCGAGCAATGATAGCTATCGATGAGCGTCAGGCCATCC
>JAQWIP010000136.1 GCA_029248825.1 Alphaproteobacteria bacterium | reverse complement strand
GGCAGCGCGTGATAGGCACGAAAAATATAGCCAGAGCCATCGACCAAATAGAGGTGATCGTCTTTGCTTAGCGGGCTCGAAGCTGGGGATGGGTTCATGAGGGCGGGTCTCTCTCTTAACGATTCTCTTTTGTCACTCTAGCAAAGCGCAGAGGCAAAGAAGACATCAAATGGCGTTTTGTCGATTTATTCCCCAGAACAAAAATGCTACACCTTTGGCTCTCGGGTTTTCGGGATGTCATAAGGATTATACTATGTCTGAATTTGCGCTGCGCGCTCAAGGTCTCAAAAAAACCTATAAAGCGGCTGGCAATGCGCCCGCCAAACAAGCCCTCAAAGGCATTGATTTAAATGTGCCGCGCGGCTCGATTTTTGGCCTTTTGGGGCCAAATGGGGCGGGCAAATCGACCTTCATCAATATCCTCGCCGGCATGGTGATGAAAACCGAAGGCACGGCCTCCGTATGGGGCTTTGACATTGACGAAAACCCCCGCCAATCGCGCGCCTCTATTGGCATTGTGCCGCAAGAATTATCCATCGACCCGTTTTTTACCCCGGGCGAAATTATGGAGTTTCAGGCGGGCATGTATGGCGTGCCGAAATCGGAACGCCGCACGCTGGATATTTTAAAAGCCGTCGGCCTCGACGACAAAATAAACGCCTATGCGCGCACGCTTTCGGGCGGTATGCGGCGGCGTTTATTGGTCGCCAAAGCGCTAGTGCATAATCCGCCGGTTCTGATTCTCGACGAGCCAACCGCAGGCGTGGACATTGAGCTGCGCCGCCAGCTTTGGGATTATGTTTTGGAGCTAAACGCGCAAGGCGTGACGATTGTTTTGACCACGCATTACCTCGAAGAAGCCGAAGAGCTATGCGATACCATTGCGATTATCGACCAAGGCGGATTGGTGGCTTGCGACAGCACGCAAAACCTATTGAGCCAAATTGATAATAAAACCCTGCTCATTCGCCCCAGCGCCTCGCTGACGGCGGCGCCTGATTTGGGCGGCATCGCCTGTCAGTTGCGCGAGGATGGGCGTTTGGCGGTGCAGTATAATCCGGGCGACATGCACGCAGGCGCGGTCATCGGCGCGGTGCAAGGCGCGGGCATTGAGATTGTCGATTTAGACACGCAAGGTGCCGAGCTGGAAACCGTATTTATGAAATTGACCCGTCAAAAATAATCTCGAAAAGGAGCTTCCCATGATCGGACGTTTGAACCATGTCGGCGTTGCCACCCCTTCCATTGACGAGGCGGTAAAGCTGTATCGCGATGTGCTGGGCGCGACGAAAATTGGCGAAAAATTCAAAATGGAAGAGCAAGGCGTCTGGGTCTGTTTCGTCGATTTGCCGAACAGCCAAATAGAGCTTATCGAGCCGATTGACGAGAGCAGCACCATCATGGGGTTTTTGAAAAACAATCCGCTGGGCGGGCAACACCATGTGTGTTTTGAGGTCGACGACCTATTGGCGGCACGCGACGAGATGGTCGCCAAAGGCGCCCGCGTGCTAGGCGAGCCGCGCATCGGCGCCCATGGCACCCCGATTATCTTCGTCCACCCAAAAGACATGGGCGGCATGTTGGTCGAGCTGATGCAGGTTCCCGAGGCCGCGCACTGACATTTCCCCACTCTCAGCGCCTTGACCTGAACGGGCGAAACTGACAGTCTTTTGGCATGACTTTTTCAACCTTCTGTCCGGGAGCGCAAAATGTTCAAATATAAGAAAAAAGACGTGGAAGCCATTGTCATCCGCGACTTTGACTTCGCCTTTCCAGAAGACCTAGAGCCTGTATGGATTCCGGGAAAACGCGTGCGCAGCCATATGTTTAACGGCCTGTCTTTGACCATGCCACACCTTGAGCCTTTTCTGGTGAAAAATGGCCGAGAGACCGCCAGACATGTCGAAGACCCTGACTTGCTAAAAGATATCCGCGATTTTTGCGGCCAAGAAAGCCAACACTATAAATGCCATCGCCGCCTGAACGATTTGCTGAGCGCCAATGGCTATCCAGAATTTGCCCAAGTCGAAGAGAAAATGGCCAAGTCTTGGAGAGACCTGAGCGGCAAAAGCCTCCAGCATCGCCTTGCCTATTCGGCAGGATTTGAGACCATGACCAATGGCTTTACCCGCTGGCTACTGAAAAAGCGCCTGCAGCTATTTAAAAATGCCGACCCGCATATCACCTCCTTTTGGCTGGTGCATATGATTGAGGAAACCGAACATAAAACCGTCGCGTTGGATTGCTATATGGCTTATTCGGGCCGCTATTGGCCGCGTTTCTTCGGCGTGTTTCACGGCTCCTTTCATGTCGTCGGCCATGGCCTGATGGCCATGATGGTGGCGCTGAAAAAAGATGGGGTTTTGCATAAGCCCAGCACATGGCTGGAGCTGGCACGCGAAATGAGTTCGATGATTTATCATGTCGGCCCGTTTTTGCTGCGCGCCCTGCTGCCTTGGCACGATGCGCGCGATGAAATAGACCCCGAATGGATGCAGGAATGGATTCGTGGCTATGCCAATATGCCCGCCTCGCACCCCATCCCCTTGCTCGACACAAACCACCCAGAGATGCCCGTGCCGTTTGAGGCTGTGCCAGCTGGCGAATAATTTCTTTGGAGGAACCCGCGATGGATCGATATCAAAAACTCATGATTGCACATGGCTTCTTGGTCATTCTGGTCAGCCTTTTGGCTGGCTTTATGTTGATGTTCAACTTACTGGGCGGGTTGGAAATTTGGCCCGGAAAATTCCTTGAGTTTGGTGTCTATGGCACCACCGAGGGCTGGGTACGCGCCCATAGCGGCGGCGTGACCAACGGCTTGCTCACGGTCATCGTGGCATTGACTTTGCCCAAGCTTGAGATTGGCGAAAAAATGATGGGGTTTTTTGCCTGGGGTTTGATTTATTGCGCCTGGACATTCACGGCCTTTTATTGGATTGGTAATGCCTCGGGCAATCGGGCTTTGAGCATCGGAGACAATGTTTTTGGCGCGGCTGATTGGCTTAGCGTCATCGGCTTTTTGCCCGGCTTGCCGAGCATTTTCATCGGCCCTGTGGTGTTATACATAGGCGCACGCGGTGCTTTTCGGGCGATACAATCCGACTAGGCAACTTTAGCCTTAGGCTCTTAAGGCTCTTATGCGCCAGCATTACTTTTGATTGGTAAAGCCAAGAAAACTCGCTATGCGAGCGGCAACGCCACAGCCAAATTTTGTGCCGGTCATGTTCAGTTCATCGCGCAGCGCCCAAAGCAGAGGCATGTCCGGTTCGACGTCGAGTTTGTGCTTCGCGCCCTTGATTGTCAGGGTGATGGCCATTGCGGGTACCTCCTAGTTATTAAACCTGCCAATTCAGGCGTTGGCGGATCATCGCCTCAAAGTCTTCATATTTTTCCGCCGAGCGATAGGCGGTGGCCAGCATGACGGCGTCTTCGCCAACCAATGTTCGCAAAGATGTCGACGCATCCGTTGCCGCCTTCACGATGGCATCGGCGACATCTTGCGGGTTTGGCGGGGCTTTGCCGTCCAGATTGGACAAAGCCTCTCGAAAGGCAAGCTGACGGGTTTCCAACTCAGACCCGACCCACCCTTCAGGACGCACAATATTACTGCTAAAATTGGTCGTTGAAAACCGGCCCGGCTCAATAATATGAACCCGAATACCATCCGGTTTTGCTTCCATATAGAGCGCCTCGGTCATCCCCTCTAAGGCGAATTTAGAGGCTGAATAGGCACCGCCATAAGGCGAGGCGACAATGCCGACAGCACTGCCAACATTAACAATGACCCCACTGCCGCGCTTGCGCCATGCCGGCATTACCGCGCGAATGGTGCGCAACGGGCCGATGACATTGGTGTCGAGCTGTTTTTGCATCAGCGCGTCATCGACCATTTCGAGGCCGCCTTGCACCTCAAAGCCGGCATTATTAATCAACACATCTAATGTCTCGGCATCGCTGAGCGCAGCGTCGACAGAAGCGGCGTCGCACACATCAAGCACCCGCATTTCAATAGAAAGCCCCTCCGCCTCGGCAGCTTCCTGCAGTTCTGCGCCTTTGTTGAGGTCGCGCATAGTGGCGATTACATGATGGCCTTGGCGGGCCAGTGTCAGGCTGGCCAACAGACCAAAGCCAGAATTGCTTCCAGTAATGAGAATGCGAAGTTGGCTCATCCTTTGCCCCTTTTTGGCATTTGTTGAATTGACAATTTAGGTGAATATTGTCAATATGTCAAACATGACATTGTCAAATGAAACAACCAAAAGCGACGACATCGTGAGCGCGGCGTTTTCACAATTCAGCCAATATGGGTTTCAACGCACCTCAATGGCCGACATCGCTGCCGCCACCGGTATTTCGCGCGCCTCGCTGTATACCTATTTTGATAATAAAGAAGACATCTTTCGCGGTGCCTGCATCAACATCAACACAAACTCGCTGGCGAAAGTGGCCCAGCTTCTGAGCGCCCATGAGACCGGCCAGACGATTAGCCAAAGAGTGGAAGCCGCCTTGATCGAACGTTATGGCCGCTTATTGGAAATCGCAAAGTCACCCCATGGCAGTGAGATTTATGACGAGCGCAACCGCCTGTGCGGGGAGATTGTACAGCAGTCGGTTACCGACTTGCGCGCGCTGCTCACCAAAGCCTTGAAAGCGGCGGATAAGGCGGGCGAGATTAATCTCAAGACCATCGGCACATCACCCATAGCGGCGGCGGAAATTCTTCAGCTGGCGGCGGCTGGGCTTAAAGCTGAATGCCCCGATGCAAAAACCTATGCCAAAAGGCTAAAGGGCTTGGTGGGTATCTTTTTCGCTGGTTTGTATAGCGGGCCAAGCGCAAGCCAGCTGAGGAAGGCAAAATGACCAAATACAAGCTGTTCACCGTCGAACACAGTTACTTCTCAGGCAAAATTAAAGCCTATCTGCGCTGGAAGCATTATCATGGCGCCTTGGCTGACGGTTATGAAAACATCCTCGCGGCGCCCGAATTGCTGGAAAAACTCATCATGCCCAAATCCGGCGTGCCGTCTTTGCCGCAAATGGAGGCGCCCGATGGCACATGGATACAAGACACCAGCGCGATTTTTGACTATGTCGAAGCGGCCCACCCTGATGTGCCTGCCGTGCCGTCGCCAAGCCAAGCCCCGCGCCAATGTCTGGCCAGCTATCTGATCGAATTATTGGCCGATGAATGGCTGATTGTTTCGGCCTGTCGCCAGCGCTGGCATTATTCGCGCGCCGGCGTCGAGCCCTCGCATCTGGCTTTTAATGAGCAGCAATGGGGCGCTTGGCTGGCACCCGATGCCAAAGGCCACGAACGGCGGATGGCAGGGGCTGGGTTTTTTGAGGCCAGTTTCGCCATTTCGCAAGCCGATAGCGACACCCCGAAAGGCCCGTTTGAAGGCCTCGGACAGCTCGGCCTGACACAAGCCAATGAAGCGGCATGGCTGGCCTCGCTGGAAAATATCATGCAGCTCCTAGAAAGCCATTTGGCGCAGCATGACTATTTGCTCGGCGGCCAGCCAAGTTTGGGCGACTTCGCCCTGATGGGGCCGTTTTACGCGCATTTCTATCGCGACGCGGCGCCCGGCTTTGACCTGCGCCAACGCTTCCCGCTGATTGCCGAATGGGTCGAGCGGACCAATAATCATGACAATGTCAATGCCCGCTCTTACGCCCAGTCGCTCTATAGCGTCGAAGATGGCGACCTGGTGGCCCGTCCGGCGACCAGTGATGGCGGCGCGTGGCTGCCAAATGATACCATCCCCGACACCCTGCAGGCGCTGATTGGCGTGTTCTTCGACGAAATGTGGCCGGTGCTCAAAACCGCCACCGCGCATCTAAGCGCCTTTGTGCACAGCGACGCCCACCAGATGGGCGATGAGTTGCCACGCAAATCATTCACCGCCTCGCCGGGCTTTGAGGCGTTGCAAACCAATGGCGGCGCGCTGACCCACGACTTCACCTTAGGCGGCATCACCGCGCGGCGCATGGTGGTGGTCAATCAAATGTGGATGTTGCAACGCCTACGCCCGATCGTCGCCGCCTGCGCCGCCCATGCCTCGGTTAGGCAATGGCTGCAAAGCTATGCCGATGCCGACAGTTTGCTGACGCTGGATGAGATGATGGCCGGCTACGAAATCGAAAAACGCGGCGGGAAATTATTTTCCAGCGCCCGCTAAGCAAACGCAATCAGTCAAAAGGGAGACACGCATGACCATCATGATCACTGTTGAATTTAAAATTAAACCGGAAAAGGTCGAAGAAGCCTTGCAAGAAATGCGCGAAGGTCTGCCGGCGACGCGCGGCTTTGAGGGCTGCCAGCGTATCGACTCTTATTTCGATGCGGAAAATTCATCGCTGTTTCTGGTCGAGTTTTGGGACAGCGCCGAAGCCCAGAAGAATTATCTCAAATGGCGCCTGGCGGATAGCGGCGAAAACGTCAACCGCTCCATCGAAGCCAATCTTTTCGAGCTGCCGATTTTCAAAAGCTACGCGCCAATGCCCGAACTATAGGCACGCAAAACGACACTTGTAATACAAGATCACTCTTCCTAACCTTCGCAATTGCAACTCAGATATGGCACTACCATCAATCTGATGAATAGACCTGGTGGCTCAGGATAGAGCCATAAGTCGAGCCAAGCGATACTTCTCTAGGTCATATCTCTTCCTCCTTGGAGCATAATTGGCGCAAATGCATTCCAGTGATCTGAGAGAAAAAATAAAAACCTCATAGAAACCCAAGCGCAAAGCGGTTATACAGGCGGTAAGCACCCGTAGCTCAGCTGGATAGAGCGCTGCCCTCCGA
>JAQWIP010000115.1 GCA_029248825.1 Alphaproteobacteria bacterium | reverse complement strand
TGATGGTGAATTGCTGGAAGCGCTGAATGGCTTCTTCGCGTTCGCTCTCCATATCGGGGCCTTGCTGAAAACGGGCATGGCGCACGATATTGGTATTAATGCCGCCCGGGTGAATGCAAGTGACGCCAATGTTGTGCTCTTTCATTTCATGGCGCAGCGCTTCGCTAAAGCCGAGGACGGCAAATTTGGCCGCATTATAGGCGCTTTGTGTCGGCACACCGACGAGGCCAAAAATAGACGATACATTGGCAATATGGCCAGACCCGCGTTGAATCATTTGCGGCAAAAAGGCCTGTGTGCCATGCACCACGCCCCAAAAATCAATGTCCATCACCCATTGGAAATTATCCATCGTGGTGTCTTCGACCAAAGCGCCATGCGCCACGCCAGCATTGTTCAAGACCACATCGGCGCCGCCATGTTTTTTCTCAATTTTTTGCGCCAAGGCAAATACCGCATCGCGGTCGGAGACATCGAGGCTATGCGCTTCCATGCGTCCGCCGGCGTCTTTCACTTGCTTGGCCACGTCTTTCAACATATCGAGGCGCAAATCGCAGCCGATGACAAGCGCACCCTCGGCCGCCATGGCTCGGGCGCAAGCGGCGCCAATGCCGCTGCTGGCTCCAGTGATGACACAGATTTTATCTTTGAGCTGACGCATGATGTTTCCTCTATATTTCAATTGGCGCCAGTCTGGCCGAGCCCGCGCCAAAAGAAAAGCCAAAAAACCCCCGCAAGCAGAAGCTCGCGAGGGTTTGTTTTCAAGCGCCCCTCTGTTTGGGCGCGCTATATTACCGCCGAGATTAAATCGCCGCTTTGCGTTTGCGTCGACGCTCTAGCGGCTGATAGGCCTGTACCGCATGGGTGGTGCAATAGGGGCTGCCGCTTTTCGAGCGCGCGCCACAAAAGTGAAACTCGGTCGTGCCAGGGTCGCCAATCGGCCATTTGCAAGTATGCTCGATCAGATGCAAGACGCTGGCGCGTTCTTCGGCGCTCAGAATTGGCTCTGGAATGACTTGGTCTTTAATCTCGTCCAAATCGCTGCTGCGAAACCGATTGTTGCCCGATAGCGAGGGCGTCGAGGGTCGCGCCCGTGTGGAGCCAGCAGAAACCCGCGCGGTGGAAACTCGCGCGGGGGTCGCGCGACCCGAAAGACCCAAGCGATGCACTTTGCCGATGACCGCATTGCGCGTCACGCCGCCCATTTTGCGAGCAATCTGGCTGGCACTCAGCCCGTCAGTCCATAATTGTTTTAGCATTTCAACACGATCTTCAGTCCAGGCCATTTTTTCTCTCCTGTTAAACGGTTTGAAGCCCCATATATCTGGTGGCTCAATGATTCCTTTCTACTAGACCTAGGGGGTGTCGGGAATCAGATTCTGCCGTTTATCCACATGATTCGATTCGCCACGCGCCAAATATAGCCGTTATCTCTGGCTTTAAAATCCGCTTGAACTGAAACCAAATTTGCCTATCCTCTGGGGCATGAATGTAAAATCAGAAATTAAATCAAGCGCCTCCACCGCCTCCAAAGCCTATCCCGAGTTGGGGGTTCGCCATTTTGGTCGTTTCAATTATTTGGGACTTTGGACGCTGTATCGAAAAGAAGTGCAGCGGTTCTTGAAAGTCTGGATGCAGACCTTAATGGCGCCGATGATTACGACGCTGTTGTTTCTGGCGATTTTCTCGTTGGCGCTGGGCGGTTTGCGCCCCGATATCAATGGCGTGCCATTTGTTAATTTCCTCGCGCCCGGCCTGATTATGATGGCCGTGGTGCAAAATGCTTTTGCCAATGCGTCCTCGTCTTTATTGGTCGCCAAAGTGCAGGGCAATGTGGTTGATTTTCTCATGCCGCCTTTGTCACCGCTGGAGTTAAACATCGGCATTACCATGGGCGGCATTACGCGCGGGATTTTTGTCGGTGGCGGCACTTTCATTGGCATGTCGATTTTCATCGATATGTCGATCCATAATCTTTTTGCCGCTTTGTTTTACGCCGCTGTGGCCTCGGCCTTATTGGCGCAAATCGGCTTGCTGGGCGGTATTTGGGCAGAAAAATTCGACCATCTGGCGACCATAAGTAATTTTGTCATCACGCCGCTATCGTTTCTTTCTGGCACTTTTTATTCGGTCAGCCAATTGCCCGACTTCGCCTATGCGATTACGCAATATAATCCGTTCTTCTATATGATTGACGGCTTCCGCTATGCCATGACGGGCAATGCCGAAGGCTCGCTATGGTTTGGCGCCAGCCTGCTGATTGGCATGACCGTGCTGACCTCGCTGGCGTGCCAATATGTTTTGGCCAAAGGCTGGCGGATTAAAAGCTAACCGCAAACGCATAAGCAAGCCTTGCTCCAAATCCCTATTTTGGTGTAAAACTCATCCTCAACAAGCCGCCTTCGTTGAAATCTAAGGGCGGCTTTTTGTATTTAACTGTGGGTGCCAAGACACCCTAGGAGACGACCATGAGTGGGCCCAATAGTCCTCGGACGAGCCATATTATGCCGAATTATAATCGGGCAGACCTGCGCTTTGCGCGCGGCGATGGCGCTTGGCTGACCACCACCGAGGGCGAAAAATATCTCGATTTCGGCTCTGGCGTGGCGGTTAATACTCTGGGCCATAGCCATCCAAAATTGGTGCAAGCCATTACAGCCCAAGCGCAAAAGCTCTGGCATGTGTCTAATTTATACGAGATTCCCGAGCAGGAAGCTTTGGCCGACAGCTTGTGTGAAAACAGTTTTGCCGAGCTGGTGTTTTTCGGAAATTCCGGCGCCGAGGCGGCCGAAGGCATGATTAAAACCATGCGGAAATATCATGCCGCCCATGGCCATCGCGAAAAAGTAACGCTGATTAGTTTTGCCGGCGCCTTTCATGGCCGCACTCTGGCGGCTTTGGCGGCGGCTGGCAATCCAGCCTATCTGGACGGCTTTGGCCCCGCCCCGACCGGTTTTGTGCAATGCCCAAGTTTTGACATTGGGGCTTTGGAAGCGCTGATTGACGACACAACGGCAGGCATTTTAATCGAGCCCGTGCAAGGCGAAGGCGGCGTGCGCGATGTCGGCACAGATTTCTTGCGCGCGCTTCGTGCCCTTTGCGACAAGCACGATATTCTTTTGGGTTTCGACGAAGTGCAATGCGGCATTGGCCGCACGGGAAAATTATTCGCCCATGAATGGGCCGAGATAACGCCCGATGTCATGGCCATTGCCAAGGGCATTGGCGGCGGCTTTCCGCTTGGCGCGGTTTTGACCACGCAGGCGGTGGGCGAGGTGATGCAACCTGGCACGCATGGCTCGACCTATGGCGGCAATCCTTTGGCGTGCCGCGTCGGCAGCACGGTTTTGGATGTGGTTTTGGAAGACGGTTTTTTAGCGCAAGTGCAAGATATGGCGGTTTATTTCCGTCAGCATTTGGCGCGGATTATCGATGAGTATAGCGATATTTTTGCTGGCCTTCGTGGCTCTGGCCTGATGATCGGCTTGGAATGCGTGTTGCCGAATATGGACATTGTGACGGCCTTGCGCGAAGCCAAATTGCTCAGCGTTGGGGCGGGCGAAAACACTTTGCGTCTCTTGCCGCCGTTGAATGTTGAAAAAGCCGATTTAGATACAGCGATAGCGGCGATAGATACCGCGTGTCAAACTTTGCGGGAAGCGCAAACAGGAGAGGCGTCATGAGCCATTTTCTCGACTTAGCCGATTTACAAGGCGATGCCTTGCGCCAAATGCTAGATGCGGGCGCCGCGCGCAAAGCCGCGCGTGCAGGCCTACCCAAGGGCGCGGTCGATGCCGATGCGCCTTTGGCGGGGCATGTTTTGGCGATGATTTTTGAAAAACCCTCGACCCGCACGCGCTTGTCGTTTGACTTGGGCATGCGCCAGCTCGGGGGGCAAACCATGGTGCTGAACCAATCGGATATGCAATTGGGGCGCGGCGAGAGTATTTCCGATACGGCGCAAGTTATCTCGCGCTTTGCCGATATCGCCATGTTGCGCACAGGGCCGCATGAGACGCTGAGCGAATTGGCCGCCCATGCGCAAATTCCCGTTATCAATGGGCTGACCGCGCATAGTCATCCGTGCCAAATCGTCGCCGATTTAATGACTTTTGAAGAACATAAAGGCCGCTTGAGCGGTCAGCGTTTGGCGTGGCTTGGCGATGGCAATAATGTTGCCGTGTCTTTTGTGCAAGCGGCGGCTTTGGTCGATTTCGAATTGGCTTTGGCGGTGCCAAAGTCTTTTGCCGTGCCGCCGGCCGAGATAGAGGCGGCGCGCGCCAAGGGCGCCAAAATTACGCTTTGCGATACAGCGGAAGAAGCCGCCAAAGGCGCCAGCGCGCTGATTACCGATTGCTGGGTTTCGATGAGCGATGACCCGGCCACGGCAGAAAAACGCGCCGCGTCTTTTGCCCCCTATCAGGTGACGCAAAGCTTGATGGATTTGGGCGACGACCCGATTTTCTTGCATTGCCTGCCCGCCTATCGCGATAGCGAAGTGACGGCTGAAGTGATGGACGGCCCGCGCTCGGTGGTTTTTGACGAAGCGGAAAACCGCGCGCATGCGCAAAAAGCGGTGTTGTTATATTGCATGGGGAAACGCCATGACTGATACCCCTCTGGAGGCTCAAAGCTCCCGCCAGCCTAGCCTTGATTACGTGCTGCCGTTCCGCCTCGACGGGCATAACATCCATGGCCGCGTCGTTCAGCTGAGCGATTTGGCGACGCAAGTTCTCACCCGCCACGACTATCCAGAAGCGGTCAATCGGCTGCTCGGCGAGGCGCTGGTTTTAGTGTCTATGCTCGGCACGATGTTGAAATTCGACGGGCGGTTTATTTTGCAGTTGCATGGCAAAGGCGCGATTTCCACGCTGATGGTCGATTATGCGCCCCATGCCGAGGGTGTCGGCGAGATGCGCGGCTTTGCGCAATTTGACGAAGCGGCGGTTCACGAAGCGTTGAAACAAGATACGTCGCCGATGGGGCTATTGGGCGAGGGCAGCCATATGGCTTTCACCGTCGACCAAGGCGCCGATATGGAACGCTATCAGGGTATTGTGCCGCTGGAAGGCGAGACTTTGGCCGAGGCGGCGCTGGAGTATTTTCAGCGTTCAGAACAAATCGGCACGAGTTTAAAGCTCGCCGCCGCGCCGCTTTTATTGGCAGGCGGCAAAGTCGAATGGCGCGCGGGCGGCATTGTGGTGCAGCAAACCGCCGCCACGGGGGGTATTGATTTGCCGCCAGAGGGCGACCCAGATTATGTCGATGAGGAATGGAATCGGCTCAAAATCTTGCTGGAAACCACGCAAGATAGCGAATTGCTAGACGCCGATATCGAACCGCAAACTTTGGCCTTTCGACTGTTTCACGAAGAGGGCGTGCGGGTTTTCGACACGCGGCCTTTGCGCTTTGCCTGCCCGTGTTCGCGCGACCGCGTGCACAATATGCTGCGCGGCCTGCCAGAAGACGACCAGAAAGAAATGCAAACGCAAGAGACGATTGAGATTCATTGCGACTTTTGCAACGAGCAGTATGTTTTTGCCCCGCACGAAGCTTTTGTCACCAGCTCGCAAGACTAAGCGCGCGGCTGACTGGTTAAGCCGGTTTTATGCGTTATATATGAAAAGTGGAAAAAAGCCGTTTGACCCGAGCCAGAAACGGCAAGAGGACTGTTAGATAAGATGAGTTTATTCGCGAAATTGACCCGCCATGCTGTGTCAGGCGCCCCCCGAAAATTACCATTGCCAATCCCAATTTTGGTTTTGGCAATGGGGTTTTTCGGCTTTTCCTTATTGCTA
>JAQWIP010000092.1 GCA_029248825.1 Alphaproteobacteria bacterium | reverse complement strand
TGTCGCCAACCTGATGAGCGAGTCGGTGCGCTATAAAACCATCTCTTATGGTCGCGACAAGCCGACCTCGAGCAAAGCTCTGCTGGCCTATCACAAATATCTCGCCAAAAGCTTCCCGAATGTTCATCAAGCGATGACCCGCGAAGTGGTGGGCAAATATTCTCTGCTTTACACATGGGTCGGCAGCGAGCCGGTTTCGCCCAGCAATAAGCCCGTCATTTTGTTGGGTCACTTGGATGTCGTGCCGGTTATTCCTGGCACGGAAGGCGACTGGAAACAGCCCCCTTTCAAGGGCGTGATTGCCGATGGTTTTATTTGGGGCCGTGGCACCTTGGATAATAAAGTCAATATTGTGGGGCTGCTGGAAGCGGCCGAAAGCATGTTGGCGCGCGGCCTTCAGCCCAAACGCACGATTTATTTCGCCTTCGGCCATGACGAAGAACAGGGCGGCATTGATGGCGCTTTGGAAATGGCCAAAGTGCTGGAAGCGCGCGGCGTGGAAGCCGAGTTCCTCATCGATGAGGGCGGTCTGGTCACGCAAGGTATTGTGCCAGGCGTCGAGCCTTTGATGGCCGTCATCGCGCCAGCCGAAAAAGGCATTGTAACGTTACAGTTAAAAGTCGTCGGCAAAGGCGGGCATTCATCTGTGCCGCCTGTGCAAACGTCTATCGGCATTTTGGGCGCCTCGATTGCCGCGCTGGAAGCCAATCAATTCCCGCGCGATTTTTCGCATACGCAAAGCTTTTTGGAATCCGTGGCCGATGACATGCCTTTCGTCAATCGACTGGTGATGAAAAACCTCTGGCTGTTCAAGCCTGTGGTGATGAGCCAGCTCGAAAACGATACGCAAATTCAAGCCAGCATGCGCACCACAACGGCGGCGACGATGATTTCGGGTGGCATTAAAGCCAATGTCTTGCCGATTGATGCTTCGGCTAAAGTGAACTTCCGTATTCTGCCAGGCGAGACGCCAGACACGGTGCGCGAGCGGGTCATCCAAGTTATCAACGACGAGCGGGTGCAAGTCAGCTTCGACGGCTCTGGCCAACGCGGCATGGGCCCGTCGCCGGTTAGCCCGCAGTCGGGCTATGGGTGGGAAGCGTTAACCACGGCCATTCGCGACACGGCAGCGCCCGAGCGGATTATCATTGCGCCGCGCCTCTTGGTGGCAGCCACCGACACGCGCCATTACCGCGCCCTTACGCCAAACCATTATCGCTTCACCTATATGCAATTGGGCGCCAGTGATTTGGGTGCCATCCATGGCACGAACGAACGCATTAGCGTGGCAACGCTGAACGATACCGTGCGTTTCTTCTTCCGAATGATGTCTCGTCTATAGAGGTTGGCTTAAGCAAGCAGCGTGTCGAGCGCGCCTTTTTCTTCTAGCGCGTAAAGGTCATCGCAGCCGCCGATATGGGTTCCGTCGATGAAAATCTGCGGCACGGAAGTGCGCCCGCCGGATCGGCCTTGCATGGCGCTACGAAGTTTTGCATCGCCCACCACGCTAATTTCGGTAAAGCTGGCCGCCTTTTGGTTCAGCAGCTCTTTGGCTGCATGGCAATAGGGGCAAGTGTTGGTGGTATAGATTTCAATTTTGGCCATAGCAAACTCCTAGCCCTAGGTTTAGGCAATACTGCGCCCTGCGGTCAAGACCCATTAGTCTTCGTCCAACTCGTCCGGTTCAAAGGCATAGACGTATTCTTGGATATCAAAGGGGGCGTCTTGCGCTGTCATCTCGGTGAAAAACCGCACCGCATAAATCGACAGAGCGCCATAGCGGGTCTCGCCGCGCATCTCTAGCGGCGCGGCAAAGCGGGTGTCGCCAATGCGGGCATAATGCGCCTCGATGGGTGGAAACTCGGCCGCGCGCGCCATGCTGCGTTGCGAGTAGCCAGCAATCGGCGCCCAGACCACGCGGCAGGCCAGCGCGGGTATTCGGCTTGGATACGCATGCGCGTTGGCGGCAATCTCGCGCCCTGACGTTAGGGTCAGGCTGGCGTGTCGGCGGCCATCGAAAATTCGCCGCTCGCCGCTGCACGCATCGCGCAATGTGCCCGTGGCCAGTGGCGCCAACATGGCCAAAAACGGGTCGGTGGTGCCGGTGCCAATGCTGGCAATATCGACGCTTATAGCGGAGCGATTTTCTGGCGTTGGGGCATAGCCGGAGACAAATTCTATCGGCGCGCCATCTTGATAGCGCATGAAGGAAGATTTCACGCCTTCGTCATTGGCCCAGCTCAAGTCGAGGTGTCGCGGCACAAATTGCGCCCCCGCCAGCGCGCCATAAGAGGTGGCCACAACATGCGAGTTAGAGGCGATATGGCCAAGGCCAGCCGGCGCGATATGGGCGCTTACCCGATAGCGGCTCGGCGTCAGATCCAGTTGCAGCTCGACTTTGCTAAGCAAAATGCCGCCAGCGTAAATACGATATTCAGCCGAAAAGTAACGCTCCACCTCGGGATTTGCTGCAAGACCTAGCTTTGGAACCAAGCCTAAGCTGGCAACCAACAAGAGCGAGAGTGCGCGTTTCGTCAATCTGGGTTTCGGTTGGAGGGTCAAGCGGTTTGGGCGTTTTCAATATCGTCGCGCAAGTTCAGCGTTGCCATCCAATAATGAATGCCGCCCCAAAGGCCGACAATCGTCATAGCAGCCAGCGCATAGCCGAGCCCTTGAGGGCCGTAAAGGGGGGTGAATTGGTCGCTCAAATAGCCAATGCTCAGCGGCCCAACGCCCAGCCCGATGATATTATTGACGCATAGCATAATGGCCGAGGCGAGCGAGCGCATTTCGGGTTTCACCAAAGTATGCAGCATGGCCAAAGTTGGGCCAAAATACAGCGCCCCCACGGTTAGCGGGATGGCCAGCCAAATAAGGGCGGTCATCGTGTCGGTGGAGAGATAGCCAATCACCGATAAAGGCGCGACGCCAATGGTGATCGCCGATACCAACCACAGGTTCCAGCGCACATCGCGCTTGCCCAAACGGTCGGCGAAAACGCCGCCAAAGGCCGTGCCAAGTCCGCCGCCAATGCCAATCATAATCGCCAAAATGCCGCCCACTTGCGTGGCGCTCATGCCATGCACGCGGATGAAATAACTCGGCAACCAAGCCACAGCGCCATAGCCCACGGTAATCACGAGGGTCGAGGCAATCAGCAATTGGCGAATGGATTTCGTGTTCCACATATAGCTTAAGGTCTCGCGCAAAGGCGGGGCGGTGCCGCTGGCTTTATTGTCGCTCATGCCGCGCGGGGGGTCGCGCAAGGTAAACCAAGCCAAAATCGCCAACGCCAAACCAGGAATAGCCACCACTTGCACGGCCACGCGCCAGCCATAGGTGTCGCCAATATATCCGCCGACAATAAAAGCCGCGAAGAGCCCGAGGTTAATGCCGAGGGCAAAAACAGCCAAAGGCGCGGCGCGCTCGGATGGGCCATACATGTCGGCAATAATGGCGTGCGATGGGGGGCTGGTGCCAGCCTCGCCGACGCCTACGCCAACGCGTGCCAACAAGAGCTGCACATAGTTTTGCGCCAAGCCGCAGACAAAAGTCATGACCGAGAATAAAGATAGCGAGGCAATGATGATTTTCTTGCGCGACATGCGGTCGGCCAAATAGGCGATGGGAATACCGAGCGTGGCATAGAACACGCCAAAAGCGGGCCCCGTCAGCAAGCCCAATTGCGTGTCGCTCAGATCCATGTCGGTTTTAATCGATTGCAATAAAATGGCGACAATCTGGCGGTCGACATAATTGGCGGTATAGATGAGCGTGAGCAGGCCTACGGTATAGGCCTTGAGGCCGCGCGAAAACATCGGAGCGGCGGCAGGCGCTGAGTTAGAGTTCATTTTTTTCGGTTCCGTGTAAAAATATGGGCATTGTCATTGCGGCTGCGAATGGCGAAAACCCCTCGGATAATCGCCAAAGCGATGACCCAAAAAGCAAATAACTGCCCAAGGCTAATCTGTAAAATAGCGCTGAGCATTGAAAGTAAAGAGATATCGCCTTGGCCGAAGGCCAGCGCGATTTGCGATATGGCACTGACAAGGACTGCGACTTGCGACGCTAATAGATTAGGGTGTCTCTTGCGCCGGCTTCGGATTGCCCAAATAAGCGCGCACACAATGAGCACCACACCGCTGACGGGATGGGGCGGAAACTCAAAAAGACTTAACCATGGGCTCATAAATCACCTGTTGGACACAAGTTTGACGCAAAGCTGGAACGAGGTCAACTCTTGCTTACAGCCAGCCCGCCAAGTCGCGTTTTGCGAGTGTCGCCAGCAGTTCCATAGATGCCTTCGTCTCATTGAGACAAGGCACGGTGGTGAAATGCGTGCCGCCCGCTTGCTTGAAGTCGCCTTGCAGCTCAATGCCAATTTCTTCCAGCGTTTCCACGCAATCAGAAATAAAGCCCGGCGTCACCACAGCCAGTTTTTTCACGCCCGCTTCGGCCATTTCCAGCACGGTCTTATCGGTATAGGGCTGCAACCATTGGGTCGGGCCAAAGCGCGATTGAAAGGTCAGTTTCAGCTGCGTGTCATCCATGCCCAGCTTCTCGCGCAACAGGCGCGCGGTCTTGGCGCAATGGCAATGATAGGGGTCGCCCTTGTCGAAATAAGCCCGCGGCAAACCATGGAAGGAGGCGATAATCACCTCGGGTTTCCAGTCGAGCGTTGCGATATGCTGGTTCACCGATTGCGCCAAAGCCTCAATATAGGCGGGATGGTCGTGCCAAGGCTCTGCCGTGCGAACGGCAGGTTGCCAGCGCAATTTGAGCAGCGAGCGGAACACATCATCATAAACACTGGCCGAAGTGGTGGCGCTATATTGCGGGTAGAGCGCCATAATGGATATGCGCTCGCAGCCTGCGTCTTTCAGGGTCTGAATTTTATCTTCAATCGAGGGCGCGCCATAGCGCATGGCATAATCTACCAAAACGCCATCGCCCAGTTTTTCTTGCAGCAGCTCAGCCTGCACGCGCGTGTAATAGCGCAACGGGCTTTCATTGCTCTCTTGGCGCCAGATTTTGGCATAGGCTTTGGCCGATTTCTTCGGCCGCGTATTCAAAATAATGCCGCGTAAAATCGGCTGCCAAATCAGCGGCGAGGCTTCGATAACGCGCCGATCGCTCAAGAATTGTTTGAGATAGGGGCGCAGTCCCTTTTTGTCGGGACTGACAGGCGTGCCGAGGTTGACCAGCAAAAGACCATTTTTGCCAAAGGCGACAGGGGGGTGCGAATTAGGCAGCATAGACTATTGCGCCGCAGGCGCCGAGAACACGCTCGGCAGCTCGCGCGAAATATCCAAATGCGCCCAAACTTCCGACACAGCCGACACCAGAGCGTCAATCATCGCATCATCGTGCAGGGGCGTTGGGGTGATGCGCAAACGCTCGGCGCCGCGCGGCACGGTTGGATAGTTAATCGGCTGAATATAAATATTATGCTCGTTCAACAAACGATCGGAAGCGGCTTTGCACAACAGCGGGTCGCCCACCATCAGCGGCACAATATGGGTTTGGGTCGGCAAAACGGGCAGACCCGCTTGAGCCAATTTATCTTTCAATGTCTGCGCGCGTTCTTGATGGCGCAGGCGCAAGTCTTGGCCGAAATTAGATTGCTTAATCAACTGCACGCTTTTGATGGCGCCCGCGGCGATGGCTGGCGGCAAGGAGGTGGTGAAAATAAAGCCCGGCGCGAAAGAGCGAATGGCATCGACCAAATTGCGATTGCCCGTGATATAGCCGCCCATGACGCCAAAGGCTTTGGCCAGCGTGCCTTCAATCACATCAATGCGATGCATCAGATTATCGCGCTCTGCAATGCCGCCGCCGCGTTGGCCATACATGCCCACGGCATGCACTTCGTCCAAATAAGTCAGGGCGCCGTATTTTTCGGCCAAATCGCAAATCTGTTCAATCGGGGCGACATCGCCATCCATCGAATAGACGCTTTCAAAAACAATCAGTTTCGGGCGATCGGGTTCGGCATCGGCCAAAAGGCTTTCCAGATGCGCCATATCATTGTGGCGCCAGATGAGCTTGCTGCAGCCGCTTTGGCGCACGCCCTCAATCATCGAGGCGTGGTTCAGCTCATCCGATAAAATAAGGCAATTGGGCAAGAGTTTGGCCAGCGTCGAGATTGTCGCCTCATTGGAAATATAGCCCGAGGTAAAGACCAAGGCGGCGGGTTTATCGTGCAGGTCGCATAGCTCGTTTTCCAGCTCGACAATCATATGGTGCGTGCCAGAAATATTGCGCGTTCCGCCGGCGCCCGTGCCCATATCGTCAATGGCGGTTTTCATGGCGTCCATCACGTCTTGGTTTTGGCCAATGCCCAAATAGTCATTGGAACACCAAACGGTGATTTCGCGGTGGGGGGTGGTGGAATAATCGATGGCGCGCGGAAACTGTCCAGCGCGACGCGCCAGATCGGTAAACACGCGGTAGCGCCCCTCTTCGTGCAGAGAGGCGAGGGCGTCATCGAGATGTTTGTCGTAATTGACGGGCATATCCAGTCCACTTTAAAACAGCCATATACCTAACCTATTTAGGCTTCGAAGACCAGTCTGGCTAGGTTGGGAGCATTTTTGCCGCAGTTTTAAGATTATTCGCCGTCTTTGCGAACGAAAGTGACGGCAAAATATTCTTTTGCGTCAAACAAGTCTTTCGGCTCGCCGGGGCCTTCAATCATCATATAGCGACGAGGCGTAATCTGGCCTTCCATGCGATACCCCCGCGCGCTCATATTGCGGCGGTGGAACTCCATGGCAGCCGGCGTAAATTCCTCAGCAAGAACGGTGATGCGTTCGGGTTGCTTCGTTTCTTCAGCCATTTTAGCCCCTCTAAGATTTCATATCTCACATAGAATTAAGGCCTCGACACGCAAATGTCGAGGCCTGTAATGGTTTTTTAAGTGGCTTTTAGCTTAATAGCCACCCAAATCCGCGTAGCGGGCGCGGTGGAAATTCGTATCGCCCAACATTTGCGCCTGCACACGAGCGCGTTTCATAAATAGCCCCATGTCCACCGCATCGGTCATGCCAATGCCGCCATGCATTTGCACGCCTTCATTGGTAATCAACCGAAGCGCATCGCCCACACGGGCTTTGGCCAGACTGGCAGCGCGCGGCGTATCATTGCGCCGCTCTTCGAGCGCCGATAAAGCATCCAAAAGCACCGATTGGCAAATTTCCACTTCGCAGAACAACTCAGCCGCGCGGTGTTTCAGGGCTTGGAAAGTGCCAATAATCACGCCAAATTGCTTGCGCTCCTTGAGGTATTCCAAAGTCGTGTCGAACACGGTTTCGGCACCGCCCAGCATTTCGGCGGCCAAACAGACGCGCGCCAAATCGAGGCTGGTTTCCAGTTCGGCATAAGCGCCGCCCAAGCTGCCCAAAACGGCATCGCCAGAGACTTGCACATTGGCAAAAGCAATACTGGCTGCATTGCGGCTATCGACCATATGGTTGCGTGTGATGCTGACACCTTCGGCTTTGGCATCGACCAAGAACATCGACAAACCTTGTGCCTCGCCAGCCGCGCCACTGGTGCGCGCCACGACAATCAGCGTATCGGCAATATGTCCGTCGATGACGAATTTCTTATCGCCGGTGAGGCTAAAGCCATCGCCAGATTTCTCGGCCACCATAGATGTGTTCAGCGGATTATGATGATTGGTTTCTTCCAAAGCCAAAGCGGTCAGGGTTTCGCCTGCCGCGATTTGGGGCAGGAGAGCTGCTTTTTGTGGGTCAGAGCCAGCCGCCATAATCAGGCCAGCGCCCAGAACAGCCGTCGAGTAAAGTGGCGAAGCGGCCAGCGTACGGCCCGCCTCTTTCATCACAATGCCAAGACCCATGGGGCCAAAACCTGTGCCGCCATGTTCTTCTGGAATGAGAATGCCGGCAAAGCCCAGCTCGACGATTTGTTTCCACACGGCTTTATCATAGCCGTCTGCATCTTCTTCATCGCGCAGCTTGCGTAAATTAGCGACGGGAACTTGTTCGGTGAAAAAGTCCTTCGCCATATCTTTCAGCATGGTTTGTTCTTCGGTAAGCACGAATGCCATAGGATATTCCTTTATCTGAGCTTGTCGCGACGGCCTAGGCGTCGGGCAGACCTAATACACGTTTTGCAATCACATTGAGCTGCACCTCTGAGGTGCCGCCTTCGATGGAATTGCCTTTCGAGCGTAACCAAGAGCGGGTTACGGCCAGCTCGCGCTTGTCGAAGCCTTCGCCTTCCCAACCGAGCGCTTGCGTGCCCATCAGGTCGAGCAGCAGCTCGAAGCGGCGCTTGTTCACTTCCGTGCCGTAATATTTAAACATCGAGGCCGCCGCGCCCATGCCTTGTCCGGCTTTGGCTTCGGCTTCGGCGCGTTTCAGCGTCAGGCCAAAAGCTTGCTGATCCATTTTGTGGTCGGCAACCGCTTGGCGGATGCTGGAATCGCCAATTTTGTCGCCATCGGCGCCAAAGTTTTCTTTGGCCACAGCTTCCATGCCGCCCATGGAGGCCGCGCCTGCGCCCATGCCCATGCCCGAAATCATGCTGCGTTCATGCTCGAGCAAACGTTTGGCAATGGTCCAGCCTTTGTTCAGCTCGCCCACCAAGTTTTCTTTCGGCACTTTCACATCGGTCAGGAAAGTTTCGCAAAATGGCGAGGCGCCCGAGATTAATTTAATCGGAC
>JAQWIP010000091.1 GCA_029248825.1 Alphaproteobacteria bacterium | reverse complement strand
CACCAAATGTGGGCGGCACAATATTATCGTTTTGAAGACCCCAATCGCTGGATGACCTCTGGCGGGCTTGGCACGATGGGCTATGGCATTCCGGCGGCGGTTGGTGTGCAAGTGGCGCACCCCAAAAGTCTGGTTATCGATATTGCTGGCGAAGCCTCGGTGCAAATGACCATGCAGGAAATCTCGACAGCGGTGCAATATCGTCTGCCGATTAAGATTTTCATCTTGAACAATGAATATATGGGCATGGTGCGCCAATGGCAGGAATTGCTGCACGGCGGGCGCTATTCCAGCTCCTATTCGGAGGCGCTGCCGGATTTCGTGAAATTGGCAGAAGCCTATGGCGCCACAGGCATTCGTGCCGAAACGCCAGCCGAATTAGACGATGCGATTAAGCGCATGGTAGATACGCCAGGCCCCGTTATTTTCGATTGCATCGTCACCAAAGACGAAAACTGCTTCCCGATGATTCCATCGGGCGCGGCGCATAATGAAATGCTGCTGGCCGATAGCGAAGGCTTGGATATTGAAGTCTCGGATGCGGGCAAAGCGCTGGTTTAAATGAGGGCGAATAAACGGGCTTTTAACCACCCAATGAGTGCGCTATAGAGAGGCGCAGGAATGGGTCGTAAGGCCGATTTAAGAAGGTTGAAGATGAGCGCAGAAAATCAAATTGAGCGGCATACGCTATCCGTCCTCGTAGATAATGAGGCGGGGGTTTTGGCGCGCGTCATCGGTCTGTTTTCGGGCCGTGGCTATAATATCGACAGCCTGACGGTGGCCGAGGTGGACGAGCAAGAGCATATGTCTCGCATCACGATTGTGACGCTTGGCACGCCGCCCATTATTGAACAAATTAAAGCCCAATTGGGTCGCTTGGTGCCGGTGCATCGGGTGGTCGATTTGACGGTCGAATGCGACAGTGTCGAGCGCGAATTGGCTTTGGTAAAAGTGACAGGCAAGGGCGATGCCCGTGTCGAAGCGCTTCGCATGTCGGAGGCGTTTCGCGCCCGCGTGGTGGATGCGACGCCGGATAGTTTCGTCTTTGAGATTACCGGCAATACCGAAAAAATTGATGCCTTTATCGGGCTGATGAAACCTCTGGGTCTTCGAGAAGTTTCGCGCACAGGCGCGGCGGCTATCTCGCGTGGCCCCGAAGCTATGTAATTGAACGAAACTCTAACCAGACTTTAAGGAATAGATGGATGGAAATGCTGTATGACCGCGACGCGGATGTAAACCTGATTAAAGGCAAAAAAGTAGCTGTGATTGGCTATGGCTCTCAAGGCCATGCACATTTGCTAAACCTGCGCGATAGCGGTGTTAGCGATATCTGCGTTGGCTTGCGCGCTGGCTCTGCCTCGGCCGCCAAAGCCGAAGCCGAGGGCATTGCGGTGAAAACCATTGCCGAAGCTTCCGCTTGGGCCGATGTCGTGATGATTTTGACGCCAGATGAATTGCAAAAAGACATCTATAACGCGGACATCGCCGAGAATATCCGCGAAGGCGGCACGTTGATGTTTGCCCACGGTTTGGCCATTCACTTCGGCCTCATCCAAGCGCGTCCAGATTTGGATGTGTCGATGGTGGCTCCCAAAGGCCCCGGCCACACGGTGCGCGGCGAATACGCCAAAGGCGGCGGTGTGCCATGTCTGGTCGCTGTGGCGCAAGACGCTTCGGGTTCGGCGCGTGATTTGGCTATGTCTTACGCATGTGGCGTGGGCGGCGGTCGTTCGGGCATCATTGAGACGACGTTCCGCGACGAATGCGAAACCGACTTGTTCGGCGAGCAGGCTGTTTTATGCGGCGGTGTTGTCGAGTTGATTAAAGCGGGTTACGAAACGCTGACCGAAGCTGGCTATCCAGCCGAGATGGCATATTTCGAGTGCTTGCACGAAGTGAAACTCATCGTCGACCTGATTTACGAGGGCGGCATTTCGAACATGAACTACTCGATTTCCAACACGGCCGAGTTCGGCGAATATGTGTCGGGCCCGCGCGTTGTGACCAGCGAAACCAAAGCCGAGATGAAAAAAATCCTTGAGGATATTCAAACTGGCAAGTTTACCGATCGCTGGATGCAGGGTGGACAAGAAGAGATTAAAGAATTCCGCAAAGTGAATGATGCGCATCCGATTGAAAAAGTCGGCACAGAGTTGCGCAGCAAAATGCCTTGGATTTCGGCCAATCAATTGGTGGATCAAAGCAAAAACTAAAGCTGATTTGAGACAAGAAATAGGGCGGCCTCGTGAAAACGAGTGCCGCCCTTTTTGTTTCTAGTTTAAGTCGATGCCCTGCAGGGTGCTAGTTTTTCCAACTTGGTTTTCTTGGCCTTTCACGCAGCCATGGTTGGATTGAATGCGGGTTTCGGTTTGGCCGACGAAAGTCATGAGGGCATTGCCGAGCGCATAATCGCAAGGCCGCGCAACTTGGGCGGAAGACAGAATATCTTGGCCATCGCGATAGATGATTTGCACGCCGTCGATTAATTTGGTGGCGCCTTGGCCAAGGCGTCCCGCTTCTGACCCGACGATAACGCCAAGGGTTCCGCCGCCGGAGGAGCGCCCGCTATTGTCCCCAATGGCGGCGCCCAAAACCCCGCCGACGACAGCGCCCACACCAGCGGCGATGCTTTGGTTGCGCCGATTAGAGACGCTAACTTTGGCCGTTTGGACGGAGACTATAGAGACGATTTTGACTTGCTGGCGTTGGTTCACTTGTCCGGCGGAAAACGAGCCAGCCTTATTCTCTTCGCCAGGCGTGGCGCAGGCGGCCAGTAAAACAAAACTGCTGATGGAGAGACGACGGAGCATGGGCTTTTCCTTATTCTAAGGGGTCGATTGCCTTATCCGCATCTTAAGCACAAAAAAGGGCGAAGAAAAGGCAGTCGCGGGTTTTCGTCTAGAAGACGCGCAGACTGCCTTTAACCTATTGTTATTTTGCCTTGCTGCTAGTTACACTTTTTCGCAGCGGACAAATCGTTTAGCTTGTTCATGCGTCCTGAAATCGCATATTGCTCCACTTCTGGCGCATCGCTGACATTAATAAAGAACAGTGGCACGAGCAGAAATGACCCTGCGATGCCCATGTTGATGTTTGTCCGATTTATACGACTGCGCTCTAACTGCAAATTGACCAATGTGCGTTCATGGGTCTCCAGCTCGATTTACGTTTGGCGCCGTGCTGGCGGGCTATTATTGGGCCTCGGCCATGACCAAATTAGAGGGGGTTTTCAGCCCAACGATTGGCGCCTATTACCAAATTCTCCCCAGCGTCACGGAAGCGGCGGACTATGATCCAGAGGCGATTTCTATATTTTTCACGCCGATTGTTCTGCTCGGCAGTTGGGCCGAATTTATTTTGCCGGCGCTCTTGCTCATCGGCCTGTTCACCCGAGGCGCGGCCTTGGCGATGATTGGCTTTATTTTCGTGCAATCGCTGACCGATATTTGGGGGCATGGTGTCGACGCCGCCACCATTGGCGCCTGGTTCGACCGAGGCGCGGACTCGCTCATCTTAGACCAACGTCTGCTTTGGGTGTTTGTGCTGTCGGTTCTCTTAGTCAAAGGCGCGGGGCGCTTGTCTCTCGATAGTTGGCTGGAGATGGACCGCAAGCGCTAATCGGTTCGCCGAGTTTTCGCAAAGCTAAAGTTGCAAAATTGCAATTGTGCATATTTGCAGCTAAGCTATTGCGATTATGAAAGATCTTGATTGGGATGATTTACGGTTTTTTCTCGCGGTGGCTGCGGCCGGCAGTCTGTCGGCGGCCGCGCGCGAGTTAACCGTCAACACCACCACGGTGTTGCGCCGCATTGGCAATTTGGAGGCGGCGCTTGAGGCGCGGCTTTTCGAGCGCCTGCGCAGCGGCTATACGCTGACGCAAGATGGCACGCGTCTCTTGCAATCGTTGGAGCCGGTGGATACCAGCCTGTCTTCGTTACAAAGAGATTTCCAAGCCAATTCAGGGGCTTATGGCGGGGTTGTGCGGCTTTCGGCCAGCGATGTCGTGGCTGGCGGGCTGATTGGCCCGGCGGTGCCGCAGTTTTTGCAAAATGCGCCCGATATTGCGCTGGATATCATCACCGACCCCAGCCTATCGGGGCCCGGCGGCGCGCCACGGGTGATGAATGTGCTGCGCGATGTGGATATTGCTTTGCGTCTCGCGCGCCCCACGCAGGGCGATATGCTGGCGCGCAAGCTGTGCGATGTCGCTTATGGCGTCTATGCAACGCCTGCTTATGTGCAGACATATGGCGAAATCGCCAGCTCTGGCGACTTATCGGGTCATCAAGTGGTGGCTTTTTCCGAGGAAGAACGCCCTTTGGGGCCGGTTTGGTGGCTGTCACGAGCCGAGAAAAACGCCAAAGTCGTGATGCGCTCCTCCAGCGTGGCCACGCGAATGAACGCGGTTTTGGGCGGCGAGGCGGTGGCGGCTTTGCCGTGTTTTATGGCGCGGCAACAAACGGGCTTAGTGCCGCTGCTTGGCCCTGACTTGGTTGGCAATTTGGAATTATGGTTGCTGACCCGCACGGATTTGGCGCGGCTGGGGCATGTTCGCGCGGTGATGGATTTTCTCATCCACCATGTGTCGGAACAGGCGATGGCTTTGGCAGGTCGCGAGATGTGAAAGTGCTTGCCATGGCTGTTTTGCTTGGATACACATTGAGTATAGTTTTTTTTACCACCCCCATGGGGGTTTGAAAGAGGCGCATAAATATGGCTCACGCCAGATTTACAAATTTCGCGACTGGTCTGCCATTTGGCGGGCTGCGGATTTGCGCGCGCCAACGGCTTGCAGCCAAAAGCTGTCTCGGCCGAACGATTTACGGACCATCCTTCTCCTAACCTGCCCCTGAGATCGGACAGGCCATGCACGGCGCGTTCTCAGGGGGTGAATTGGGATAAACAAAATGGCAAATGCCTAGAAAAGACAGGCAAGGCCCCAAAGAGAAGGATGAGAAAATGACCAAAACAACAAAACAAACAGGCGCCAAAAGCGACCGTATTTATATTTTCGACACCACATTGCGCGATGGCGAGCAATCGCCGGGCGCCTCCATGACTTTGGAAGAGAAACTGCAAGTCTCAGAAGTCTTGGACACAATGGGCGTGGATGTCATCGAGGCTGGGTTTCCGATTGCCTCCAATGGCGATTTTGAAAGCGTATCCGAAGTCGCCAAATTGGTGAAAAACGCGCAAGTCTGTGGGCTGGCGCGGGCTGGCGCGAAAGATATCGACCGCGCGGCCGATGCGTTGAAACACGCCAAAAACCCGCGCATTCATACCTTTATCTCCACCAGCCCCGTGCATATGAAGCACAAGTTGCAAATGGAGCCAGAAGACGTGATGGAAGCGGTTGCCGCTTCCGTGACGCGCGCGCGCGACCATACCGATAATGTGGAATGGTCGCCCGAAGATGCGACCCGCACCGACCACGACTTTTTGTGCGCCACGGTAGAGACCGCCATTCGCGCGGGCGCAACGACGATTAATATTCCCGACACGGTGGGCTATACAATGCCGCAGGAATATTTCGAGATGATTACCATGTTGCGCGAGCGCGTGCCGAATATCGACAAAGCGATTATCTCCACCCATTGCCATAATGATTTGGGGCTGGCGGTTGCCAATTCTTTGGCGGGCGTTCGCGCGGGCGCTCGCCAAATCGAATGCACCATCAATGGGCTGGGCGAACGCGCGGGCAATGCCGCCTTGGAAGAGATTGTCATGGCGCTGAACGTGCGCAATGACTTGATGCCACAATGGAGCCAAATTGAGACGCAAATGCTGTCTCGTGCCTCCAAATTGGTTTCCTCCGTGACGGCGTTTCCAGTGCAGTATAATAAGGCGATTGTCGGCCAAAATGCTTTCGCACACGAGAGCGGCATCCACCAAGACGGCATGTTGAAGAACAATCAGACCTATGAAATTATGACGCCCGAGAGTGTCGGTATTTCCCAAACCTCCTTGGTGATGGGCAAGCATTCGGGTCGCCATGCGTTTCGCGATAAGATTAACAATCTTGGCTATCAATTAGGCGACAACCAATTGCAAGAGGCTTTCGTGCGCTTCAAAGAATTGGCCGACCGCAAAAAACATGTTTTTGACGATGATATTATCGCCTTGATTGATGATGAGGTTGCCAAGGGCATCGACCGGATTAAGCTGGTGTCCTTGCGCGTGTTGGCGGGCTCGCATGGGCCGCAAGCGGCGACCTTGAAGCTCGATATCGATGGCAAAGAAACCGAGGTCGAAAGCACGGGCGATGGCCCCGTCGATGCGACGTTCAATGCGATTAAAGCTTTGTTCCCGCATGAAGCGGATTTGCAGCTCTATCAAGTCCATGCGGTGACGCAAGGCACAGATGCGCAAGCCGAAGTCAGCGTGCGTTTGGAAGAGAGCGGAAAAACCGTTATTGGCCGCGCGGCCGATACCGATACTATGGTGGCCTCGGCGCGGGCGTATATTAGTGCTTTGAATAAATTGTTGATTAAACGAGAAAAACAGGCACCAGATAGTCTAACTGCCTAACTGGGGCTCTTTGAGAGGAATACACGATGTTAAATATGCTGCTTGCGATGTTCTCTGCCGACATGGCCATTGACCTTGGAACCGCCAATACGCTGGTTTACGTAAAAGGGCGTGGCATTGTTTTGAACGAGCCATCTGTGGTGGCCATCATCGAGCAAAACGGGCG
>JAQWIP010000085.1 GCA_029248825.1 Alphaproteobacteria bacterium | reverse complement strand
GTTTTCACCGCTTTCGTTCTGACCCGTTTCATGGTGTCCCTCTGGGTGCGCCGACAGGGTCGTCCGGAAGCTTTGCCAGTTTAATCGGATAGGGAGGATATGATATGCGAACATTGAAACTCGTTCCGGCGAAAACCAATATCACTTTTATTAAACACCGCACGCTAGCTATGGGGCTGTCGATTTTTTTGATGATTGCCTCCATCGGCGTGTTTTTCACCCATGGGTTGAACTTTGGTATCGACTTTAAAGGTGGCACTTTAATCGAAGCCAGTGCCGAAGACGCCGTGGACATCGGCGCCTTGCGCGACCGTCTGAACAATATGGATATTGGCGAAGTGCAAATTCAAGAATTCGGCAAAGAGACGGATGTCTTAATCCGTATCGCCAAAGCCGATGGCGCTGTAGATGCCAGCCAAGACTTGAGCGCCGTGCAAGTGGTGCGCGATGAATTGGCGCAAGATTATGATATCCGCCGCGTAGAGATTGTGGGCCCGCAGGTAAGCGCTGAGCTTATTCAAACGGGTATTCTGGCGGTCGTCGTGGCCATTTGCTCGATGCTGATTTACATCTGGTTCCGCTTTGAGTGGCAATTCTCGGTCGGCGCTGTGCTGGCCTTGGTGCATGACGTGGTGCTGACCATCGGCATTTTCTCGCTGCTGCAACTCGATTTCAACCTGTCGATTTTAGCGGCCATTTTGACCATCGTCGGGTATTCGATGAATGATACGGTGGTGGTGTATGACCGCGTGCGCGAGAATTTGCGCAAGTTCAAAAAAATGGGTCTCCATGAATTGCTGGATATCGCCATCAATGAAACGCTCTCGCGTACGGTGATGACCTCGGTGACAACGCTTTTGGCTTTGCTGGCGCTCTATGTCTTGGGTGGCGAGGTTATTCGTGGCTTTACCTTCGCGATGATTTGGGGGGTGCTGGTTGGCACTTATTCCTCGATTTTCATCGCATCGCCTTTGCTGATGTGGCTGGGCGTGAAGCGCGATTGGTCGGGAAACCAAGTGAATTAAATTGCTCGGTCGTTTGGCGGAGTGGTAAAGTCTAACCAACGATAGATTCGAAAAGGGGAGGCCATCATGGCTACAATTTTATCATCACTCCGCAACACTGTGATTGCGGGCTTTTTGTTGGCGTTTATTCTGGAGATTATGTATCTGCAGGGCGGCGGCGCATTGGACACGACATTCTGGACTTTCAGCTTCCGTTGGTTGCACGTCCTTAGCGGCATCATGTGGATTGGCCTGCTGTATTATTTCAACTTTGTGCAAATTCCAAACATGCCGAATATCCCAGACGATCAAAAGCCTGCGATTGGTAAAGTCATTGCCCCGGCCGCCTTGTGGTGGTTCCGTTGGGGCGCGATGGCGACCATCGTGACAGGTCTGATTTTGGGCTATTTGAACGGTTACATCCACGATGCGCTTAGCCTCGGCATGATGACTGATTTCGAAGTACCCAAACACACAGCCATCGGTATTGGCATGTGGCTCGGCATCATCATGTGGTTCAACGTTTGGTTCGTTATCTGGCCAAACCAGAAGAAAGCACTTGGCATTGTCGAGGCAGACGCCGACACGAAAGCCGCTTCGGCGCGCACAGCCATGCTGTTCTCTCGCACCAACACTATGTTGTCGATCCCTATGTTGTTCGCCATGGTGGCGGCGCAAAACCTATACTAGGGTTTTTGCGAAACGGATTGGAAAGGGGCCGCCATCTGTGCGGCCCTTTTTATATTGAGGAGCGTTATGAGCGATTTCGAAACTTTACGAGCCGAGCTACGCGGTCTCGATGGCGACCTCTATTTGTGCCATTTATTCGCGCCCGCGCCCGTGCGCGATGCGGTTTTATCGCTCTATCATTTTTACGCCGATATCGCGCGCATTCCCGCCCTAGTGTCCGACCCGATGGTCGGTGCCATTCGGCTGCAATGGTGGCGCGATTTACTGGTCGCGCTCGAAGCGGGCGAAACCCGTGGCACGCCGATTGGCGAAGCTTTGCTAGAAGTGGGGCGAGATGGGCGGATTGCTTTGCCCGATTTCTTGCCGCTCATCGATGGCCGCGAAGCCGCCTTAAACGAAGGCGGACGCACATTGGAAGAGCTGGAAGCCGAAGCCGAAATTGTCGGCCCCGCATGGTTAAAGCTGGCCTGCCAATTGGTGGGAGCCCAAGTGCCTGACTTGCAAGCGCCTGGCTTGCAATCGGCAGGCACAGGGTTTGAATTAATGCGTTTGGCTCCCGAGGGCGGCGAGGCCGTGGCGGCGCGCGCAAATACGCTTTTGAGCGAGGCTTGCCAAAGCTTCAATCAGCTTCCACGCGCGCAACGCAAAGCCCTCTTGCCGGTGTTTTTACCCATCGGTTTGGCACGCCGCCAAGCGCAGCATTTTCCGCAAGGCAAAAGCCTATTGCGCTATCAAATTTCGATTATGAAGATGGCCTTCTTGGGGCGGATTTAACCCGACTATCCCTATTATTCCTATTATTCGGCTGCTTTGGGAGGCTGTTCGCCGTGCGCCCAATCGGCAAAATCAGTCCGCGCGCGCGAGGTGAACCCCGTTTGGCGGGCTTGCTTTTTGGCCTGCATACGGGCTTTGCCACGCATTTTCTTGCCGTTTTCATCGACGGGCGCGCTAAGGGCGCCGAGCTCTGGCATCAGCCCAAAATTCACATTCATCGGCTGAAACGACGATGCATTGGCATTGACGGTAATATGCGAAATCAGCGCGCCAAAGGCCGTGGTCATGGGCGCTGGCGTGAGGCTGCGCCCTTGCATTTCCGCCGCCGCAAAACGGCCTGCCATCAAGCCGATGGTGGTGCTTTCGACATAGCCTTCGACGCCCGTAATTTGTCCGGCAAAGCGAATATGCGGGGCATTTTTAAGCCGCAATTCGCCGTCCAATAAAGTCGGGCTATTGAGAAAAGTATTGCGATGCAAGCCGCCAAGACGGGCAAAGCGCGCCTCTTCGAGACCGGGAATAAGTTTAAACACATGCGTTTGTTCGCCATATTTAAGCTTGGTTTGAAAGCCCACCATATTGAACAAAGTGCCGAGCGCATTATCTTGGCGCAATTGCACCACGGCATGTGCTTTCACGTCGGGCGTATGCACATTGGTCAGGCCACGCGTTTTCATCGGGCCGTGGCGCAAAGTATCGCGACCGCGCGCGGCCATAATTTCAATCGGCAGGCAGCCATTGAAATAGGGCGTGTCGGCTTCCCATTGTTTAAAATCGGCGGTGTCGCTCTCGATGAGCGCGTCGAGGAAAGCATCATATTGGGCTTCATCCATCGGGCAGTTGATGTAATCTTTGCCCGTGCCGCCAGGCCCGACTTTAT
>JAQWIP010000081.1 GCA_029248825.1 Alphaproteobacteria bacterium | reverse complement strand
CGATGATGTGAACAAAGCCGTGGCTGCGGCCAAAAAGGCTTTTGTGAGCTTTTCGCAAACCAGCGTGAAAGAACGTCTGGAGCTGCTGGACGCCATTATGGCTTCTTACCAAAATCGCTATGACGAAGTGGTGGAAACCATTTCATCAGAAATGGGTGCGCCTATGTGGCTTTCAAAAGCTGCCCAAGCCGCAATGGGCTTGGCGCATTTAGGCACGGTGCGCGCCATTTTGGAAAATTATGAATTTGAGAAAGCGCAAGGCACAACGCTTATCCGCAAAGAGGCGGTGGGCGTTTGTGGCCTGATTACGCCTAGGAATTGGCCGATCAATCAGATTGCTTGCAAAGTGGCACCGGCCATTGCGGCCGGTTGCACGATGGTTTTGAAGCCATCGGAAATCGCCCCTTTGAACGCAGCACTTTGGGCTGAAATTCTGGACGATGCAGGCGTGCCAGCTGGCGTGTTCAACCTGGTCAATGGCGATGGCATGAATGTGGGCGAAGCGATGTCGCAACACCCAGATATCGACATGATGTCGTTTACCGGCTCCACCCGCGCGGGCGTGGCCGTGGCCAAAGCCTCTGCCGATACGGTGAAGCGTGTGGCGCAAGAATTGGGCGGCAAGTCGGCCAATATTATTCTCGACGATGCGGATTTCAACAAAGCCGTCGCGCAAGGCGTGCAAAGCTGCTTTATGAATTCGGGTCAATCGTGCAATGCGCCAACGCGCATGTTGGTGCCTGCGGCGCGCCATGATGAAGTGGTCGAAATTGCCAAAGCGGCTGCCGAGCAAGTCAAAGTCGGCGACCCAACAGGCGACGATACAACCATCGGCCCCGTGGTCAGCGAAATGCAGTTTGATAAAATTCAAGCGCTCATCGAAACCGCCATCAACGAAGGCACGGATTTGGTAACCGGCGGTCTGGGTAAACCAGACGGCCTGAACGCTGGCTATTATGTGAAGCCGACGATTTTCGCCAATGTGACCAATGATATGACCATTGCGCGCGAAGAAGTGTTTGGCCCCGTTCTGTCTATCTTGAAATATGAGACAGAAGAAGAAGCCATCGCGATTGCCAATGACACCGTCTATGGCTTGTCGGGTTATGTGCAGTCTGGCGACATTAAACATGCTGCCGATGTGGCCTCGAAAATGCGCACCGGTAACGTGCATTTGAACGGCGCAGGCGCTGATTTGGGCGCCCCTTTTGGCGGCTATAAGCAGTCCGGCAATGGCCGCGAATGGGGCGAGCACGGGTTTGAGGATTTCCTCGAAACCAAAGCTGTGCTTGGTTTCGCAGCCGAATAAATCAAAATTCTGGGCTGGCAAGGAAACTTGCCAGCTCTTTTTTTATCTTTTTGACGCCAAATTTTGGTCTCTAGTTTTAATCAGGGAACCTCTTCTATGTTGTCCAATAGTTACCCCATGTTGCAGTTCAACCTCGGCGAAGATATCGACATGATGCGCGATAGCATCCGTAAATTTGTCGATGAGAAAATCGCGCCGCGTGCCGATGAAATTGATCGCACGGATACGTTTCCAAGGGACTTGTGGGAACCTCTGGGCGAGCTGGGTTTGCATGGGCTGACGGTATCTGAGGAATATGGCGGCGTGGCGCTGGGCTATACGGCACAAGCCATTGCGGTAGAAGAAATCTCACGCGCCTCGGCCTCCGTAGGTCTGTCTTATGGAGCGCATTCTAATTTATGCGTCAATCAGATTTATCGTTGGGGCAATGAGGCGCAGAAGAAGAAATATTTGCCCAAGCTGGTCTCGGGCGAACATTTGGGCGCCTTGGCGATGTCGGAACCGGGCGCGGGGTCTGACGTTGTGTCGATGAAATTAAAGGCCGAGAAAAAAGGTGATACATACGTTCTCAACGGCACTAAGTTTTGGATTACCAATGGCCCTTCGGCCGATGTTTTGGTGGTCTATGCCAAAACCGAGCCGGAAGCGGCTTCGCGCGGCATTACGGCTTTCTTGATTGAGAAAGATTACAAAGGTTTTAGCTGCGCGCAAAAACTCGACAAATTGGGCCATCGCGGCTCGGAGACAGGCGAGCTGGTTTTTGAAGATTGCGAAGTGCCAGAAGAAAACGTCATGGGGCCGTTGAACCGTGGCGTCGAAGTGCTGATGAGCGGGCTGGATTATGAGCGCGCGGTTTTGGCGGCTTGGCCGCTCGGTATTATGCAGGCCTGTTTGGATACGGTCTTGCCTTATGTGCATCAGCGCGAGCAATTTGGCCAATCCATCGGCACGTTCCAATTGGTGCAAGGCAAATTGGCCGATATGTATACGAAACTGAGCGCCTCGCGCGCCTATGTTTATGCGGTGACGCAAGCTTGCGACCGTGGCGAAACCACCCGCAAGGACGCCGCTGCTGCGATTTTATTTGCCGCCGAGAACGCCACTCAATGCGCGCTCGACGCCATTCAGCTGATGGGTGGCAATGGCTATGTGAACGATAATCCGGTGGGGCGCTATTTGCGCGATGCGAAACTAGCGGAAATTGGCGCTGGCACATCGGAAATTCGGCGCATGTTAATCGGCCGAGAATTGTTTACTGAAACCAGCTAAGCGCCAGATTGTTTAGCTGCGTGTGGACCTGCCTCTTCGAACTTGCTCAAGCAAGCTCAGGCTAATGGCGACGGGAATAAAACCGACGACGATAATCATCAAAGCCGGCAGAGCCGCGTCTTCCATCTGGCCAACCGAGGCATAGGTGTAAACGCTG
>JAQWIP010000077.1 GCA_029248825.1 Alphaproteobacteria bacterium | reverse complement strand
GCCATAAGGCGGAAGGCTCGGGTAGAGGATAAGTTAAGTCAATGAAATTTGATCGCATTCGCCTTTCTGGATTTAAGTCTTTCGTAGACCCGGTCGAGCTCGACATTTTGCCGGGCATGACAGGCATCGTAGGCCCCAATGGGTGCGGCAAATCTAACTTGCTGGAAGCCTTGCGTTGGGTGATGGGCGAGACGTCTTATAAATCCATGCGCGGCTCGGGCATGGAAGATGTGATTTTCTCTGGCACCAATTCGCGGCCATCGCGCAATCACGCAGAAGTAATGTTGATGCTGGATAATTCGGCGCGCCAAGCGACGCCCGAATATAATGACGCCGATGCTTTGGAAGTCGCGCGCCGCATTGAGCGCGATGCTGGCTCGGCCTATCGCATCAATGGCCGCGATGTGCGCGCGCGCGATGTGCAGCTGATGTTTGCCGATGCCTCGACGGGTTCGCGCTCGAACTCGCTGGTTAAACAGGGACAAATTGGCGAGATTATCAATTCCAAACCAGAGGCGCGTCGGCGCATTCTGGAAGAGGCGGCGGGTATTTCTGGCCTGCATTCGCGCCGCCATGAGGCCGAGTTGCGCTTGCGTGGAGCCGAGAGCAATCTCGAAAAATTAGAAGAAACCATCACCAATCTTGAGACCCAATTGCGCCAATTGAAGCGCCAAGCGCGCCAAGCCAGTCGGTATAAAAATATCTCGGGTCAAATTCGCGAAGTCGAAGCTTTGGCTTTGCATTTGCGCTGGCGCCAAGCCCTCGACATGGTCGAGGAAAGCGAAAGCCTTTTGTTGGATGCGCGAAAAGCTGTCTCTGAAACCGGCACGGCTTCGGCGGCGGTTACCAACGAGCAAACCAATGCACAGGCCGCGCTGCCAGATTTGCGCGAAGGCGAAGCGGGCGCGGCTGCGGGCTTGCGTCGGTTGACGCTCGAGCAAGAAAGCCTCGACGCTGAAGCGCAGCGCGCCAATGAAATGGTTGCGCGCCTGCAAAGCCAAATCGCCACCATTGCCCAAGATGCCACGCGCGAGCGGCAAGTCTTGCAAGATGCCGAGCAGCAAATTCAGCGCCTTAGCGAAGAAGAGGCCGAAATGCGCGCCTCGATTTCCGACGATGAATCAGAAGCCGAGACGCAAAGCGCCAGCCGCCTCGAAGAAGCCAGCGTGCATTTGGCGGAATGTGAAAAAGCCTATGATGAAGCGGGTCAGGCTTCGGCCGAGTTTCGCGCGCGCAAACAAGCCATCGAGCAGGGCGTGCGCAACAATCAAAACCGTCGTGAAAAACTGCAAGGCGAACGCCAGCAAGCCGAGAACACGCGCGGCGATATTCAAGATGCCATCTCGTCTGATTTCGATGTCGCGGCACGGCGCAGCGAAAGCGATGATTTGCAAGCCAAAGAAGACGCCGCACAATTGGCTTTGACGCAAGCCGAGACCGCCTATCGCGCGGCGCGGGAAGCGCAATCGAGCGCGGGCGAGCCAGCCCGCGAAGCGCGCGGCGCCCTCGAGCGGTTGGTTGGCGAGCGCGATGCGCTGGCGCGGCTGTTTGCCAAAGCCGATGAGGCGGCCTATCCCGCGCTGGTCGATGATGTGACGGTGACGCCGAGTTATGAAACCGCGCTGGGTGCGGCGCTGGGCGATGAGCTGGATGCCTCGCCAGATGCCGAAGCGCCGGCCTTTTGGAATCCTTTGGGCGCGCAAGATTTGGGGCAAAAACTCCCCGATGGCGTCGAGCCTTTGTCGGCCTATGTGGCTGGCTCCACGCTGTTGACCCGCGCCTTGTCGCAGGTTGGTTTGGTCACCCAGGCCCAAGGCGATAAGCTGCAAGAAGCGCTTTTGCCCGGGCAGAAGCTGGTATCGAAAGACGGCGATGTTTGGCGTTGGGACGGCTATTGCGCCGCCGCCGATGCGCCCACGGCTGCGGCCACGCGTCTGGCGCAGAAAAACCGTTTGGACGAATTATCGGGCGAGATTGAGCAAGCCGAAAGCAAAGCCGATGCGGCCAAGACAACGCTAGAAACCGCGCGTTTGGCGGCCGAGCAAGCCAGTGCCGCGCAAGATGAAGCGCGCCAAGCCGCCAAAGACAGCCAGAGCGAAAACGCGCAATCGCAGCGATATTTGGCCGAGGCCGAAGCGGGCGTGGCGACACAGAATGCGAAATTGACGGCGCTGGAAGCCAGCTTGAAGCGTATCGGTGAAGATTTGGCCGAGATTGAAAAAGCCGAGGCGGCGTCGAACCAAGATTTGCAAAGCTTGGGCGGCGAGGCTGATTTGCTGGCGGCGCTGGAAACCACGCGCGTGGCGATGGACGAGGCGCGCGGCGCCCATGCCCAAGCGCGCGCCGAATTGGATGGCCTGAAAAGCCGCCGCGCCGCTCGCGATACACGCCTTGCGCGCATCGGCGAAGACATGGCGCAATGGCAACAACGCCAAGCGACGGCAGGAACCCAAGTCGAAGCGCTGGCGACGCGCGAGACTTCCGTGGCCGAAGAAATGACCACCTATAAAGATGTGCCCGCCGCTTTGGCCGAGAAACGCGGCAAATTGGCTGATTTGATTGTCGACGCCGAGGCCAAACGCCAAGCCGCCGCCGATGCTTTGGCGCAGGCCGAAACGCAATTATCGCAAGCCGATGCGAAAGCGCGCGATATTCAGGCCTTGGTTGGCTCGGCACGCGAAACGCAGGCGCGACTGGAAGCCACAGTGGAAGCCAATAAATTGCGTCTCGAAGAAGCGGGGCAGCGGATTCGCGAAGCCTTGCGCATTGAGCCAGAAAAAGCGCTGGCGGTGTCTGGCCATGATGTTGAAAAGCCGTTTCCCGATGTCGACGCGATGGAAAACAAGCTTGAAAAATTGCGGCGCGAGCGTGAAAACCTCGGCGGCGTGAATTTGCGCGCCGAAGAAGAAGCGGAAGAAGTTCAAGCGCAAATCACCACGATGACGGCGGAGCATGAAGAGCTGACCTCGGCAATTAATAAATTGCGCCACGGCATCGGCCAATTGAACCGCGAAGGGCGCCAGCGCCTATTGGCGGCTTTTGATACGGTGAACGGCCATTTTCAGCGCCTGTTCACGCAGCTATTTGGCGGCGGCACGGCCAATTTGACCCTCACCGAAAGCGACGATCCGCTGGAATCCGGGCTTGAGATTATCGCCCATCCGCCGGGCAAGAAGCCGCAAGTTATGTCGTTGCTTTCGGGCGGCGAGCAGGCTTTGACTGCCATGGCGCTTATTTTTGCAGTCTTCTTGACCAATCCATCGCCGATTTGCGTGTTGGATGAGGTGGACGCGCCCTTGGATGACGCCAATGTGGAGCGTTTTTGCAATTTGGTGAAAGAAATTTCCGAAGAAACCGAAACTCGTTTTCTGCTGATTACCCACCACGCCCTGACGATGGCGCGGATGGATAGATTGTTCGGCGTGACCATGCAAGAACGCGGCGTCAGCCAGCTTTTATCGGTCGATTTGTCGACGGCTGAGCAATTTGCCGAGTCCGGCGGCGAAAAAATCACAGATAAAGAAAAAGACGAAGCAAATTCAGTAGCTTAAGCGGGTGTCGCCAGCTTGACATTCCCCGCGTTTAAAACTATGTTCGCCTCAACTGGATGGCGGAAACCCTTGTTTTTTGGGGTGTTTTCATGGGGGTTAAGCCGAGAAGCGAAAAAAGCCCCGCTAAAGGATACATACGATGCCCAAACGCGAACGGCTCGATGCTTTAGACGAAAAGATTTCCGCTAGCCGGCAAGGGCAAGTGCCGCCAGAAAAGCAGGCACGGGTCAATGCCAATATGTTGGGCTTAGCCTATCGGCTTTTGGTCGAAATATTGGTGGGCATTGCGGTCGGCGGTTTCGTTGGCTGGTGGATGGACAAAGTATTGGACACTAAGCCCATCTGGATGTTGGTTTTTCTAGTGCTTGGTATGGGCGCTGGTTTGATGAATTCGGTTCGTACGGTGAATGAAATGCGCCGGAAGCAGGACCAAGCAGAAGCGGCGAAACGCCGCGAGAACGAGGAGTAAAGCGTGGCTGGTAAAAGTAACGCAGAAGGTGGCGCTGGCATCGATCCGATGCACCAATTTGAAGTGCACCCCATTATCGAGCTTCCCACGGTGGCCGGTATTGATACTTCCTTTACCAATGCGTCCCTTTGGATGGTATTGGCCATCGGTCTTTCGAGTTTGTTTTTAATCGCTGCTTCGCGCCGCACGTCTATCGTGCCGGGCCGCCTGCAGCTGATGGGCGAGATGTCTTACAGCTTCGTCGCCAATATGGTGAAAGAAAACGTCGGTACGGAAGGTATGAAATACTTCCCGTTTATTTTCTCTCTCTTTATCTTCATCCTATTCTGCAACATGCTCGGCATGCTGCCCTATAGCTTTACTGTGACCAGTCACCTGATTGTGACGTTCGCGCTGGCCGCCACCGTGTTTCTTTTGGTGACTTTGGTTGGCTTTGCACGCCATGGCGTTGGCTTTTTGAAACTGTTTGTGCCGTCGGGCATTCCGGTTATCTTGCTGCCGCTTTTGGTGGTGATTGAAGTTATTTCTTATCTGACACGCCCCGTTAGCTTGTCGGTTCGTTTGTTCGGCAACATGATGGCCGGTCATACGATGCTTAAAATCTTTGGTGGCTTTGTGGTTGGCTTGAGTTCGGCTGGCCTCATTCCGTTGGCGATTGCGCCGTTTGCCTTAATGGTGGCGTTTACCGGTTTGGAACTGTTGATTGCAGGGCTGCAAGCCTATGTGTTCACGATTTTGACTTGTATCTATCTCAACGAAGCCATTCATATGGATCACTAATTTGAACCTTTACGACTAAATTAACCACCTAACTACGCCTACGGGCAAAATGGAGACTAAGACCATGGAAGCAGAAGCAGCAAAATATATTGGCGCAGGTATCGCATGTATCGCTCTAGCCGGAGCCGGTATCTCAATCGGTACGATTTTTGGTAACTATTTGGCAGGCGCTTTGCGGAACCCAAGTGCCGCTCAAGGCCAGTTCCCGAATCTCCTGCTCGGCTTTGCCCTTGCAGAAGCCACAGGCCTTTTCGGTCTGATTATCGCTCTCATCTTGCTGTTTGTTGTCTAATCAACAAACCGTAAGGTTGAGCGTTAAGTAACTTAAAAAGTCTAGGAGACTGCCAATGCCACAGCTTGATCCAAGCAGTTTTGGCTCCCAGCTATTTTGGCTGGCGATTTGTTTTGTCACTCTTTATCTGGTGATGGCGGTATTCGTACTGCCACGCATCACCGGAACTTTGGCGGCGCGAGCTGACCAAATGGAAGGCGATTTGGCGGAGGCCGAAGCCTTGCGCGACAAAGCAGAGGCGGCTCTTGCGGCTTATGAAGAAGCTCTAGCCCAAGCGCGCACCCGCGCGCTGGGGCTGGCGCAAGATATGCGTGCCGATGTGCAAGCCGAAACCGAACTCCAAAAAAGCGAGCTGGATGCCAGCCTCGCGGCCACGGCCAAAGCCGCCGATGCGCGCCTCGAAGCGGCTCGCACCAAGGCTATGGAAGGCTTGCAAAACGCCGCCCAAGATATCGTGGCAGACGTGATGTCGGCGGTTGGTGTTGAGCAGGCGGATGAAAAAGCGGTGGCCAAAGCGGTCACCCAAGCTTTTGCCTCGACCTCCGATACAGTTAAAGCAGGATAAATCTTATGTTTGATGAAAGCTTTTTTGTCGCGCTCGCGTTTTTCACGGTTATCGGAGCCTTTATTTACTTGGGGCTGCCCAAAAAACTGCTGCACGCTTTGGACGAAAAATCGACCGAGATTGCCGACGAGCTAGAACAGGCTCGCACTCTACGCAGCGAAGCCGAAAAAGTTTTGGCCGATTATGAAGCCCAGCGCAAGCAGGCGGAAAAACAGGCCGAAGAGATTGTCGCGCAAGCCAAACAATCGGCAGAGCGCACCGCCAGCGAAGCGCGTGACGCCATGCAAAGTGCGATGGAGCGTCGGACGGCGCAAGCGGAAAGCAAAATCAAACGCGCCGAAGAGCTTTTGCAAAAAGAAGTTCGCCGCGCCATTGCAACCTTGGCCGTCGATGCGGCAACCAATTTAGTGGCCTCGGGGTTAAGCGCCGCAGCCGCTAAAAAACTCGTTGATGAGAACATCTCCGAGCTGGGCACACGCCTCAACTAATTTTTAATTTGTTCGCAAGCGGGTTAGCGCCTTGGTCGGCGCCTCGTCTTGTGCGTGATAGCGCGGCCAGCTCTCGGCCGCCAAAATGCGTTGGCTGATGGGTTCCTGCTCAAGCCGATCGCGATAGATCCATAGATTGCTCATCACTTTTTGCACATAGTCGCGGGTTTCTGGCGCGGGCAAGCTTTCGATGAACAACAATGGGTCGGTGACCTCTTTTAATTCGCGCCGCCACCGCCGCACATTGCCAGGCCCGCCATTATAGGCGGCCAGCGCGAAGACGAGGTTTTGGTCAAAATATTTCTTGCTCAACAAGAGGCTCAAATAACGATTGCCAATCTCGAGGTTCAGCTCGGCATCGAGCAATTGGTCGCGCCCCGAACGGCGATAAAGGCTGCGGTCTCCGGTCACGAAAGCGGCGGTGCCGGGCATGATTTGCATCAGCCCGCGCGCGCCAGCACGCGATTTGGCGCGCGCCTTAAAGCGGCTTTCTTGGCGCACCAAAGCATGCACAAGGGCTTTATCGACCACTTCATTTGCGCCGAGCTTGGGGGTCGACATTTTATCGACGACGGGAAAATGGCTCTCATATAAAGGCAGCGGCAGGCCGTTGGAAATGCGCCCACCAAGGCGCGAAGCCAAAGCCAATTGCACCGCAGGATACTCTTTGTCGCGGGCATAGGATAACAGTGCGCGCGCATCCACTTCGCTGACGCGCTCTTGTAAATATAGCAGTTCCAGCTCGGCCAATTCTTCTTGCTTGGCCTCGCGCAAAGCTTGGGCGCGGCGCAAGGCGGGATGATTGGCAAACAGACTGCCGGTGTTTTGGTCGGCGCGGCGCCAATCGATAATCAGCCCATTGCGCATATGTTGCATGGCGAGGAGGCTGTAAAAATACGGCCCGCTTCGAGCGGCCGAGCGCAAATGAATTTCCGCTTGCTGATTTTTGCCCTGATCGCGCAAGCCCCGCGCCGTCCAATACGAGGCTTGGGCGCGCAATTTTGGGCTGGCGGTTCGGTTTAATGCCAGTTTTTCAAAATGCTTAATCGCTAGGTCTAACTTGCCCAAACGATAAGCGGCCAGCCCGACATGCCAATCGGACATTTGCACATATTGGCGCGAGCGCGTGGCCTCCAGCGCCAACTCCAAGGCTTGCGGCACTTTGCCTTCAATATAATAGGAGCGCGCGATTAGTGATTTTAAGAAATCGGTTTCCCCCGCTTTCAGCCGCACGTCTTGCGCTCTTTGTTGGATATATTTGAGCGCCAGCGTGGGGCGTTCGCGGCGCACCATGGAGCTGACTTTGTTTTTAATCTGGCGCGCGGTGCGCGTGCGAAACAGGCTTTGGCCGCTACTTAATTTCTCGTTGAAATAGACCCGAGACGGTGGCCGTTTGGGCATAGAGACGCCACGCGGTTTGCGTTTGCGCGCCAATTTATAAACCTGCCAAGCGCCCGGTTGGTCGGCATATTTCTTCAGCCAATCGCGCAACTCCGTCCAGCGCGCGCGATAGCCGGTGGGGTGCATATAGCGTTGAAACAAAACATGCCCCATCAGGGTCTGGGTTTCCAATTGCCGAATTAAGCGGTCGGCGCGGCGCCAATTGGCACCTTTTTGAAGCTCAAAAATATTTTGATATAAAATTCTATCGGGAAGTTTGGCCGCGCTCTCAAACACGGGGCGAGGCGGCGGCGCGGGTTTGGCCGCAACCGGCGCGCATAAAAAACCCAATAGGCACAGCGCCGACAGCGCCCGCAGTCCAAGGTGATTGTTTAGCCGCGAAATCATGCGTGCCTCCATTTTGCTTTTAACGCGCAAAGGTCAGCCCATACATCGGCTTTGGTTTCGGGGCGGCGCACCACATAGGCGGGATGCAGCATCGGCAGAGCCTCTAGGTTTGCGGCGTCGGGTTGATAGCGCTGCCATTGGCCGCGCAATTTGGTAATGCCAACCTGCGTGCCCAGCAGCGTCTTGCTGGCAATATTGCCGGCCAGCAGCAAAATCTCGGGTTGAATAAGCTCGATATGGCGCGCCACGAAAGGCTGGCAAATGGCAATTTCATCGGCCGATGGCGAGCGATTGCCTGGCGGACGCCACGGCACGATATTGGTGATGTAAATATTTTCGTCGCGGCGCAGCCCAATGGCGGCGAGCATTTTATCGAGCATCTGCCCCGCAGGACCCACGAAGGGGCGACCTTCCATGTCTTCTTCTTTGCCGGGGGCTTCGCCGATGAGCATGACTTTGGCGCTGGCGATGCCATCTTGAAACACGCAATGTTTCGCCGTGGGTTTCAAACCGCAAAGCTCAAAATCTTGTATGGCTTGGTGCAAGGCTTCTACGGTGTCGGCTTCGGCCGCCAGTTTTTGCGCCATGGCGATGGCGTCTTTCAGCTCGGTGGCGCCGGCCATCGGGGGGGCGGGTTTGGCAATTGGCACAGCGGCTCGCGGTGCGGGAGAGACCTCCGCTTGCGGTGCGGGAAATATCTCCGCTTGTGGCGCTTCTTGCATGGCTTGCGCGGGAGCGGCTTTTGGAGGGCTTGCCGCGCCTTGCTGATAATAATGCACGGGCGCTTCGGCCAGCACATCGCCGCAGCCCGCCTCTAGGTTCTGGCGCAGCAAGTCGATTATTTGATGTTGGGTCAAACCGGTCATTGTCTGGCCGCCGCTCCTGATGAAATATAAACGCTTAACTTAAGCTGCTTCGCGGGTTTTGGCCGAGATAAATACGTGTTTTTGGCCAAAGGCGACACTATCCCCAGAATAGATACACCTTTGCCGACACCTGTAATGACACCCCTAATGACAAAGGGTCGCATGGCGGCGCGCTGGCTTGGGTGTGGGGCGCGAAACACCTATATGTTAGGCTCAAGTTAGGGCGTCTTTGGGGCTTTGGCTGCAATAAAATTTGTCCCAACGGTGACGCAAGGCGGTTTTTCTGCTATAGAAAACGCCAAATTAGCGACAGTTTTTTAACGGAGCATAAAATGAGTGAATTGCCAGTAAATCAGGTCAACACGCGCCAAGGCTGGGCTTTGGCCCCCGAAGAACGCGAGGGCATGGAATATGATGTGGTGATTGTTGGGGGCGGGCCTGCGGGTCTGTCGGCGGCGATTCGCTTGAAACAAATGGCGGCCGAAAAAGGCGAAGAGGTCTCGGTCTGCGTTTTGGAGAAAGGCTCTGAAATCGGCGCCCATATTCTTTCGGGCGCGGTCATCGACCCTGTTGGCATTTCGCGTTTGTTCCCCGATTGGAAAGCCATGGGCGCGCCTTTGGAAACCGAAGTCACTGACGATCGTTTTCTGGTTTTGGGCCCTGCGGGTTCCTTCCCGCTGCCCAATTTCATGCTGCCGCCTTTGATGAAAAACCACGGCAATTACATCGCCAGCCTCGGCAATGTCGCGCGTTGGTTGGCCGAACAAGCCGAGGGCTTGGGCGTGGAAATTTACCCGGGCTTTGCCGCCTCCGAATTGCTGCTCGATGAAAACGGCGCCGTTCGCGGGGTCGCCACGGGCGATATGGGGGTCTCGAAAGAAGGCACGAAAAAAGATGGCTGGATGCCTGGCATGGAATTGCTGGCCAAATATACATTGCTCGGCGAAGGCGTGCGTGGCTCGCTTTCCAAAGCGGCCATCGCCAAATATGAGCTGGATAAAGATAGCGATTATCAAAAATTTGGCCTTGGCATTAAAGAGCTATGGCAAGTCGACCCGGCGCAGCACAAGCCCGGCTATGTGCAGCATACATTCGGCTGGCCGCTGGATAACAAAACCGGTGGCGGCTCGTGGATGTATCACTTCGGCGAGGGGCTGGTGTCCATCGGCTTCGTGACCCATTTGAATTATCAAAACCCGCATTTGTCGCCCTATGATGAGTTTCAGCGTTTCAAAATGCACCCTGCCATTAAGCCTGTTTTGCAAGGCGGCAAGCGCATTTCTTACGGCGCGCGCGCCATTACCGAAGGCGGCTATCAGTCGGTGCCGAAACTGGCGTTCCCTGGTGGCGCGCTTATCGGTTGCTCGGCCGGCTTTGTGAATCTGCCGCGCATTAAGGGTAGCCATAACGCTATGGAAACCGGAATTATGGCCGCCGAAGCGGCTTTCGAGGCCGTGACCTCGGGTCGCTCGCACGATGAATTAGAGGCCTATCAAGAGGCCTATAATGGGTCGCGCGTGGCCAAAGAGCTGTCGATGGTGCGCAATGTGAAGCCGCTGCTGACCAAGTTCGGCACGATTTTGGGAACGATGTTGGGCGGCGTCGAAATGTGGATGCGCACTTTGCGCATCGGGCTGCCGTTCACCATGCACCATACAAAGGCCGACCATGCGAGCTTGAAAAAAGCCTCTGAATGCAAGCCCATCGATTATCCAAAATATGACAATGAAGTGGCTTTCGACAAATTATCGTCGGTATTCCTATCGGCCACCAATCATGAAGAAGACCAGCCCGCGCATTTGACGCTAAAAGATGCGTCGGTGCCGATTGAGGTCAATTTGCGCGATTATGATGAGCCCGCGCAGCGCTATTGTCCGGCCGGTGTATATGAGATTGTGGCCGAAGAAAATGGCGACAATCCGCGGTTGCAAATCAATGCGCAAAACTGCGTGCATTGCAAAACCTGTGACATTAAATGCCCAAGTCAGAACATCAATTGGGTGGTGCCAGAGGGTGCGGGTGGGCCAAATTACCCGAATATGTAATTCTGCTTTTCTAGTGCCTTGAGTTGGGTGTGCGAGGTGTGACACGATAGCGAACAAACGCTGGAAAGTTAGGGTCTCCTATGAAGTGGCGGCAAGGTATTTTAATTGGATTGGCGGGCGTTAGCGCGCTGGCGGCCTCGGGCGTTGTGTATGTTTCGCAGCGCGTCGATGCCTATATCGTCGAACAGGGTGCCTCGGGCGCCTATCTTGCTGCGCGCCAAGCCACCCTTTCCAAAGATGCCAATTCGGCTGGCGACTATTGGTCGAGAGCGCTGATGGCGCGCCCCAAAGACCCAAACTTGTTGCGCGAAGCTTTGCAGTCGCAAATTATGGCGGGGCAAATTAGGGCCAGTGTGGCGACCGCTGAAACCATAATTTCGCAAAAGCAAGAAAATCGCCAAGCCCGTCTGGTGCTGGCCATTGATGCGTTTAAGCATGAAAATTATGAAGCCGCGCTCACGCATCTCGATGCGATGGAAAAAGGCCCTTTCGCGGAAATGCTCAATCCCAATATTCGGCTGTGGATTAGTGTCGCTCTGGACGATGAAAAGGCGCGCGACCGCGCCATTCAAAAATTGGCGCGCGGCAGTGTGTTTGCCCCCGTGCCCTTGTCGCAATCGGCGCGGGTGCTGGAGCTGAACGGCCAGCCCGAAAAAGCGCAACGCTATTATCAAGACGGGGTGCGGGCCAATGGCGCTCGTTATTTGTTTTTCACGCTGTCCTATGGCGCGTTTTTACACCGCCAAGGCGAGCTGGAGCGGGCGGAAAAATTATATAATTTCTACGCCTCGCAAAACCTCGACAATGCCTATTTAAAAGCCGCGCAAACCCGTTTGGCGCAAGCCCGCCCTGCGCCGCTTCGCATCACCCCCCAAGAAGGATTGGCCAGCGCTTTTGCGAGCATTGCCGAGGCTATGGCCAGCGAAAACCGTATGGATTTGGCGCTTGGGTTTTATCGTATGGCGCAGCATCTCCAGCCCGATAATGACCGCGTTACCTTTGCCGTGGCGAGCCTGATGGGGCAGCGCGAGCGCTATGTGCGCGCGGCCGAAGAATTTGGCGCCATCCCGCGCGCGGCCGTTTCTTATGCCGATGCGCAAATTCAGCGCGCGCAAATGTTGTTTCAAGCCGGCGCCAGCGAGGCGGCCATTGCGGTGCTGTCGGCGCAATCGCGCGCCATGCCAGACAATCGCGATATTTTCATTTCTCTGGGCGATCTTTATCGTTCCGAACATCGCTTTGACGAGGCCGAGACGGCTTATGACAAAGCGATTGCGATGGGGTCTGGCACGGCGCAAGACCCGAACCCGCGCGATTGGTTTTTATATTTTGCGCGCGGCATGATGCGCGAGCGGCTGGGCGATTGGGATAGTGCCGAGCTGGATTTGCAGACCGCACGCGCCTTGTCTGGCGATGAGCCGAATGTGTTGAATTATCTCGGCTATAGCTGGATCAACCAAGGGATTTACTTGGATGAAGGGCTGAAAATCATTCGCGAGGCAGTGAAAAAAGAGCCGAAAAACGGCGCCTTTGTGGATAGTCTGGGCTGGGCGCATTATCGCCTCGGCAATTATAAACAAGCGCTGATTTTGCTGGAACGCGCGTCGCAAATTGAGAGCGGCGACCCCGTGGTGACCGATCATTTGGGCGATGCGTTATGGCGCGTTGGGCGCAAAGTGGAGGCGCGGTATCAATGGCGCAAGGCGCTGGCCTTTGCGCCAAGCGACGAAGAGCGCGTGAAAATTGAAGAGAAACTGCTGACGGGTCTGGGGCCGGCCGAGAAGAAAAAGCCGAAAGCCCATATGCCGCGCGGCGGCACAGCCATTTAAGGCGCCGCTTATGTCGCTGGCTTCGCGTCTCCAAATAGCGGCTCCGGCCAAAATCAACTTAAGCTTGCGCGTGCGCGGCAAAACATCCGATGGCTATCACGCGCTCGAGAGCCTTGTCGGCTTTGCCGATATCGGCGATAGGCTTTCCCTGAAATCAAGCGCGGCGTCCTCTCGCTTGACCCTGCGCGGAACTTTCGCCGACCTCTTGCAAGAGACGGATACAAAAGACAATTTGATTTTGCGCGCCGTGGCCGCGCTCGAGCAAGCCAGCGGACGCGCTTTGGGCAGTCAGTTGGTGCTGGAAAAAAACCTCCCCATCGCGGCTGGTCTCGGCGGCGGCTCGGCCGATGCGGCGGCGGCCTTGCGCGCCTTGATAGAGCTGCATGGGCTTGAGATTAGCGATACGCATTTGGCAGAAATTGCCCTCAGCCTTGGCGCGGATGTGCCTGTCTGTCTGGCCAGCGCGCCGGCGTGGATGACGGGCATTGGCGAGACACTGGCCTATTTGCCGAATTTTCCCGCGACGGAAATCGTCTTGGTAAACCCGCATGTGGCGATGCCCACGGCGGCGGTATTTTCTGCGCTGCAAGCCTCGCCGAACCTGCGGCCTGCCCAACCGGTGCCAGAGGCGTGGCAAGATTTGGACGGCCTGGTTGCGTTTCTCACCCAGCAGGGCAATGACTTGCAAGGGGCGGCGATATCGCTGGCTCCTGAAATTGGCGATTGCCTATCGGCTTTGCAGCAGGCTGGCGCCAAATATGCGGCGATGAGCGGCTCGGGCGCGAGTTGTTTTGCGCTATGCGAAATAGGCGAGGGCGCGAAGGTAGCGGCGGCCTATCAGGCGCCGCGCGCGAAAGATTGGGTGCATGCAGGGCGCTTAATAGGCGCGGGCGATACAAAAATCAACCAATCGTAACAAGACGGCGCGGGTTTCGCTGTCTGGAAACAAGCTCAAAGCATCTTTGGCTTTTTCGCCGTAATGGGTGGCGCGCGCCACCGTATCGGCCAAGGCTTGCGTCTTGGACATATGGTTTATGGCTTGGGCAAAGCGCGCCTCGTGGTCGGCTTCCGACGGCTCTGCCATCACGGTTTCCCAAAACGAGCGCGCCGCTTCTCCGCCGCGATGATAGGCGAGGATGACGGGCAAAGTCATTTTGCCCTCGCGAAAATCTTCGCCCGTGTTTTTGCCCAAAACTTGGTCGACACTGCCATAGTCGAGCGCATCATCGATGAGCTGAAAGGCAATGCCAAGATTGCGGCCATAGGAGGTCAGCGCCTGCATTTGCGCGCTCGAAGCCTTGGATATCTCGCCGCCCACTTCGGCCGCCGCCGAGAATAGCGCGGCGGTTTTGGCGTCGATGATTTGCAGATATTTATCTTCGCTAATCTGGGCGTTGTTCATGGCCGCCAGCTGCATCACCTCGCCCTCGGCGATGACCGCGGCGGCATTGGAAAGAATGTCGAGCGCGGGCAGGCTTTCGGCTGCCACCATCATGCGAAAGGCCTGGCCGAGCAGAAAATCACCGACCAAAACGCTGGCCGAATTTCCCCAAAGCTTGCGCGCCGTGGGTTTGCCGCGTCGCATATCGCTATCGTCGACCACATCATCGTGCAGCAAAGTGGCCGTATGCATATATTCAACGGCCGCCGCCATGATGATGTGATGGTGTCCCTTATAGCCCGAAAGCCGCGCCGCCGAGAGCGTGAGAAGCGGGCGCAAACGTTTGCCGCCCGCGCCGATTAAATGCTCGGAAATGGCGGGTATCATGGCCGCGGCCGATTGCATATGTTTGGCAATCTCGTCCTCGACGCCCAAAAGTTCCTCGGCAAATAGCGTTTGCAAGTCAGACAAAGCATTGTCGGTAGAGCGCGCGCTCTCGCTAAAATTTATTATTTCTGCCATAGTCAGC
>JAQWIP010000071.1 GCA_029248825.1 Alphaproteobacteria bacterium | reverse complement strand
ACCATAATAATAATAATTATCTAAGTTGGATACGCTAACTGATAAGACCATCAAGGAAGGGCTAGCCATGCGCCGCATCGGATTTATTGCCAGTTTATTTTTATCTCTGCCATTCGCCACAACGGCCGTTATGGCGCAGAGCCATGGCATTGCGATGCACGGCGAGCCGCAATTGGCGAAAAACTTTGCCGCTTATACCTACGCCAATCCCAATGCGCCCCAAGGTGGACAGCTGAAACAAGCGCAAATTGGCAGTTTTGATAGCCTCAACCCGTTTTCCATTCGCGGCAATGCGGCGCGCAACATCCGCCAACTCGTGTTTGAAAGCCTGCTCGACCGCCATTATGGCGAAGCTTTCGCGCTTTACGGCCTGCTGGCCGAGAGCCTCACCGCCTCGCCCGACCGCTCGCGCGTCACGTTTAAACTGCGCCGCGAGGCGCGCTTTAGCGATGGCACGCCCGTCACAGCCAGCGATATTGCTTTCACTTGGAAGCTTTTGAAAGACCAAGGTCGCCCCAATCATCGCCATTATTACAATCAGGTGAAGAAGCTCGAAACCCCCAATGCGCGCACTGTGGTGTTTCATTTCGACGGCCAAAAGCCCGACCGCGAATTGCCGCTGATTATCGGCCTCATGCCGATTTTGCCGAAACATATTTATGAAACGCGCGACATCCAAGCCGCTTCGCTGGAGCTGCCATTTGGCTCGGGGCCTTATTCGGTTTCCGAAATTACCCCGGGCGCGCAAGTGCGGTTTGAAAAGCGCGACGATTATTGGGGCGACAAACTGGCGCTAAATCAAGGGCGCCATAATGTCTCCACTTGGATTGACGATTATTACCGCGATGACACCACCGCCTTTGAGGCCTTTAAGGCGGGCGAGTTGGACATTTGGTTCGAAACCAATCCGCAGCGTTGGCAATCTGGGTTTAATTTCCCGGCCGCCAAAGATGGCCGCATTGTCAAACAGGATATTGCGCTCGGCACGCCCTCGGGTTTGCGCGCTTTCGTGCTGAACACGCGCCGCCCTCTGCTGGCCGACCCGATTTTGCGCAAAGCTCTCGACTTGGCATTTGATTTTGAATGGATCAATAAAGTCCTCTACGGCGATGTTTACCAGCGCACGCAAAGCTATTTCGGCAATACAAAGCTCAGCGCTTTCGGCCAAGAAGCCAGCGACCGCGAGCTGGAGCTATTGCAAAAAAGCCCCGTGTCGATGGAAAGCCTATTGAGCGGATATCGCGCGCCGGTCAGCGATGGCTCGGGTCGCGACCGTAAGTTGCGCCGCCAAGCCATCGACCTCCTAGAGGGCGCGGGCTATGAAATTCGCGGCAAATCTTTATTCACCCCAAGCGGGCAAAAGGTCGAGCTGGAAGTCATGGTGCAACGCCGTGGCGATGAGCGATTGGCGCTCTCTTGGCGTCGCATGTTAGCTGGCATTGGCATTGGTTTGAAAGTCCGCCTCATCGACAGCAGCCAATATCAACGCCAATTGCAGACCTTTGATTTCGATATCATCGTCTATGATTATTACGCCTCGCTGTCGCCGGGAAATGAGCAGGCCTATTATTGGGGCAGCGTGGCGGCCGACACGCAAGGCAGTCGTAACTATGCAGGCGTCCAAGATGCTGGCCTCGACACGGCCGTGCAAGCACTAACCCAAGCCATTGGCGAAGAAGATTTTTCCCTCGCCGCGCGCGCGCTCGACCGCGCCCTCATGGGCGGACACTATTTCATTCCGCTATATCATAACCCCAAGCAATGGGTGGCGAGCTGGCATTATGTCGAGCAACCCTCGAGCTTTTCTGCCTATGGCGCGCGCACCGAGGCTTGGTGGTTAAACCAAGAAAACTAAATCGCCTCGGCAGATTTAAGCGCCTCAATTTCATCGCCCGAGAAACCCCAATCGCTGAGCGCTTGGTCATTATGCTCGCCGACGGCAGGCACAGGGCCTTGAATTTCGCTCGGCGTGCCAGAGAAACGCGGTGCCACATTGGGTTGCTTCACGCCAAATTTTTCGACAATCGTCTCGCGCGCTTGGTTGTGCGGATGATGATAGGCTTCTTCCATATTCAGCACAGGCGCGAAGCAAATATCCGTGCCTTCCATAATCTCGCACCATTGGTCGCGCGTTTTGGTTTTGAAAACCACTTCCAATTTCTGCTTCAAATCTGGCCATTGCGATTTATCGTGCTGGGCATCAAAGGCGGCATCGTCGAGGCCGGCTTTTTCGCGCAGCAGCGCATAGAACTGCGGCTCGATGGAGCCGATGGAAATAAACTTGCCATCGGCGGTGGCATAAGTGTCATAGAAAGGCGCCGCGCCATCCAACATATTGCTATAGGGCTGGTCTTTCCAAATGCCTGCGGCTTGCATGCCAAAGAACATGCCCATCAGCGAGGTGGCGCCATCGGTCATCGCCGCATCGACCACCTGGCCTTTGCCCGTGGTTTGCGCGCTCACCAAAGCGGCGCAAATGCCCATCGCGAGATATAAAGCCCCGCCGCCAAAATCACCGACCAAATTCAGCGGTGGCACAGGCTTATCTTTGCCGATAGCGGCCAGCGCGCCGGTGATTGAGATATAGTTAATGTCATGCCCTGCGGCTTGTGCCAGCGGGCCATATTGCCCCCAGCCTGTCATGCGGCCATAGACCAGCGCCGGATTGCGCGCCATGGCGACATCGGGGCCAAGGCCTAAACGCTCCATCACGCCCGGGCGATAGCCCTCTTGCAAAACATGCGCGCCTTCGACCAATTTCAAAACCGTCTCGACGCCTTGCGGGTTTTTCAAATCGACCGCCACCGAGCGGCGTCCGCGACTATGCGGGTCACTGGGAATGCCGCCGCTACCGCCCTTGCGGTCGATGCGCAAAACTTCCGCGCCCATATCCGACAGTAACATGGCGCAAAAAGGCCCGGGGCCAATGCCCGTCATTTCAATGATTTTAATTCCGCTAAGTGGTCCTTTGCCCATGAACTCGTCTCCCAAATTGAGTTTTAATTGGGACTGACGCTAAGCGAGCGCGCCATTGAAAACAAGGGCAAATTACTTTTTCGAGCCGCGTATCACATCAATATCCAGCTCGCGGATTTTCTTGCGCAACGTATTGCGGTTCAGCCCCAAAAGCTCCGCCGCCTTTATCTGATTGCCGCGCGTTGCCTCAAGGCTCAACTCGATGAGCGGCGTTTCCACCTCGCGCAAAACCCGCTCATATAGCCCATTGGGCGGCAGGCCTTGGCCGTGGCTTTTAAAATAAGTGCTGAGATGAAAATGCAGACTATCGGTTAAACTTCCGCCCTCTGGATGAATGGGGGCGGCTTCCATGTCGTTTTCGCTCAACTCTAGGCGCACCGCTTGGGCGTCAATCACATCTTCGACATAAAGCGCGCACAGACGCCGCACGAGGTTTTCCAATTCGCGCACATTGCCCGGCCAGCTATGGGCGCGCAAAGCGTCCAGCGCCTCATTGTCAAAACTCTTGGCCACCAAACCTTCGTCCATGCCCTGCGCCATGAAGTGACGCACCAAATCTTCAATATCGTCGAGCCGCTCGCGCAAGGGCGGCAAGCGCAAAGGCACCACATTGAGGCGGAAATATAAATCTTCCCTAAACAGACCTTGGCGAATGAGGCGGCGCAAATCTTGATGCGTGGCGGCGACAATGCGCACATCGGTTTTAATCGGGCGGCGTCCGCCGATGGTGGTATATTCGCCCTCTTGCAAAACTCGCAACAGCCGCGTTTGGGTTTCCATCGGCATATCGCCAATTTCATCCAAAAACAAAGTGCCGCCCTCGGCCTGCTCAAAGCGCCCATCCATGCGCTGATTGGCGCCTGTAAAAGCCCCTTTCTCATGGCCAAAAAGTTCGCTCTCAATCAGCTCGCGCGGGATTGCCGCCATATTGATGGCGACGAATTGCCCGCGTTTGCGCGCGCCATAATCGTGCAAAGCGCGCGCCACTAATTCTTTGCCCGTGCCGCTTTCGCCGGTAATCAGCACCGATAAATCATTTTGCGTCATCCGCGCCACCGAGCGGTAAATCTCTTGCATGGCTGGCGAGCCGCCCACCAAGGGCAGACCATCGGCATCCCCCGCCTCGACCGGCGCGGCGCGCTTGCCCGATGGCAAGTCGACGGCGCGCTGCACCAAATCGGTCACTTCGCTTAAGTCGAACGGTTTGGGCAAATAATCAAAAGCGCCCTTTTCGGCGGCTGTGACGGCTGTGCCCAAGGTGTTTTTGGCGCTGATGACGATAATCGGCAAATCGGGGCGCAGCTTTTTGATGCGCGGAATTAAATCAAACGCATTTTGGTCGGGCATCATCACATCGGTAACAATCACGTCGCCCTCGCCATTGCTGACCCATTGCCAGAGCGAAGCGGCGGTGCCGCCGGCGCGTACTTCAAATCCGGCGCGGGTGAGCGCTTGCGTTAAAACGGTGCGGATGGCGGTATCATCATCGGCAACCAAAACCATACCCTTGCTCATGAGCGCGCTTCCTTTTCTAAATCTGCTTTGGGGGGTCGTTTGGCGATCGGCAAACGAACGCAAAAGACGGTGTTTCCTGGCTGGCTGTCGCATTCAATGGTGCCGCCGTGGTCGCCAATAATTTTCGCCACCAAAGCCAAACCAAGCCCCGTGCCGGTGGCCTTGGTGGTGACGAAAGGATCGAATAGATGCGATTTAATATCTTCCGGCACGCCATCGCCATTATCGATGACGCGAAACTCTAGCGGCAAGCTGACGGGTTTGGCGCGCCCGGGCATCGACAGGCGCACGCCGGGGCGAAACGAGGAGACCAATTTAATTTCAGGCTTTTTGCCATGCGTTGCTTCGGCGGCGTTTTTCACCAGATTCAAAAACACCTGCGTCAGCAAATCCTTATTGCCCT
>JAQWIP010000041.1 GCA_029248825.1 Alphaproteobacteria bacterium | reverse complement strand
CCAAGCATGAGCATCCGATTGACGCACTCGATAATAGCTGCCAAAGCCGTTCCACTCGCCGCCTGCATAGCCGATAATCACATTGGCGGGAATGCCGGCCGCGCGCAAAGCCGTGGCCATGGCCATGGCGTAATGGCTGCAATAGCCGCGTTTGGTGGTGAAGAAAAATCCGTCCAGTTTCTCGCGGTCAGCCCCCTCGAGGCGCGGTGGCGTCAGCGTATAGCCATAGCCACCAGAGCGAAACCGCTCCAACAGCTGGGCGATAAAGGCCTCGCGCGAGCCAGCTTTTTGATAGGTCTGGCGCGCCCAAGCGGCCAGTTTTTCTTGCCCGTCGATGCGCGTCTCGCCGATTTGGCGCGCCGCAAAAGGCGTATCCAAGGCGCTGCGCAGGGTCACTTGCTGGCTCAAAACGGCGGAGGGTTTGACCGGCACAAATTCGCCTTGCGGGTTCAACATGGCCTCGGGGTCAATGGCGCTTTGGGTCGGCACGCCCAAGACCGGATGCCATTTGGGAGCGGGGGCGGCATGGCGAAGTCTATAGTCTATTGGGCGCGACAGCTTGCCCAATTTGGCGGTGAAATCTGGCAGGCCGCGCGCCAAATTGGCGCCCGGGTCGCGCAGCCAACGCGCGCCCTTCATCGTGGTCAAAACATGCACGCGCCAATATAAATCCGACGATGGCAAGGGCTTCGCCACAAAAGCGCGAAACGCGTCTTCGCCATTTAAAATGACATTGGAAAATCGCCCCATGTCCAATTCTTCGCCCACACCGCTGGAGGCTTCTTCTTGCTGAAAGCCAGGCAGCGCGCTGGCATTAATGCGCGGCATTAAAATAAACGCCGCAATGGCAAAAAACAAAGAGCCGCTCAACGCCACCACAATCGGCAATAGGCGGATGCGCAAGCCCGATAAAGGCATATTGTTAATGCGCAAAGTAAACACTCCGATATAAAAAATCACGCTGACCAAGAGCAGCAAAAACACAAATACATTGGCCGATAGAACCATCACGCAAAGGGCGGGGAAAAGGACGCCGATAATATTAAACGCCCCCGGGCGGCCATCTTCTTGCACTTGCTCGCAAGCCGATAAGACCAAGACCATCAGCATAAAGAAGCCAGCCTGCGGTGGCCGCACCCATTGCGCCAAGATAAACATCACCAAAGGCGCCAGCCCCAAAATCAGCAGTGTGCGCCAGCGGTCGCGCGCCAGCAAGCCTACCGGCCACATGGCCGTATACAGAAAAAACGCGCGCCAATCGGTCACCGCCGTCAGCGATAGGGCAATCGGTAGCGCCGCCACATATAGCAAAAGCGCCGTCAGCTTGGCCTCGGCCGAGCCGGGCAGACGGCGCGCCATCGCGGCCAAAAGCGGATTAGGTTGCGCGGGCGAGGGCATAATAGGCCTGCTCCCGGGTTGGGGCGTCATAGATGACATATTCGACATCGCCATTTTGCAAAGCTTGCGGGTCGCCGCTTTGCAATCGCATCCGAGCGGGGGCGCCCATGCGTTCGGCGACACGCAAACCGCCCGACAAATATGACAAAGCCTCTTCGAGGCCGGCTTGGGGTTGGCGCAATAAAACTTCGCCTTGGGTGTCTAGCCCATGTTCGCGCACCATAGTTTCGCGCGTGGCAGCATAGCGCTTCCAGTCGATGCGCGCGGGCGGGTCGCTGTCTTGATAGTCGCGCAAATCGCCCAGCTCATCGGCAAAATTATTCTGCTGACGCCTTTTATCCGACGCCTGCGCCGTGGCGGGATTGCCACGCGGATATCGCGCTGGCGCATATTCTTTCGGCTTGGGCGCCACCACTAAATCGCCCGGCGGGGTAATCCAACTCCAAGCGCGGGCAATGCCGAAAGGAAAGAGCGTCTGAATTTTAATCGACGCCATGGCATGCACCCCGCGAGCAAAATCGCCCACGGGCACACTCACTTGCGTTGCCCCGCTCGTCATATCCAGCGCGATGGTTTCCTTATCTGTGTGCAATGTCAGATTATAGGCAGGTTGGCTTTTGCGCAGTATCAGGCGGATATATTGCCGCTCGCCAGCAAAATAATAGGGCGCCATCTCGGCTTCGATTTCCAGCCCTTGCAGGTTTCGCACGCTGGCAATCAACGACAGCATGAAAACCAGAAACAGAAAAATCACCGCCAGCAGAATGAAATTATTCTGCACTTTATATCCCATGGCAAAACTGGCCAGCACCAGAAAGCCCGCGTAGAACCCAAAGCGATTGGGCAGAATGAAAATATTGGCTTGGCGAATTTTCCACACGCCCTTGAGCCAGCGCTTGCGCCGCGCCGAAAGCGCACGGGTAATGCGTTCGGGCAAAGACAGGCGCGGCGTCGAAACACGCGAGCCTTGACTTATCGGTTTGGGGGTGGACTGGCTCACGAAACCTCCGCCCTAAGGCGCGCTCACTTGCAGCAAAGCCTCGTTCAGCAAGGCCGATGAAGCGCCCGTCACGGGGCCAAGGCGATGTTGCAAGGCAGGTGCAAACACCGCTTGGATATCTTCCGGCACGCAAAAACCGCGCCCCTCAATCATCGCATGGGCTTGCGCCAAACCCTTGATTTGCATCAAAGCCCGCACCGATAAATTGGGCAGGATGGTGGTGCGCAATTGCCCCGCCAAATCTTGCAAATAGGTAATAATCGGGTCGGAGAAATCAATGTCATGGCATTTCTTTTGCAGCGCATGGAAAGCTCCGGCTTGTAAAACCGGCGTGCCTTGCTCGAGGGTTTCCTCGCCCGCGCGCGCATCGCGCAAAATATCGGCTTCCACTTGGCTCGATGGCAAGCCGAGGCTGAACGAGACGGCAAATCTATCGAGTTGCGATTCTGGCAAAGGCGACACACCGATTTGCTCGGTCGGGTTTTGCGTCGCAATCACGATGAACGGCGCGGGCAAAGCAAAACTAGTGCCATCCACCGTTACCTGTCGCTCGGCCATGGCTTCCAAAAGCGCCGATTGGCTTTTTGACGGCGCGCGGTTCAGCTCATCCGCCAGCAGCACTTGGGTAAACACCGGGCCTTGGCGAAACTCAAAAGCGCCCGATTTCGGGTCGAAAATATTCACCCCCACAATATCCGACGGCGTGGTGTCATTGGTGCATTGCAGGCGGGTCCAATTTAATTGCAAGTGATGGCCGAGCGCACGCGCCAGACTGGTCTTGCCCATGCCGGGCGCATCTTCAATCAGCAAATGCCCGCCAGACAACATGGCCGCCAAAGCCAAACGCACTTGGGTGCGTTTATCGCGCACGCTAATCAGAACCGCTTCCACCACATCGGCGAGCTGGCTTAAATCCGTGGCCTTAATGTTTTTGTTTTCCTGTGTCACGCTTAACTCCAAAACTACAACTCAATTAAATTTTTAAGCTTTCATTACAAAATGAATAAACAATCTTGCTTTTTTCTAATCCATCCAGCAATTTGATGCCATGCAAGATAATGATTTTTTGGCCCCTGTGGCACCCACGCCGATTGTCCATTGCCGCCATTGCCGCTTTTGGGACGCGCATATGCTCTCGGTTCCGACCCGAACGCCCGAGGGTCTGTGCCGTCGAAAAGCCCCCCAACCTGCCATTGTCCCTGAAGACACCGACACCGGCACCAGCTGGCCACGCACCTTTGAAGACGATTGGTGCGGCGAAGGCGTGCCGATGGACCCCGCTTAAGCGCGCTAGCCGCCCGCCAAATCACCGGCCGAGAAGATTGGCAAATAAAGCGCCACAACCATCATCCCGACGAGACCGCCGACAAATACAATCATCACTGGCTCAATCACCGTCGACAGACCCTCGACTAAAGCGTCGAATTCTTCTTCGTAATAATTGGCGATGGAATTCAGCATTTCTTCCATATTACCGGTGCGCTCGCCCACGGCGATCAATTGCGACAGCTCGGTTGGAAAGACTTTTTCATTGGCAAATAAGCTCGACAGCTCCGCCCCCGTCATCACATCGCGTTTGACCCGTGCGAAAGCGTTTAAGAAAATTGTATTGGTCGTCACCGTCGAGGCCACGTTCAGGGTTTCGAGAACGCTTACGCCCGCGGCAAATAAATTGGCCATCAACAAAGACGAACGCGCCACCACGGCCATCATGATAATGCCGCCAAAAATCGGCATTTTTAGCTGCAAAGCGTGCCAGCCCGTGCGATAGGGTTTGACGTATTTCAACATGACGTTTTGAAACGTAATAATGCCAAAAATCGTCCCAAACACGCCCGCCACATTGCCGATATCGGCAATCCACTCGCTGGCATCCACAATCGCTTGGGTCGGGCCCGGCAGCTGAATGCCCATGCCTTCATACATTTCTTGGAAGGTCGGCACGACATTGGTCAGCATGAAAATAGAAATGCCGAGCGAGACCGTAATCAGGGTAATCGGATAGAACATGGCCGATTTAATGCCCGATTTAATCTTTTGTTGCTTCTCGAGAATCTCGACCAATTTATCGATGAATTTATCCAACATACCCGACACTTCGCCCGCCTCAATCATGTTGAGATAAACATTATCAAAATGTCGGCTTTGCTTTTTAAAGGCCTCCGAAAGCGGCACACCATCGTTGAGCGCTTCGACCATTTGGGTAACCGCGCGTTTCATATTCGGGTTTTTGGTCTGTCCCGCTACCATAATCAGACTGTCCAAAATAGGCAGGCCAGCGCGGATCATGGTCGAGAGCTTCTTGGTGAACATGAGAATTTCTTTGGCTGGAATACTGCCGAAAGGCCCCCAGGTAATCTCAATGTCCATCGCGCCTTTTTTCTTTTCTTTCAGCTCCTTGATATTTTTAATCCGCACCCGCTTTTGGCGCAGCGCTGAGCGTGCGCGCGCCAAAGACGTGGCCTCGATTTTGCCCTTCACCTTCTTGCCGCCTTGAACGCCTGCATATGCGTAATGCGTCATCTAGCTCACCACAAGCACGCGGGAAAATTCTTCCAAACTTAAGACCCCATCGGCCAAGAAGTCGCGCCCGACTTCTTGCATGGTTAGAAAATTATCCTCCCGCGCCGCTTCCAAAATTTCAGGCGCTTGTGCCGCCGCCAAAATGGCTTGCTCGACTTCTGGCGTCACGCGCAAGACTTCGTAAATGCCTTGTCGTCCCTTATAGCCGCTGCCCTCGCAAACCGCGCAGCCGCCACCTTTGCGCGGTTTTAACGTGGCAATTTCCTCATCGCTAAAACCGATATATTTCAACGCTGCCGGCGTCGCGCTCTCATCTGGCACCAAACATTCTTGGCAATTTTTACGCGCCAAACGTTGCGCCACAATCAGCGATAAGGCGGCCGAAATCATGAAGCTCGGCACGCCCATATTTAGCAAGCGCGAGATGGTGGCAATCGCATCATTGGTGTGCAAAGTCGACAAAAGAAGGTGACCAGTCAAAGCCGCTTTCACCGCAATCTCCACAGTCTCGGTATCGCGAATCTCGCCGACCAGAATAACCTCGGGGTCTTGGCGCAAAAAGGCGCGCAAGATAGACGAGAACGACAGGCCGATTTTCTCATTGGCCTGAGTTTGACCCAAGCCCTCGAGATAATATTCCACCGGATCTTCGGCCGTCATAATATTCGTGCCGGGGTCATTGATATATTGCAGTGCGCCGTAAAGCGTTGTGGTTTTGCCCGAGCCCGTCGGCCCTGTTACCAGCACCATGCCTTGCGGCGCGGTAATCGCTTCTTTCAGCTTTTCCAAATCGCTGTCTTTGAAACCAATTTTATCAATCGACAGCGATGGGTCGCCTTTCAAAAGACGGATGCAAATGCGCTCGCCGTTTTTGCCCGGCAGAACATTAAAGCGCGTATCGACATCCTCGCCGTCCGCGGTTTTAAACGTGATCGCGCCATCTTGGGGCAAGCGTTTTTCGGAGATATCGCAATCGGCCAGAATTTTAAAGCGCGTCACCACCGCCAGATAATTGTGGAATAAATATTCCGCGAACTGGTCTTGCGCCACCAAAACGCCATTGACGCGAAACCGAATGCGCGCCGCTTCGCGGTATGGCTCGACGTGGATATCTGACGTATCGGTCACAATCGATTGCTGCAAAATATCATCGACAAATTTAATCACCAATTTGGGGTTATCAATGTCATAAGCCGAGCGTCGACGCGCAGGCTTTTTCGGCGTTGGGTCGGGCGCGGCCTGTTTGGCCTCTTCTTCCTTGCCAAAAACCAGCTCATTTACTTCTGGCGCTTCCATACAGGCCGCAAATTCGCTCGGCTTGATGAGGAAGAACTCAACATTTTGGTTGCTGATGGCTTTTATCTGATTGGCCAAAGTCGCCTTTGTGGGGTCGACCGTGCCGACCCGCAAAAACCTGCCTTCGCGCGCGAAAGGAATAATATGTTCCTCGGTAATCATTTTCGTCGGAATGGAGGCCAAAGCATCTGGGGCGATGTCGGCTGGCGTAATATTGCGGCGGCGCAAAGCATAGGCGCGCGACAAAACGCTCATCACCAATTCTTCATCGACCAGCTCTTGCATCATCATCGCCAAGGCACGCCCCGAACGCGACTCGGCGGCGACCATAACTTCTTTCATTTTTTCCGTATCGACTTGCCCACTGGCTTGCAAAATTCGCAACACCCTGTCCGCAACATCTTTTGTGTACTCAATCATCTCAACTCACCTACACCCCCCAAGAGGGTTTTACTTCTCAATCTTTTTCGGCTTGGCGGCTAAATCTTTAATGAAATTCGTGCTGCCGTCGCGCCTTGCGGCTTCGCTCTTTTTCAAATTTTGTGCCAAGCCCGAGTTCTCCAAAGACGGCGCATCGGGGGCTTCTAGGCCACCCACGGCAGCCGTTGCCACCGCCGCCGCTTGGTCTCTTTGCGCTTGGCGTGCGGCCTCTTCGGCTTTGCGTTTTTCAATCGGGTCTAACTCAGGAATTTTGTTCAACGGCAACGTCAGCAAATAGCCATTGGCATCGGTCAGCATAATCCGCTTGGCGGTGATTTTCGCAATCGTGCCTTCGGCATTGCCTAATTCTTGCCCCTCGGTCAGGAAATATTCTAGCTTGGTGACGCGCTCCACATCGGTGCTGCCCGTATCCATTTGCTCGTCGCCGTCGAAAAACACATAAGGGCTGACCGAAATAATCGCTTGGCTATCGAAGTTTTGCACCCGCTCGGGGCCCGGCACGCGCGCCACCACGAGACATGGCAAATCATCCTTGCGGAACAAACTACAAAACGCCTCGCCATGGCGAGGCGAGCGCAGAGGCCCGATGTCCATATTGTAAAACACCTGCTCTTTTTGGTCAGGGTCGCGCTCCATGCGCAACAAAATATCGCTGTCCATGAACTCATAATATTTCAAATAGAACTCGCGCGCGCCGCGCAAAGCCCTCGCCCTGGTGGCATATTGGCCAAGCCGTGCATAGGGCAACCGCGCTTTTTCAAGCGAGCTAACATCGAGGCGCGGCGGTTGCGGCACCGCCATGCGCGACAGGCGCTCATCAATAGCCTTTTCGCGCACCAAAAACCGCTTGCCGATAATCAACGTAGCCTTGGCATCCAAATTATTGCGCACCCGCAAACGCGCCGCATCTGTGTCATAGGCGGCGGCCAATTTGGCCAATGTATCGCCGCGACGCACAATATGCGTCAGCGGGCCATTGTCGCGTGGCGACACAAAAAGCCGCTCTGGTTGGCTCAATTGGCCTTCGCGCAAAACGCCGTTCATGGCCAGAATATCATCCGGTTTCATCCATAATTTCTTGGCAATGGCCGATAGGTTTTCAGCCTTGACGCGCTCATAAATCCAACGCCTATCGTCGCCCGACCAATAAAGAACGCTGTCTCTCGGCTTTACTTTTTCTTCGTAAATATGAATCACCGGCTCGCGGTCGGGGCGGGATAGAACCAACCCATCGAGGCGATATTGACTGGCCGCATAGGCGGTAAAAAAATCGGGGTCGGACAGTGGCGCGGGCATGCCAAGCCCCTCTTCGGGCAGAACTTCGCCACTGGCCTCGCGGGTTTTTCTTTGCTCTAACTCCAATGCGCTGCGCGCCAAATTTTCGGCCTCGCGCTGCATCCGCAATTTCTCATCCAAGCGAACCAGCCCGCGCACGAATGGGTCTTGCGGATCGGCCGCTTTGGCATTTACTTTCGCAGCCCCTTTAACGGGTGCCTCTTGCGCCAAAACGGGCGCCACGAGAAGGCTCAAAAGAAGCGGTATCTTGGGCAGCAATCGCATCATCTTTTTTCCTTCTTTGCGGGTTCGGCGGTATCTAATTCTGCGTCATAGGCGCGTAACGTTGGCACGAGGAATTGAGCTTTGATTTTCAAATCCAAACTGCCCGGCACCACGTCAAAGACTTCGTTTAGCACTTGTATGTTTTGGCTCTGCTCGACGAAAACCCGTCTGATTTCCGTATAGACATCATAGCGCCCGACCAGCTCCATCGCCACCACGCTGGCCTCTTGCACCTGCTCGCCGACCACCACTTTGCGCTGCTTATCGGAGGCAACATTATAGCTCAAAATTTCCACATCGTATTTTTGCAAGGCCGCCAAATAGCCGTTGAACAGGTTCTGAAATTCAGCCTCTGGCATCAGCCTCGTGACTTTCAGCTCGGCCATTTTTTGCACCCGCACGAGATTACCCGCCACCGCATTGGCAACTTTTTGATCCTCTTGGCTCGCCGCCTCAAAGGTACGAATTTGCGTCAGCTTGCGATTATTGTCGGATATTTGCGGCTGAATAACCGCCAAATTCACCAAAGGCGGCACGGCCGCAACCAGCACTAAAACAAAAGTCCGCACGATGGTGAACGGCAAAAGAGAGCGCCCCGATTGCGCGCGATAAGCGGCGCCGGCATCCTTGGCGCCCACCAAACGTTTGGCCGAGCCAGTGGTCTTGCGCGTGAGGCGCGCGAAAAATCCGCGCAAGCCCGTTGCAGGCGCCTCGTCCAAATCAAAGAACGGGTCGTCGTCCATGGCCGCCAAAACATCGCCATCCAGCAAATCTTCGCTCTCTTCCAAGCCGATGGCGTCTCCCTCTTCGCCACCCTCGTCATTCGCATCCGCAGCCATTTCCAACCTCGCTTGCGAAGCAGAAGGGGCCGCATTTTTTTCCGCTTTATATTTATCCACCGCCGCCAAAGCCGCCGCCTCATCAAACTCACCCTCCGGCGCATCGGCAGGCGCGCCATCGCCGACATGGTTTAATAAATCGACAAAGGCGTTGGCGCGCGCATCGGCATGTGGCGCCAGAACAATCGCTGGCGAGGGTGTGGTTTCCTCGGCGAAACGCGCCGGCGCCCCGCCCGTGGTTATCTCGCTCAATAGGGCGCGCGCCTCGGGCGATAGCGACGCGGTGGAGGCCATAGCGGAAGGCGTTTCGGGGCTGAAGCGAGACTGGGACATCACTCTGACCTCGCCAAGTTTAGGGTCATTTGAAACGCCCAATAATCATCTTCGCGTTTCAAATCGACCGCCGGATCGCGGTTCACAAATCCTTGTGTGCGCAAGTTGCGCTTAATCTCATTGACCTGCTCATTGCTGGTCGCCAAGCCCGATAAAGCCACGCCATCGGTTTGAGAAATCGTCAGCCCTTGCAGCTCTGTGCCGATGGGCAGCATCGCGGGCAAGGCGGCTAGAAATTTCGCATGGCCGCGACGAACCGTGTTTTTTTGCATATTGGAAACCAAAGCATTGGCCTCCAGAAGCTTTCTCTCGCTGACCGCCCGCCGCAATTTTTGCGTCTGGGCAATGCTTTTCGCTTGGTTGAATTGCTTCGAGGCCTCACGAGTTTGCAAATAGGCCGGTATCGTATTAATGCCCAAAACGCTGCCCGAAAACACCAAGACAGCCATAATCGCCAAGGTTAAAATTCGGTTCAAAGCGCCCAATTGCCGATTGCGACGAATGCGCGGCGCATCTTGCAGAAAATTCATCGAGATTAGGCGTCGATGCAAATGGCTCGCCCCGCGCCCCTCGACATTTATCCCTTGCGTTGCCAGCCCCACGGCGGTGGTGAACACCGATGGGTTTTCAAAATAATCGAGATATTTGGCATGTTCATTTGGCACATCGACATCTTCCATCGCGTCATAAACAATCACCCGCGCGGTGCCCAAACGGTCTTCGATGAGGGTGACGAAATTGTCGATGGATTTATATTCCGAGACGAAAAACACTTTATCTGGATTGGGAAACTCATAGGTCTCCACCACAAAGGCAATCGCTTGCTTGACCTGCTCGCTGACGCGAATGGCCACTTCTTCCCAAAAATCGCCGCCCGGTTCGTCGACGCTTTCCAGCTCCATCAACAAGGCTTCGTCGAAATCGGAGATGTTGATTTTTTGCGTCACCAAGCGGCCGCGCATATTGGAAACCAGCAGATTATTGCCCGGGCATAAATGGACAATCGAGAAAGGTTTGTAAATATCGTCCGAGCTCATCCGCGCGTAAATGCCATTGACCAGAGAGAAAATCTCATTCTCGATGAACACGGGTAGCAAATTGGCATCCAGCATCAGGCTGCGATAGCGCTCCAAATCGGCCACCCCAATGGACGACAAAAGCACCACGATGCGGTCTTCGTTTTCATTGCTATAGAGAATTTGAAATTTGACCACGCGGCCGACGAGATTGCTTAGCTCGGGATCAAACTCCTCCCAGAACTCTGGCTCCTCGGCTTCTTCCGCCAGCTCCGCCTCCGACATGAACGGCAAAGTGAGGGTTCGCGTGTCGAACAAAGAAGCGGGAATGGAAATGCCCGCATCGACGCCATCGACGCCAGCCTCATTGGCAGCCGCCGCGATTTGATCGGATAAATAAGGATAATTTTCCTGCACCGGTTGGCGCCCAATGGCATTGTCCAGCGACCAGCTAATCAACCGGTCGAGCTTCCAATCGTCCAACGTGGGGTTGAGCTGCATAACCGAG